>NZ_JBQDJZ010000001.1:0-82121 GCF_052095765.1 Halomonas sp.
GACGGGCATTTCGCTGGGCGTTGTCGTCAACCATCACTTTGACGGCGTTGTAGCAAGTGTGAAACTCGCCTGCCAGATCTTGTAGGTACTGGGCAATCTGCTGGGGCTCGCGTGAACTGGCTGCGTGTTCCACCACTTCGGGGAAGCGGGCCAGGCGGTTGATGACCGCTTTTTCCTGCTCGGCTTCCAGCAGTGCGAGATTGACCATGGCCTGTTCGGGGTCGAAGGGGGTGCCTTCGGCATCGGCCTTGCGCAGCATGCTGCACACCCGGGCATGAGCATACTGCACGTAATAGACCGGGTTGTCGTTGGACTGGGAGCGCGCTAGGTCGATATCAAAGGTTAGTTGTGAATCAGCGCGACGGGCAGCCAGGAAAAAGCGAGTGGCATCGCGACCGACTTCGTCGATCAGGTCGCGTAGGGTCACGTAGCTGCCGGCGCGCTTGGAGAGCTTAACCTCAACGCCGGAGCGGGTCACCAGCACCATCTGGTGCAGCACGTAGTCGGGCCAGCCCTGTGGAATGCCGGCTTCCAGCGCCTGCAAACCGGCACGTACGCGGGTTACCGTGGAGTGGTGGTCGGCACCCTGTTCGTTGATCACGGTGGTGAAGCCGCGCTGCCACTTGTCCTGATGGTAGGCAACGTCGGGCAGGAAATAGGTATAGCTGCCGTCAGTTTTGCGCATGACCCGGTCCTTGTCATCACCAAACTCGGTGGTGCGGAGCCAGGTAGCGCCGTCTTTCTGATAGGTGTGGCCGTTGTCGGTCAGCCGTGCTGCCGTGGCCTCAACCTTGCCATCAGCATATAGCGAGGACTCGAGAAAATAGACGTCGAACTCAACGCCGAAGGCGCGCAGGTCAAGATCCTGTTCGCGGCGCAGGTAGGCCACGGCGAAGTCGCGGATCGCTTCGAGATCATCAGGGTTGCCGTCAGCCGTGACCTGGCGGTCGTCGGCATAGACGGTTTCTCTGGCCAGATAGGACCTAGCGACATCGCTGATATAGCCGCCGCGATAGCCGTCGGCAGGCCAGTCGTTCTGCTCGGGCTCGACGCCTTTGGCGCGGGCCTGTACCGACAGCGCCAGGTTGTTGATCTGGGCGCCGGCATCGTTGTAGTAGAACTCGCGGGTTACGTTATAGCCGGTGGCTTCAAGCAGGCGGCACAAGCAGTCGCCGATGGCGGCGCCGCGCCCGTGACCAACATGCAGCGGGCCGGTGGGGTTGGCTGAGACGAACTCGACCTGCACCTTTTCGCCCTGGCCGATGAGGCTACGCCCGAAGGCGTCGCCGGCCTCCAGAACGTGGCGCACCACCTGGGCGGCTGCATCGGTTGCGGCGAAGAAGTTGATGAATCCCGGCCCGGCTATCTCCACCTGACGTAGCGCCTCGCTGTCTGGTAGACCAGCAATGATGGCTTTAGCCAGCTCGCGAGGGTTCTTGCCGGCTGGCTTGGCCAGCATCAGTGCCAGGTTGGTGGCATAGTCGCCATGGGTCTTGTCCCGGGTGGGTTCAACCTTAATGGTCGGGCTGATAGTGTCGGGCAGCTGGCCCTGGTGTTTGAGTTGGTCCAGCGCGCCTTCAAGCAGCGCAATGATAGTGTCTTTCATGGAATGTCAGAAGTCCTGTGACGCGGGCAAATGTCTCTCGCCCGACGGCGGGCATGGGGCACGGTGACGTATTATCGTCAATCACGGCGCGGCTTTAAAGCCTAGTGCCGGCGAGCCAGGATTGAAGGCGTTGCTGGCAGCGGCTCAACTGAGCGTTTGTGGGTCGATATCCAGCGACCAGCGTACGCGTCTTGCTCGAGACTCGCTTTCGAGCCAAGCGACGAGCCAGGCGCTGGCTTCGTGTAGTTGGCTGCGTTTAGCCGCACTTAACATCAACTGCAGATGATAGCGGCCTTGTCGACGCTCCATGGGGGCCGGCACCGGCCCCAGGCAGTCGACTTTTAGCTGCCGATGTTGCAATTGTTGACGAAGTGCGTCGCCAGCCGCCTCAGCTAGCTCACGAGCTTGCTCCTCGCGCGGGCTTTCTATCCGCAGCAGGGCCAGAAAGCGGAAAGGGGGCAGTGCGGCGATTCGGCGCTCCTCCAGAAGCTGCTCGGCTAGGGCATTGTAGCCTTCATTGGCAAGTAAGCGCAGGTTAGGGTCGTCGGCATGTAGCGTCTGTACCAGTACCCGCCCTGGCAACTCTGCGCGTCCGGCGCGCCCAGCCACCTGTTCGAGCAGCTGGGCGCTGTGCTCAAGCGCCCGGAAGTCGCTGGCATAAAGGCCCGCGTCGGCATTGATGACCACCACGAGGGTGACGTGAGGCAGGTGGTGGCCCTTGGCCAGCATCTGGGTGCCGACCAGCAGGCAAGGCTCGCCGCGGCGCACTTCATTGAGAATTTGTTCCAGCGAGTCGCGACGGCGCGTGCTGTCGCGATCGATTCTGTGAACCGGCGTGTCAGGAAACTGCTCGGCCAGGGTTTCCTCGCTGCGTTCGGTGCCAGTGCCCAGCGGACGCAGATCACCGCTGCCGCAGTCCGGGCAGACCGCTGGTTGGGGGCTGCGGTGCTCGCAATGGTGGCAGACCAGCAGCGGCGGCTGGCGGTGCAGCGTCATCCGGGCGTCGCAGTGCTCGCAGTCGGCCATCCAGCCGCAGGCGTGACAGGACAGCGTCGGGGCAAAGCCGCGGCGGTTGATGAACACCAGCACCTGGTGGCCGTCGGCGATAGTGGCGGCGATCTGTTTTTGCACCGGCGGTGTTAGCCCGCCGTGACGCACTCGGCCGCGTATGTCGACCAGCTCGAGTTTCGCGGGAGCATGGCGCGTGGCGCGCTGAGTCAGCTTGAGATGACGATAGTGTCCGCTCAGGGCGCGCTGCAGGCTTTCCAGCGAGGGTGTGGCGCTGCCCATGACCAGCGGTATGTCAGCGCGCTGGGCGCGCACTACTGCCAGGTCGCGGGCATGGTAGCGCAAGCCGTCTTGCTGCTTGAACGAACTGTCGTGTTCTTCATCGACAATGATTACCCCGGGCTTTTCCAGCGGCGTAAAGATTGCCGAGCGGGTGCCGATGATGATGCGTGCTCGGCCGCTGGCTGCGGATTCCCAGGCATCCAGCCGTTCGCTGTCATTGAGCCCTGAGTGTAGTGCCACAACGGGTAAGCGGAAGCGCCGGCGAAAGCGCGACAGGGTCTGCGGTGTTAGGCTGATTTCAGGAATCAGCACTAGTGCCTGGCGGCCCCGGCTGACTACGGCCTCGATCAGCTGCAGGTAGACCTCGGTCTTACCGCTGCCGGTGACGCCATGCAGCAGGCAGGGGTGAAAGGCATCGAGCTGTTCGTGTACCGCTGCCAGCGCGGCGGACTGCTCGCGGTTCAGCGACAGCGTGGGTTCGGCAAGATAGCCTTTGCTGATGTGCTCCGGCGTGCCGGTCAGCGGTTCTTCGGTGGCCTTGATAAGGCCCTTGCTTGCCAGGGCGTTCAGCTGCGGTCGAGTGAAGGACTGGGCCATGATCGCCTGACTGACCAGCCCCGTTGGGTGCTGGCGCAGCATGTCGAGCAGGGCGGCCTGGCGGGGTGCGCGGGCCGGCTCGCCGGAGGGTGTCTGCTGGCCTTGGGGCGTCAGTCGCCAGTGCTCCCGGATCTGGGTTTCAAGCGCCTGTCCCTGGCGCAGCCTGGCGGGCAGAGCGTGATGTAGGGTGTCGCCCAGTGCGTGCTGGTAGTAGCGGGCGGTGAACTGGCACAGCCATAACCAGTCTGCCGGCAGTGGGCGGCTGTCCAGACATTCATCAATCGCCTTGAGCTTATTCTCGGGCACGTCACTATGATCGCGGCATTCGATGACAATACCGACAACTTGGCGGTTGCCAAAAGAAACGCGTACACGAAGCCCTGGCTGCCAGCCGTGCTCAGGGGCCTCTGTGCTGGGCCGATAGTCGAACAGGCGGCGCAGTGGCGAGGGGATTGCGACCCCTAGAATGCGAGGACGTGACGGAAAAGTGGTATCGGGCAATTGGCCTCCACGATTGACTCTGTTAAGATGCCGGGTCGCTTTTGCCACCATGGGTCGTCATGGCCGGGTGGATGAAGGTGCCGGTTAGCATGTTCCATAACCCGTATGCGGTGCCTGGCAACGGATCAGGTGGCGGCATACCGCTCGATGAGGCTCAAGATGAAACAAGGTATTCACCCCGATTACAAGGCGGTCAGCGCGACTTGCTCCTGCGGCGCAACCTTCGAAGTGGGCTCGACGTCCGATCACGACTTCAACCTGGATGTCTGCTCGCAGTGCCACCCGTTCTACACCGGCAAGCAGAAGCAGGCGTCAAGCGGTGGTCGTGTCGAGCGCTTCAACAAGCGCTTTGGTGCAGCGGTCAAACGCTGAGTTGCCGCGGTATCTTTACGATGCTGGATAAAAAACCCGCCGATTGGCGGGTTTTTTGTTCACGTTTCAGCGGCAGCATTCATACTGCCTGTGACATGGCTGCTTTCTGCGATATTTCTTGTGCCCTGAATAATGACGTAAGTTGAGAAACTGAAGGGCTTTTTATACGCTGAATAGCAATTTCCACTCCATTACTGCGGATACAACAAGCATGATCGACGCGAATAAGCAGGCAGCGCTGGATTATCACTCGTCCCCCATTCCCGGAAAATTGTCGGTGGAGCTGACCAAGCCAACCGCCACAGCCCGGGATCTGTCCCTGGCCTATAGTCCCGGGGTAGCTGAGCCCGTTCGCGAAATTGCTCGTGATCCGGAAAATGTCTATCTGTATACTGGCAAGGGCAATATGGTCGCTGTGATTACTGACGGTACGGCGATTCTCGGCCTGGGCAATCTGGGACCAATGGCCAGCAAGCCGGTGATGGAAGGCAAGGGCGTGTTGTTTAAGCGCTTCGCCGGCATCAACTCCACCGATGTTCAGGTGAATGCTGAGAGCCCTCAGGCGTTTATCGACACCGTGGCCCGTATTGCGGATACCTGGGGTGGCATCAACCTCGAGGATATCAAGGCGCCTGAGTGCTTCGAAATTGAGCGCGCGTTGATTGACCAGTGCAATATTCCGGTGTTCCACGACGACCAACATGGCACGGCCATTGTGACAGCGGCGGGTATGCTCAATGCCTTGGATATTGCCGGGAAGTCGCTAGCGCAGACGCGTATTGTATGTTTGGGTGCCGGTGCGGCGGCTATCGCCTGCATGAAGCTCTTGGTGGCCTGTGGTGCTCGCGCTGAAAACCTGATCATGCTGGACCGTCGGGGCGTGATTCACACTGGCCGACAGGATCTCAACCAGTACAAGGCCATGTTCGCCATTGATACCGACAAGCGCACCCTGGATGACGCTATTGATGGTGCTGATGTGTTCGTCGGGCTGTCGGGCCCTGGCCTGATGAGCGCCGATCACATGCGTAAGATGGCGCCGAATCCGGTGGTGTTCGCCTGCACCAACCCCGACCCGGAAATCGATCCTGACCTGGCCCGCGAGACGCGACCTGATGTGATCATGGCCACGGGGCGTTCCGACTACCCGAACCAGGTCAATAATGTGCTGGGCTTCCCTTTCATCTTCCGTGGAGCGTTGGATGTTCGCGCGACCCGCATTAATGAGGAAATGAAGATTGCGGCTGTCCACTCACTCAAGGACCTGGCCCGTGAGCCGGTACCTCAGGAAGTGCTTGAAGCGTATGGCAGGGAGAACATGAGTTTCGGGCGGGACTACATCATTCCCACGCCGGTAGATGCGCGTCTGCTGGGGCGGGTGTCCTCAGCCGTGGCTCAAGCGGCAGTAGACTCGGGGGTGGCTCGCAAGCCTTATCCATCACACTATCCGCTGAAAGACGTGGCGGATGTTTATGGTGACTGAGGCAGGCGCCTGATGTAGATAGTGAGGTAAGTGACAACGCCGGCCATTGAGCCGGCGTTGTTGTGTTGTAGTTTTGTCGGTGCTGTGTCGCTGCTGTGTCGATATTGTGCCGTTGCTGTATATAGGGCTTGATTTTTTTGATCATGGTAGAATTTTAAGGCTTGATGTCGCTGTTCATCGTGGCATCGGCATGTTATCGGGGCGGAGTGTCGCTTGCATTGCAGCGCTATCCGCCTCACCAGTCTGTCCTTGATTGAATTTTACAAGAGAGTATTTAAGGGTTATGAACTCAAAAGTTGTATTGCGTAGTTGTATTGTCAGTCTGTTACTGGCGTTGCCAGCCCCCTGGCTGATCGTTCTGTTCGCTGGCTGGTTTGGTGATCAGGTGGCGTTACCGGGATATGTTGCCGTGGTGGCTGCGGTTTTTGTACTGATGCTAGTAGCTACCCTTGTGGTGGGTGCGCTTGGTGCACCAACGACCGGGCAGATCGAGGTCGAAGATGATGGCCGCGAGATTGGTGAGGTCAAGTGGTTCAATGTCAATAAAGGCTATGGGTTTATCACTCGTGATACCGGCGAAGATGTGTTTGTGCATTTTCGCGCGATTCGCGGGCATGGCCACCGCACACTGGCAGAAGGTCAGAAGGTGAGGTATCACACCTCTCGCAATGAGCGCGGGCTGCAGGCTGACGATGTCACCGTGATTACCTGACACCGAGTCAGTAAGTGAAAAAAGGTAAGTCGTAACGCGCCCTGTCTTGACGCTGAGTCATGAGCAGGGCGCTTTGCTGTGACTGCTCTGCTAGGTCTGCTCTGTCAGGGGTCGTTGGTGGCTTAATGTCCTGAATCAACCCATGCGATGATGCACTCGCTACCATCGGCGGATATCTGCAAGAAGCGGTCGGGGTCATCGCCAGGGTGCCAGCCGCCCAGCGAACAGCGCACCTCGCAGTTTAGGGCGGCAGCCGCTGCGCGAGCCAGCTCAGCATCCGTGGCCCAGGGGGTGGCCGGGCTGTCCAGCCACAGGCTGGTGAAGCCATCGGCGGCTTTCTCTACCAGCAGTATCGGGATGGCATCTCCCTGATAGCGCCCCCGGCTGCGCCAACGCAGCTTGCCGGCAGGCTCAAGTGCTGTAGCGCCAATGGCTTCACCGAGCCAGGCATCGACCGCCTCGCGCTCCACTTTTTTGGCCAAATAGATCTCGATATCGGGGTAGCATTCCATGGCAGTCTCAGTCGGCGGTGGCGGAAGGGGCAAATAGGTGGGCGAGTATGGCTTCGTAAATGCTTGAAAGTTCGTCAAGGTCAGCAGCGCATACCCGCTCATTGACCTTGTGAATGGTGTTGTTGAGTGGGCCGAGCTCGACAACCTGGGCGCCCAGGGTAGCGATAAAGCGGCCATCCGAGGTGCCGCCGGAGGTCGACAGCGCAGGGCGACGACCGGTGATCTTGCTAACGCCGGCCACCGCGGCATCAATCAGCTCGCCTTCGGCGGTCAAGAAGGGTTCGCCGTTCAGTGTCCAGTCCAGTCGATAGTCGAACTCGTAGGCATCAAGGATAGCTTCGGTGCGCTTGCGCAGTTGATCGTGGGTGAGCTCCGTGGAGTAGCGAAAATTGAACACCACTTCTAGCTCGCCAGGGATCACATTGGTGGCGCCAGTGCCGCTGCGGATATTGGAAATCTGGAAGCTGGTGGCGGGGAAGAAGTCGTTGCCTGAATCCCAGTGCTCCCTGGTCAGTGCATCCAGCGCCGGCAGCACCTGGTGGATGGGATTGCGCGCCAGGTGAGGGTAGGCCACATGCCCCTGGACACCGTGCACCTGAAGCTCGCCGCCTAGCGAGCCACGCCGACCGTTCTTGATTACATCACCGATCTGTTCGCTGGAAGATGGCTCGCCAACGATGCAGTAGTCCAGCCGTTCGTGGCGTTCACGAAAAAGCTCTACCACCGCGCGGGTGCCGTCCACTGCTGGGCCTTCCTCATCAGAAGTAATTAGGAAAGCGATGCGGCCAGGGTGGTCGGGGTGCGCTGAAATGAAACGCTCCACCGCCGTCACCATAGCGGCCAAGCTGCCTTTCATGTCAGCAGCGCCACGACCGCACAGCATGCCATCGTCGTCAATCCGTGGCTCGAAGGGCGGATGCTCCCAGTGCACGTGAGGGCCTGCTGGCACTACGTCTGTGTGTCCGGCAAAGGCCAGTACCGGGCCGTGGTGGCCATGCACTGCCCAGAAATTCTCTACTTCGCCATAGGGTAGCTGTTCGATGCGAAAGCCCAGGCGCTCTAGGTGTTCGATCATCAGCGCCTGGCAGCCCTGGTCGTCGGGAGTCACTGAGGGGCGTCGCATCAGCGCCATGGCTAGTGCCAAGGTGGGGCTCAGGGCAATATCATTGTTAATTGGGAGCATTCGGTCGTCCGCAGCTCAAGGTGTGGGCATATCAGTTATGCGCGTGCAGTGCTTCATTCAGGGCGATAGCGCTCTTGTTGGTTAGACACTCGATGCGACCATTGCGCGAGTTGCGACGCAGCAGCAGGTCGTTTTGACCTGCTAGGTCGCGGGCGGTGACGGTATCGACCTCCTGGCCTTTGTCATCCATCACCACCACCTTGGCGCCGGCGGTGATGTACAGGCCGGCTTCCACGGTGCAGCGATCTCCCAGCGGAATACCGATGCCGGCATTGGCGCCAATTAGGCAGCCTTCGCCAACGCGGATGGTGATGTTGCCGCCGCCTGATAGGGTGCCCATGGTGGAGCAACCGCCGCCAAGATCAGAGCCTTTTCCTACCATGACGCCAGCCGAGATGCGGCCCTCGATCATACCGGGCCCTTCAGTGCCGGCATTGAAGTTGACGAAACCCTCGTGCATCACCGTGGTGCCTTCGCCCAGATAGGCGCCAAGGCGAACACGCGAGGCATCACCGATACGTACGCCAGTAGGCACCACGTAGTCGGTCATCTTGGGGAACTTGTCCACGCAGTCCACTGACAGGCGGCGGCCTTCAAGACGCGCCTTGAGGCGGCGGGTCGGCAACTCATCGACATCAATGGGGCCTTCGCTGGTCCAAGCGATGTTGCGCAACAGGCCGAACATTCCGGTTAGGTCGAGCCCGTGGGGCTTGACCAGCCGGTGCGACAGGAGATGCAGCTTGAGGTAGACCTCCGGTGTGCTGCGTGGCGGTGCATCCACTTCCAGAAACGTGGCCACCAGCGGGCGTTGGCTGGCCGCTAGCGTCTCAGCCAGCTGGGCCTGAGTCTCATGGCCGGCGTCGCGTAGAGCGTCGGCCAGTGGTGCGCAGTGCTCGGGTAGAAAGCTGACCACTGCATTGCCGGCCGGTGCGTCAAGCACCCGGCGGGCGGCCTGCGTTAGACTGACGGCGGGTTCAAACAGCGGCTCAGGGTAGTACACCTCAAGCCATTCGCCGAGGTTGTTCTGGGTGCCTGTTCCAAATGCAAGGCTAAACATACGGTGTCCTCTGTGAGCTGACGCGGTGGCGCTCTGTTGTGTCTTGCTCAGGCATCAGCCCTGGAGATCATTGTAGTCGCCGTCACGATACCCAACGCGGATCTCTTCGCCGGTATCCAGTACCGGTCGCTTGATCAGGGTGGGGTGAGTCAGTAGCAGCTCGCGAATCTCACCATCGCCGCTGCTTACCTTCTCGGCATCGCTCAGGTTGCGCCAGGTCGTACTGCGCTTGTTAAGCAGTGTTAGCAGAGCGACCCGTTCAAGTAGTTCTTCGAGCAGTCCGGCAGACAGGCCGTCTTCACGCAGGTCGTGGACACGGTAGGCGAGGCCCTTGTCGTCGAGTGCCTTGCGCGCCTTGCGGCAGGTATCGCAGGACTTGATTACGTATAGCATCAGCATCTGTTTTGTCCTTCAGGTAGGTGGGCTTCATTCAGCAATGCTCAGCACGTCGATCAGCCGTTTGCGCAGCTGTTGTTGCCGTTCTGGATCAGTGAGCGGAGCACCGTTGCGGTCGGTGATGAAAAACACGTCTTCGACGCGTTCGCCGAAGGTGGCGATCTTGGCTGCCGAGAGTGCGATCTCCTGCTCCATGAAAATACGTCCGACCCGGGCCAGCAGGCCGGGACGGTCGGGTGCCAACAGTTCCAACAGGGTGCGTTCGTTGGTCGGGTCTTGTTCGATGACTACCTCGGTGGGCACCCGGAAATGCCTGAGCTGGCGTGGCGTGTAGCGGGTGACGATTTGCGGGTAGTCGTCGGGATCGTCGAGCTCTTCGACCAGGTGATGATGAATGGCGTCCAGGCGTTGGTGATCACGGATTGGTTGGCAGCGATCGTCCAGCACGATAAAGGTGTTGAGCGTCCAGTTGTTGCTGGAGGTGGCAATGCGCGCGTCCTGAATCGACAACCCCAGCTGGTCCATGGCCGCTGCGGTGGCGGCAAACAGGTTGTCCACCGAGCGAGTATGAATGAACACCTTGGTGCCGCCTTCGTTACTGTCTTCGGGCGGCGCGCTGAGCATCACCAGCGGCAACTGACTATTTTCATGGGTGCTGCCGTGATTGCTGCTGTGATTAAGAATGCCCTGGGTCTGCCAGGCGATCTCGCTGGGGGCGTACTGTAGAAAATAGTCTTCGCCCAGCGAGCGCCATAGCCTATCTACCCTGGCGATATCGGCACCCAGCGCGGCCAGCAGTGAGCGGGCTTCGGCGCGAGTTTCGCGCACGGTGTCATCGCGGTCCAGCGGGTGTTCCAGTCCGCGGCGTAGGGCGCGTCGGGTCTGCATATATAACTGTCGCAGTAGCGAGGCGCGCCAGCCGTTCCACAGCGTCGGGTTTGTGGCGTTGATATCGGCCACGGTCAGCACGTACAGGTAATCCAGGCGGGTCTCGTCGGCGACAATGTGGGCGAACTCGCCGATCACCTCTGGGTCAGTGATGTCGCGTTTCTGGGCGACCATCGACATCAGCAGGTGGTGCCTAACCAGCCAGGTCACCAAGCGGGTATCGCGTGGCGCCAGCTGGTGTTGCTGGGCAAAGGCTTCAGCTTCCTCTGCCCCGATCACTGAGTGGTCGCCACCGCGCCCTTTGCCGATGTCGTGAAACAGGCCGGCGATCCACAGCAGCTCCAACTTGGGCAGCTGGTGTACCAGCGGTGCTGCCACCGAGAAGTTTTCTTTAGCCTCGGGCTTGTGGAAGTCGTGTATGCACTTGAGCAAACGCAGGGTGTGGGCGTCCACGGTGTAGATGTGGAACAGGTCGTGCTGCATCAGGCCCACGGCCTGGCCAAAGGCCGGCAGGTACTTGCCAAGCACGCCGTAGCGGTTCATGCGCCGCAGTTGGCGGGCCACGTTGCCCGGTGCCCGCAGCAGACGCATGAACAGCGCCTGGTGCTGGGGGCTGGCGCGGAAGCGGTCGTCGATCAAATGTCGGTGATCGCGGATCAGGCGGATGGTGTCGGCGCGTACGCCCTCGATGTGCGGGTGCTCGGCCATCAGCGCAAACAGTTCCAGTAGTGCGGCAGGGTCGTCGTTGAATACCCGGCGCTGGCAGGCCTGAATGTAGCCGGCTTTGATCTCGAAACGCGCGTTGAGCGGTTCGATGATCGGGTCTTCACCGGCGTGCAGGATGACCTCGTCGAAATGCTGCAACAGCATATCGTTGAGCCCGGCCAGCGCGGTGACGTGGCGGTAGTAGCGTTTCATGAAACTTTCCACCGCCAGACGCTCGGGGGTGTCACGAAAGCCAAATAGCTCGGCGATGGCCGCCTGATGATCAAACAGCAGGCGGTCTTCGGCGCGACCAGCCAGCATGTGCAGCGCATAGCGTACCTGCCACAGGAAGGCTTGGCCCTGGCTGAGGATGTGCAGCTCGGCATCGTTCATGAAGCCGCCGGCCACCAGCTGTGAATAATGCTCGGTGCCGAAGTGACGCTTGGCCACCCAGCCGATCATCTGGATATCACGCAGCCCGCCGGGAGAGCTCTTGATGTTGGGCTCCAGGTGGTACTCGGAATTGTTGAAGCGGCGGTGGCGGGCGATCTGTTCCTGCCACTTAGCCTCGAAGAAGAGCTCAGAGGGCCATAGCTGCTTGGTGGCAAGTCGCTCCTGCATGGCTTCGCGCAAGCGCTCTGGGCCGGCTAGGGTGCGTGTTTCGATCAGATTGGTGATAATGGTGATATCGGCGCTGGCTTCACGCTCACAGTCGTTCAGTGAGCGTACGCTATGGCCGATCTCAAGGCCGATATCCCACAGGAAGGTGATGAAAGCGCTGAGCGGTTCGCGGTAGGCGCTGTCGTCGTCGTGTTCAAGCAGGATCTGCAGGTCCACATCAGAGTGCGGATGCAGTTCGCCACGGCCATAGCCGCCCACCGCCAGCAGGGCGATGCCGTCATCTTGCCAGTCATGCTGCTGCCAGGCGACTTCTAGCAGGCGGTCGAGACACCACGCGCGGCCACGCACCAGGTCGCGAATGTCGCTGCCGGTGTGGAAGCGTTCGTCGAGCCGCGCCTGGATTTCGCCCAGCGCGGCCTTGAATGGCGCGATGGGCGATCGGCTGCCGGCAAGCTCGCTGCGAAAGCCCTCGATATCGAACAGGCTGGTGTCAGGATGAAACTGATAATGGTGCAGCAGCATAGGGTGGTCAGCTCAGTCAGCGAGGAAGGAGAGGTCTTCGTCGCTGCGGGCGGTGAGCACCTCCACGCCAGTGGCGGTGACCAGCAGGGTGTGCTCCCACTGGGCAGTCAGGCTCTTGTCGCGTGTCACGGCGGTCCAGCCGTCGCGCAACACCTTGGTCTGGTACCCGCCAACGTTGATCATCGGCTCGACGGTGAAGCACATGCCTTCGGCCAGCACCAAGTCGGCCTCGGGAGCATAGCCGTCGTAGTGCAGCACCTGGGGGTCTTCGTGGAAGCCTGCACCAATGCCGTGGCCGCAGAAGTCGCGAACTACCGAGTAGCCGTTGGCTTCAGCGTGTTCCTGGATGGCGCGTGCCAGTTCTGACAGTCGTGCGCCCGGGCGAATCAATGCCATGCTGCGGTACAGGCATTCCTGGGTGATGCGGCACAGACGTTCGCCCTGGATGCTTTCGCCGATGATGTACATCACGCTGGAGTCGCCGTGGTAGCCGTCGGCAGTTTTTACCGTGACGTCCAGGTTCATGATGTCGCCTTTCTTGAGCGACTTCTTGTCATCGGGAATGCCGTGGCATACTACGTGATTGATCGAGGTGCAGACCGATTTGGGGAAACCGTGGTAGTTGAGCGGAGCCGGCGTCGAGCCGAGGGTGTTGACGATATAGTCGTGGCACAGGCGGTCAATTTCGCCGGTGGTGACGCCAGCCTTTATGTAGGGGGCAATCATTTCGAGCACGCTGGCAGCCTGACGGCCGGCTTCGCGCATCTTGGTGATTTCGTCGAGCGTCTTGATGGGTACGTTCATGGGTTCTCGAGGTCAGAGGAGTGTCGCTGCACAGCGCTGATAGCATGGTGTAGCTTCATCTTGCAGTCGATCTATGGTATAAAGCTGCGCGCTTTCCTGCAAATTCACCGACAAGTTCCATCATGCCAGTCGTCTGGATGCTGTGCTGTCATTGGAATGGCAGGGTGAGCG
Organism: Halomonas sp.; assembly: GCF_052095765.1. Classification (GTDB taxonomy): domain Bacteria; phylum Pseudomonadota; class Gammaproteobacteria; order Pseudomonadales; family Halomonadaceae; genus Halomonas. The sequence continues at coordinate 13,421 of NZ_JBQDJZ010000001.1, forward strand.
CTATATCAATTGTAATGTAATGCCTTGAAAACACACATGCACCGACACATGGTCCCGGGTGCTTTCGGTTCGCCGATAGTCGGATCCATGGGGTGCGTGGAGGCCTAACCCGATTTTCAGGAGTTATCCATGTCACACGTCAATATGCGCGATCTGCTGAAGGCAGGCGCTCACTTCGGTCACCAGACCCGTTATTGGAATCCGAAGATGAGCAAGTACATCTTCGGTGCGCGCAACAAGATTCACATCATCAACCTCGAGCATACGCTGCCGGCCCTCAATGAGGCTATCGATGTGGTTGAGAAGATGGCGGCGTCGAACAACAAGATCATGTTCGTCGGCACCAAGCGCAGCGCCAGCAAGGTTATCAAAGAAGAGGCTAACCGCGTTGGTCAGCCCTTCGTCAATCATCGCTGGCTCGGTGGTATGCTGACCAACTTCAAGACTATTCGCCAGTCGATCAAGCGTCTGCGTGAACTTGAGGGAATGCGTGAAGACGGCACCTTCGAAAAGCTGACCAAGAAAGAGGTCCTGATGGCGACCCGCGAGCAGGATAAGCTCGAGCGCTCCATCGGTGGTATCAAGGACATGGGCGGTTTGCCTGATGCGCTGTTCGTCATCGATGTCGATCATGAGCGAATTGCTATCAACGAAGCCAACAAACTGGGTATTCCGGTGATCGGTGTGGTTGATACCAACTCCAATCCGGATGGTGTTGACTACATCATTCCGGGTAACGATGACTCGATTCGTGCTATACAGATCTACGTCAAGGCTATTGCAGACGCCTGTGGCCGTGCCAAGGAGGGTCGCCCTGACGAGTTCGTCGAGGTTAACGAGGCCGCCGCCGAGCCAGCTGCTAGCGAAAACGAAAGCAGCGCCGCCGCCGAGTAATCAGCAGCCTGCCCTAGGCGTTGTGCCTCAAAAGATGTGAAGAAAGGGGCTGCGGCCCCTTTTTAAAACATGCCAGGGCGAGGTGGGGCCGCCGACATCTGTGTCGACGGCAGACTTTCAGGTCGGCCTGTTTTTCAGGCCGAACTATTAGAGGAAATTAATCATGGCAGCTATCAGCGCCTCTCAGGTCAAGGAACTGCGTGATCGTACTGGTCTTGGCATGATGGAGTGCAAGAGCGCACTCACAGAAGCCGGTGGCGATATCGACGTCGCGATTGAAAACCTGCGTAAGAATTCCGGCCTCAAAGCCGCCAAAAAGGCTGGCCGTACCGCCGCCGAAGGCGTCGTGGTTACCCGTGTTGCTGAAGACGGCAACTACGGCGTGATGGTTGAGATCAACTCTGAGACGGACTTCGTCGCCCGTGATGACAACTTCAAGGCGTTTGCCGATCGTATCGCCGACGCTTTCTTCGCTGCCAAGAACGAAGACGTGGCAGCAGTGATGGCCGGTGAGCTGGAAGAAGTCCGCGAGCAGTTGGTGCAGAAGATCGGTGAAAACATCGGCGTGCGTCGCTGCGTGGTAGTCGAGGCCGCTCCGCAGGGAACGCTGGTCGGAGAGTATGTCCATGGTGGTCGCATCGGTGTGCTGACTGTGCTGAAAGGCGGCAACGCTGAAGTCGGCAAAGATGTGGCCATGCACGTGGCGGCCATCAATCCGGCTGTGGCGCTGCCTGAGGATATGCCCCAGGAACACCTGGATGCTGAAAAATCCATCATCATGGCTCAGCCCGATATGGCCGGCAAGCCCGAGCAGATCGCTGAGAAAATGGTCCAGGGTCGCCTGAAGAAGTACCTGGCGGAGAACAGCTTGACCGAGCAGCCGTTCGTCAAGGATCCGAACCAAAGCGTCGCCGAGTTCGTAAAAGCGGCGGGTGGTGAAGTCGTTTCTTTCACGCGCTTTGAAGTGGGTGAAGGCATCGAGAAGGAAGAAGTCGATTTCGCTCAGGAAGTCATGGAGCAGGCAGGCCGTAAGTAAGGCTGTCCGTTTCGTTATACGAAAGCGTGCGCGTAAGCGCACGCTTTCGCGTGTTCGGTCGGTGCATCCGGCCGCATCATCCCCCACGCTGTCAACTCTGCTCGACCCGGAGATAACGTTATGAGCCAAGCTGAAACCGCCACGCCCAGGTCTGATAAGTCACGCCCTCAGGTATCCAAGTTCAAGCGTATTTTGCTCAAGCTGTCAGGCGAGGCACTTACTGGAAATGCTGAGTTTGGTATTGACCCGCAGGTGCTGGACCGGATGGCGCTGGAGATTGGTCAGCTTGTCGGTATTGGCGTTCAGGTCGGTATCGTGGTGGGCGGTGGCAACCTGTTTCGCGGCGCGGCACTGCATGAGGCGGGCATGGATCGGGTAACTGGTGACCACATGGGCATGCTGGCAACAGTGATGAATGCACTGGCTATGCGCGATGCGCTGGAGCGCTCCAATATCCGCTCCCGGGCCATGTCAGCCATCCCTATGACAGGTGTGGTGGAGCACTATGACCGTCGGACGGCTATCCGCTACCTGACCTCTGGTGACGTGGTATTGTTCGCTGCGGGAACGGGTAATCCGTTCTTTACCACCGACTCGGCGGCCTGCCTGCGCGGCATCGAGATTGATGCTGATGTGGTGATCAAGGCCACCAAGGTCGATGGAGTGTATGACAAGGACCCGGTGAAATATTCCGATGCGGTCAAGTACGAGCGTCTTTCCTACGACGATGCGCTTGACCAGAAACTGGGTGTCATGGATTTGACCGCCATTTGCCTTGTGCGTGACCATGACATGCCGGTGCGGGTGTTCAACATGAACAGGCCTGGCGCGCTGCTGAATCTGGTAGTGGGCGGCCGGGAAGGAACGCTGATTGATAGAGGGTAACATCGTGATTGACGATATCAGGAAAGATGCGCAAAGCCGCATGAAAAAAAGCGTTGAGGCGCTGCATAACAACTTCAACAAGATCCGCACCGGTCGGGCACACCCGAGTATTCTGGATGCCGTTCAGGTTGATTACTACGGCGGTATGGTACCCATCAGCCAGGTGGCATCGGTGAATGTCGAAGATGCGCGGACCCTCAGCATTGTGCCTTGGGAGCAGGGTATGGTTGCCAAGGTGGAAAAGGCCATCATGACGGCTGAGCTGGGCCTCAACCCGTCGAGCGCGGGCAATGTGATTCGCGTTCCGATGCCTATGTTGACCGAAGAAACGCGCAAGGGATATATCAAGCAAGCGCGCCAGGAAGCAGAAGCGGCGCGGGTTTCGGTACGCAACGTGCGTCGCGACGCCAATAACGATGTCAAGGCGCTGCTTAAGGACAAGGATATTTCCGAGGATGAAGCCCGTCAGGGTGAGGACGCCATTCAGAAGATCACTGATGCCACAGTGGCTGATATTGACAAAGCGCTGGAGTCCAAGGAACAGGATCTGATGCAGGTCTGAAGGCGGTCTTGCCTGGCGGCAGTGAGCGTTGAGCTGCCGCCACCGCTTCCCCTGATGTTGAGCAGCCATAAGAGGCACCATGACGTCATCGACACCGGGCCTTCTGCCTGAGGGTTCAAAGCCACGTCACGTCGCCATCATCATGGATGGCAACAATCGCTGGGCTAAGGCCCGCGGGCAGTCTGGAATCCGCGGGCATCATGCCGGGGTTGAGGCTGTGCGTGCGGTCATTCGCCGGGCGGCTGAGCAAGAAATTGAAACCCTGACATTGTTCGCTTTTTCCAGCGAAAATTGGCGCCGTCCGCGCACTGAGGTCGAGGCCCTGATGCAGCTTTTTCAGCTGGCGCTGCAGCGTGAGGTCAAGAAACTGCATCGCTATGGTATTCGCCTATCGGTCGTTGGCGATCGCGAAGGTCTTCCTGCGGTCGTACGCAAGCATATTGACAAGGCCGAAGCGCTGACCGCTGACAATACCCGCCTGCATCTGGTCATTGCTGCTAACTACGGTGGTCAGTGGGATATCGCCCGGGCCGCCCGTCGTCTGGCCGAGCGTGTCGATCGGGGTGAGATAAGTCCGCTGGATATCGATGAAAACAGTCTGGGGCAGGCGATGTGTCTGGCGACTGATGCGCCGGTCGACCTGTGCATCCGCACCAGCGGAGAGCAGCGTATCTCCAACTTCATGCTTTGGCAGATGGCTTATGCCGAGCTCTATTTCACCTCGGTTCTGTGGCCGGATTTCGGTGCCGATGCCTTTGATGCAGCGTTGCTGGATTTTGCCGGACGTAAACGTCGCTTTGGCAGGACTGATGATCAGGTAGAGGACGCCGGTGCTTAAACAACGCATTATTACCGCCCTGTGGTTGTTCGTGGTAGCCGGAGTCGGCCTATTTGTGCTGTCCGGCAGTGCCTTCACGGTCTTTACTGCTGCTGTTGTGTTGTTGGGAAGCTGGGAGTGGGCCAACCTGGCCGGGTTGTCATCTACCGGCAAGCGCCTGCTGGCGGTGGTCGCCATGGCGGCAGTGTTAGCGCTTATGTATGCCACCGGCAATGTTTTGGCAACCTGGCCGCTGTGGGTCGCAGCGGCAGGCTGGCTGGTCAATCTTTACTGGGTGATCGGCTACCCCGGGCGTGTGGGACAGTGGAGCGGCATGGCCATGCGCCTGCTGATGGGGTTGTGGGTGCTGGTAACGGCCTGGGTCGGACTTAACGTGCTGCGCGACCTGGGGGCCATCTGGCTGCTGTACGTGCTGCTGCTGGTGTGGAGTGCAGATATCGGCGCTTACTTCGTTGGCCGTGCTTTTGGTAAGCGCAAACTGGCGCCAAGCGTCAGCCCCGGCAAGTCCTGGGAGGGTGTGTTTGGTGGAGCGGCACTGACAGCGTTACTGGCCATTGGGTTTGCCTTGGGCATGAAGCTTGGCCTGGGTAGTGGTCTGTTACTGCTGGCGGCTACGGTTGTCGTGTCGTTGGCTTCGGTGCTGGGTGACCTGCTCGAAAGCATGCTCAAACGCTACCGCGGCATCAAGGATTCCAGCAATCTGTTGCCGGGCCACGGTGGCGTACTTGATCGTATCGACAGCCTTACTGCAGCGGCGCCTCTGTTTGCGCTGTTCAAGGTGCTGGGCTCATGAGCCGACGCCTAGCGGTTACGGTACTTGGCGCCACCGGTTCAATAGGTGCCAGCACCCTTGATGTTCTGGCTTGCCACCCTGATCGCTACCGTGTGTATGCGCTTACTGCCCACCGCTCTCGGGAAACCCTGCTGAGCGCCTGTCTGCGCCATTGCCCTGAAGTCGCCGTTATCGACGCGCAAGCGGATGCACGCTGGCTGCGTACTGCGCTACGCAAGGCTGGGCTGGGTACCGAAGTGAGGCATGGTGCCGAGGCGCTGGTTGATGTCAGCCAGGCTGGCGAAGTTGATGTGGTCATGGCAGCGATCGTCGGCGCCGCCGGTCTGCTACCGACCCTGGCGGCAGTGCGCGCGGGTAAGCGGGTGCTGCTGGCCAACAAGGAGGCGCTGGTGATGTCCGGCGCGCTATTCATAGATGAAGTTGCTCGGCATGGTGCAACGCTTCTGCCCATCGATTCTGAACATAATGCTATCTATCAGTGTCTACCTACCGAACTGAGCGGTGGCCAGGCAGGCTCTCATTCTCATGGGCAGGGGAGCCGTCTGGCGCAACATGGCGTGACGCAGCTACTGTTGACGGCGTCGGGCGGCCCTTTCCGCGGCTGGAGTGCTGAAGCACTGGCTAAAGTGACCCCGGATCAGGCGTGTGCCCATCCTAACTGGTCCATGGGGCGCAAGATATCCGTCGATAGCGCCACTTTGATGAACAAGGGGCTGGAGCTGATCGAAGCCTGCTGGCTGTTCGATGCGCGGCCTGATCAGGTGCAGGTGGTTGTTCATCCGCAGAGCGTGGTGCACTCCATGGCAGCTTACAGCGATGGCTCGGTGCTGGCGCAGCTTGGCAATCCGGATATGCGCACGCCTATTGCCTATGGTTTGGCTTGGCCTGAGCGGATTGACGCCGGTGTCAGGCCGCTGGACTTGTTTGAAGTGGCAAGGCTGGATTTCGAGGCACCGGACGAGACGGCGTTTCCGTGCCTGCGCCTGGCCCGCGACGCCATGCAAGCTGGTGGGACCGCGCCAGCCATTCTTAACGCCGCCAATGAAGTCGCCGTGGCGTCTTTTCTTGGGGGCAGGCTCGGATTTGATGGCATACCTGAGCTTGTGGCCCGGGTCCTTGAGGCGTGTCCGGTAACTGATGCCAGTGAGCTTGACGCCGTGCTGGATGCTGATGCCAGGGCTCGGAATGAGGCCAGTGTCCGGCTGACTCAATGTCAGGCTTACCAATAATGACAGCTTCCAGGAGATTGACGTGGGTCTGATCCAGAACGTTCTGGCCGTCATTGTCGTACTCGGCCTGCTGGTGACATTCCATGAGTTCGGGCACTTTTGGGTAGCCCGGCGCTGTGGCGTCAAGGTACTGCGGTTCTCTGTTGGCTTTGGCCGACCGCTGTGGTCACGCTACGACCGGCATGGCACCGAGTTTGCCGTGGCCGCCATTCCGCTGGGTGGCTACGTCAAGATGCTGGATGAGCGTGAGGGCGGAGTCGATCCCGCCGATGCGGATCAGGCATTCAACCGTAAATGTGTGTGGCAGCGCATTGCTATTGTGGCCGCAGGGCCGATTGCCAACTTCTTGCTGGCCATCGTTGCCTATTGGCTGTTGTTTGTTGTGGGAACCACCGCAGTAGTGCCCACCATTGGTCAAGTGGCGCCAGGCTCTCCTGCTCAGCAGGCGGGTCTGCAGGCAGGCCAGGAAATCAGCGCTGTACAGGGCGAGCGGGTGCGTACTTGGGAAGATATCGGTCTCAAACTGATAGCCCATATCGGCGTTACCGGCGTTCTGGATGTTGAGGCGCATGGTGGAAACAGCCAGGTCGCACGCTCTTATGCGGTGCCGGTTAACGACTGGCTGGTGGGCCAGGATCCGCCTCAGCCGCTGCAGAGCCTGGGTGTAGTACCCTGGCGTCCGGCTGTACCGGCAATAATTGGCCAGCTGCTGGAGAATGAGCCGGCGCAGCAGGCCGGGCTCATGGTGGGTGACAAGGTACTCAGTGTTGCTGGCGAACCGATAGCTGACTGGCACGCATTTGTTGAGCGCGTTCAGGCCAGTCCGGGCCGTGAGCTGACGCTTGACGTGGCGCGTGATGGTGAGGTGTTATCTCTGGGCATCATACCAAGCCACAAGGCCAACGCGGGTCAGAGCATTGGCTATATCGGTGCCGGCGCCGAGGCGGTAAACTGGCCAGGCTCGGCTGTGCGAGATATCCGTTACGGGCCGCTCGAAGCGGCAGGGCAGGCTGTGCAGCGTACCGGCGAAATGACGCTGCTGACGCTGGGAGCTATCCGTAAGATGCTCGTCGGGTTGATTTCTCCTAGCAATCTGTCAGGTCCGATCACCATTGCACGTATTGCTGGAGATTCGGCGCGCTCTGGTCTGGAAGGTTTTATCAGCTTTTTGGCTTACCTGTCGATCAGCCTCGGGGTGTTGAACCTGCTGCCGATTCCGATGCTGGATGGGGGGCACCTGATGTTTTACCTGATTGAGGCGGTCCGCGGTAGACCAGTTTCTGAGCGGGTTCAGGATGTGGGCCTGAGAATCGGTATTGCCCTGGTGGGTACGCTGATGCTCATGGCACTGTATTTCGACGTGATGCGACTGTGGTAGGCTGTTGCGACGGCTTGTCAGCAGACCATACAAATGTATAAGGTGCCTGTCAGAAAATGGGTGGGCAGATCAACTTGAGCGAATCGACTGCATGAAGATCAAGAACATCGGACTGGCGGCTGTGCTGCTGGCCAGTGCCAGTGTGGCACAGGCGGATCCCTTTGCGATCAGGGATATTCGTGTGGAAGGCCTGCAGCGGGTGTCTGCTGCCTCAGTGTTCAACGCCTTTCCTGTAAGTGCCAGTCAGACAGTAGACGAGCGACAGCTAGCTGCTGCGGCACGCCAGCTGTTTGCTACGGGGTTATTCGATGATGTGCGTCTGGCCCGTGAGGGCGACATACTGATTATCGAAGTTGAAGAGCGCCCGACCATTTCACGCCTGAACATTCAGGGTAACAAGCAGATCTCCAATAACGATCTGCGCAATGGCTTGCGTGAAGCCGGTCTCGACGAGGGGCAGGTGCTGCAGCTTTCAACACTGGAAGAGCTCGAACGTGAGCTGGCCGGGGTCTATCAGGCCCAGGGCCGTTACAGCGCCAGGATCAAAACCAGTGTTGAGCCTGCGGGTGCTGGCCGGGTTCAGGTCAATATCGACATCGATGAAGGCGCAATAGCGCGTATCCGCCAGCTGAATATCGTCGGCAATAAAGCCTTTGACGATGACACCCTGCGTGATGTCTTCGAGCTGGAAGACACCCCCGGCTGGTTCTTTGGCTGGTTTTCTGACGACAAGTATTCGCGTCAGGCACTATCCGGTGACTTGGAGCGTCTGCGCTCCTACTATCTTGACCGCGGCTATGTGAACTTTAATGTCGACTCCACCCAGGTGTCGATCAGCCCTGATAAGTCGCAGATTTATATTACTGTCAACATCACTGAAGGCAGGCAGTACCGGCTGGGAAATATCAGTTTTGCTGGCGACATGCGTATACCCGAGCGTGAAGCCAGGGAGTTGCTGCAGGTCAACAGTGGAGACATCTTTTCACTCAGCGATGTCACGGCTTCATCCGAAGCGCTGCGCTCGCGGCTGGGAGCCGAAGGCTTTGCCTTTGCCGAGATCAACGGTATTCCCGAAGTCAGTACCAGTGGTGATGCCGTGGATCTGACCTTCGCGGTAAATGCGGGGCGGCGTGCCTATGTGCGGCGTATCGAGTTCGTTGGTAACACCACGACCCAAGACGAAGTGCTGCGTCGTGAAATGATCCAGATGGAAGGCGCTCCGGCCTCAACCGACGCGATTGCCCAGTCCCGCCAACGTCTAGAGCGGTTGGGCTTTTTCAAGCAGGTTGAAGTGCAGACAGAGTCGGTGCCGGGTGCGGGCGATCAGCTGGATGTGACCTATACCGTTGAAGAGCAGCCTTCAGGCTCGATATCTGCGAGTATCGGTTATTCACAGAGCGCGGGTGTGATTTATGGAGCCGCACTGGCCCAGGATAACTTCCTCGGCACAGGAAACCGCGTGAATATCGGTGCCCAGCGCAGTGACTACTACACCAGCGTTAACTTTGGCTTCACCGACCCCTACTGGACGCTGGATGGCATCTCCCGAGGCTACCACCTGTTTTATCGTGAAACCAATTACCGAGACACCGATATATCGACCTACTCGACGGATGCCATCGGTGGCGGGATCAACTTCGGCTATCCGATCAATGAAGTCACACGCCTGAATTTCGGTGCGGATATCGAGAGCCTCAAGATAAAGACCTATCGGGATACACCGTCCGAGATCGAGCGTTATGCGCAGGATCAGGGCGCCAGAGCCGATTCGTTGCGCTTGCTGGCCAGCTGGACGCGTAATGATCTGAACCGCGGCCTTATGCCGACTGCGGGTAACTATCATCGTCTTTCCATGGAAGCCTCGGTGCCCGGCTCTGACGCCCAGTTCTACAAGATGCGGGCCCAAGCGCGCCATTTCTTCCCCTTCAACGAAGAAGAAACTTGGACCCTGAAGTTCAGTGCTGAAGCGGGCTATGGAGACAGCATTGGCAGCGATCCCTACCCGTTCTATGAGAACTTCTTCGCAGGTGGCCTGGGGTCGGTGCGCGGTTACACCTCCAGCACCCTGGGGCCGCTTACTACGCCTCGGGGTAACGGTGGCATAACCACGATGGGTGGTAACGTGCTGATTCAGGGCAGCGCTGAGTTGATTTTTCCGATGCCATTTGTGGATGACCAGCGCTCAGTGCAGCCGTCGCTGTTTGTTGATGGCGGCAACACCTTCCTGACATCCTGCTACAAGGTGATGCCAGAGGATCAGTCGCGCCAGCGCTGCAAGTCCGGTGTTGATCTTGGCGAGCTTCGCTACAGCGCGGGCATAGGGCTTTCTTGGCTGACCCCGGTAGGGCCGCTGACGTTCAGCATAGCCAAGCCGATTAACAAGAAAAGCGATGATGACACCCAGGTGTTCCAGTTCTCACTGGGTCAGACATTCTGACTTTTGCCATGGAGTTTGATGCATGCGTAAGTTGACGGCAGTTATTTGCCTTGCCTTGCTGGGTGCGATTGTCCAGCCAGCAATGGCCGCGGAAGTGGCCACTCTCGACTGGCGTAAGGCGCTGATGGATACCAGCGCCGCCAAGCAGTCGACCAACCAGTTCCGTAATCAGACCAGCGGTAGCCAGCAAGAAGTGGAAAGACTGGGCTCCGAGTTGGAAAGCATGCAACAGCGCTTCCAGAGCACTCAGCCAGGCGAAGCTGACGTCCAGGAATTCCAGCGTAAGGCTCAGCGTTTCGATGAGCTGCGTATTGAGATTCTTGAAGCAAGACAGCAAGCGGAAGAGCGCTTCCTGCAAAGCGCTGAAAGTAAGATGAACCAGGCCGTCCAGCAGGTCATCGACCGTCACGGTATCGATGTGCTGGTTGACACGGAAGGTGTGCTGAGCAGCAACCAGCAGTTGCCTGATATGACAACCGAAGTGACACAGATCATCGAGTCGCTCAACTAAGCGGTAGCTGATGAGAGGACAGCGGCGTCCTATGAAACATGATTCCCTGTGCCTGACGCTGGCAGATATTGCTGAGCATCTGGGGGCCACACTTGAAGGCGACGGTAAGCGTCGTGTGCGCGGGGTGGCAACGCTCAAGGATGCCGGGCCTGATCAGATAGCCTTTATGTCCAACCGCGCCTATCTCAAGGATCTGGCGGGTACGCGGGCTGCGGCAGTGTTACTCCATCCTCAGTACATTGCCGACTGTCCGGTCGACTCACTGGCATTGGATAATCCCTATCTGGGGTATGCTGATCTGTCGCTGTTGCTGGCCCCGCAGCTGGGCATCGATGAACCGGGTATTCATCCCGGCGCGACAGTGGCGAAAGATGCAGTGCTGGGTAAGAGTGTGTGCATTGGTCCCAATGCGGTGATTGAACGCGGCGCTGAGCTGGGTGATGGCGTCGTGGTCGGACCTGGCTGTGTGATTGGTGCCGGATGCAAAATTGGTGCTAGCTCGCGGCTGCATGCCAACGTCACGCTTTACCACGGTGTCATTGTGGGGAAACGGGCCATTTTGCATAGCGGCTGTGTAATTGGTGGTGATGGCTTCGGCTTTGCCCACGACGGGGAAAAGTGGCATAAGATTGCTCAGCTGGGCGGCGTTGTACTGGGTGATGACGTTGAAGTTGGAAGCTGTACTAGCATTGACCGCGGCGCCCTGGACGACACCCTGATCGGCAATGACGTGAAGATTGACAGCCAGGTGCAGATTGCCCACAACGTACGGATCGGTGACCACAGCGCACTGGCCGGCTGTGTCGGCATTGCAGGATCCACCAAGGTGGGCCGGCATTGCATGCTGGGCGGTGGTGTGGGTTTGTCCGGGCACCTGACGATTGCCGATGGTGTCCAGGTAACCGGCATGACCCTGGTAACCAACTCGATTCCCGAGCCCGGCGTTTATTCATCAGGGACCGGCACGATGGCCAATGCTCAGTGGCGGCGCAATGCAGTACGTTTCAAGCAGCTAGATGACATGGCGCGTCGGTTGAAGCGCCTGGAAAAAGAAATTAACAACACCTGATCTCACAGTGATTAGGTGCTCCTGTAGTTACTGTGGCCGTCCACCGCGGTAGTCGGTGTACATGTTCTGACGTCAGCGTATGGGGCGTCAGTTTGGGCTTTTTATAGTCAGTGCCTGGCGTTCAGGTTCAGGCATCGGGCGCTCAGTCATTTTTCGAGGTTGTAACGATGGTAATGGATATCAATGAAATTCGAGAGTACCTGCCGCATCGCTATCCGTTTCTGCTAGTGGATCGGGTAACGGAGCTGGTGCTCGGCGAGTCCATCGTAGCCTACAAGAATGTCAGTATTAACGAGCCTTTTTTCAACGGACATTTTCCGCATCATCCGATCATGCCAGGGGTGCTGTTGGTTGAAGCCATGGCACAGGCGTGTGGCATCCTCGGTTTCAAAACTGTCAACAAGCTACCTGCCGATGGTTATGTCTACTATCTGGTAGGGAGTGACAATGTGCGCTTCAAGCGCCCAGTGATGCCAGGTGACCGGCTTGAGCTGCGTGCTGATGTCATCCGCGAGAAGCGCGGCATCTGGAAGTTTGCCTGCCGCGCCAGCGTAGACGGCGAACTGGCCTGTGAGGCGGAAATCATCTGTGCCGAGAGGAAGGTCGCTTGATCCACCCAACGGCCATTGTAGATCCTGACGCTCGGCTTGCCGATGGCGTCGAGGTTGGCGCCTTCACGGTGATCGGCCCCGGTGTCGAGATAGGCGCCGGGTCGCGTATCAACTCCCACGTGGTGATTAAGGGCACTACTGTGCTGGGTAAGCGCACGCGTATTTTCCAGTTTGCATCGGTCGGGGAGGACTGCCAGGATAAGAAATACGCCGGTGAGCCTACCCGGTTGGTGCTAGGTGATGACAACGTGATCCGCGAAGGCGTCACGCTGCACCGGGGCACTGTCCAGGACCGGGCTGAGACTACGATCGGTTCCCGAAACCTGTTCATGGCCTATGTTCACGTCGGGCACGATTGCGTGATTGGCGACGACTGCATACTGGCCAACCAGGTTACTTTGGCCGGCCACGTCAAACTCGGCAATTTTTCCATTGTTGGCGGCCTGTCGGCGATTCACCAGTTCTGTCACTTCGGTGAGTACGCCATGGCTGGCGGTGGCTCGATCATCACCAAGGACACACCAGCGTTCGTAATGATCAACGGCAACCCGGCTCGCACCCATGGCTTAAACCTGGTCGGCCTGCGCCGCCGGGGCTTTAGCAGTGATTCAATCCGCGCGCTCAGCGACGCTTATCGGCTGGTCTATCGTCAGGGGCTGACCACCGAGCAGGCTATCAGTGAAGTCCGTGCCCGGTATTCGCTGGCTGAAACGGAAACGTTCCTGGCCTCCATTGAGGCCTCGACTCGCGGCATCATTCGCTGAGGCCGACCATGCGTGTGTATTTGGTGGCCGGCGAACTGTCCGGCGACATCCTCGGGGCTGGTCTGATGCGTGCTATCAGCGCGCGCCATCCCGAGGCAGAGTTTCGCGGCATCGGCGGGCCGCGCATGGCAGCTGAAGGCCTACACAGCCTGTATCCGCTGGAGACCCTGTCGGTGATGGGCCTGGTCGAAGTAATCAGACATCTGCCGCGTCTGATTAGTGTGCGTCGCCACCTGCGTCGCGACGCCTTGGCTTGGCAGCCCGATATCATGGTCGGCATCGATGCGCCGGACTTTAATCTAGGTCTAGAGCGGCAGCTGCGCGAGGCCGGGATTACCACCGCCCATTATGTCAGCCCGTCTGTGTGGGCCTGGCGGCAGGGCCGGGTTAAAGGTATTGCCCGCTCGGTGGATGCCATGCTCACCTTTCTGCCGTTCGAAGCGGCTTTCTATGCGCGCCATCAGGTGCCGGTGGCCTTTGTCGGTCACCCGCTGGCTGACGAATTGCCGCTGGTCAACGATCGGGCCGGTGCGAGGGCTGAGTTGGGGCTCGATGCCGATGCTCAGGTGCTGGCCCTGCTGCCGGGGTCCCGGGCCAGCGAGATCCGTTTTCTGGGCGAGACATTTTTTGATGCTGCTGAACGGCTGTGCCGTGAGCGCGAAGAGCTGCAGGTGATTGTGCCAGCGGCCACGCCTGAGCGGCGCACCCAGCTCAATGCCATGCTCGACGAGTACCCTGCGCTGGCTGGGCGGTTGCTGCTGGTGGATGGTCGCTCCTGGCAGGTCATGGAGGCCGCTGATGTAGTGCTGCTGGCCTCGGGCACGGCGGCGCTGGAAGCCATGTTGTGCCATCGTGCCATGCTGGTGGCCTATCGCATGGCGCCAGCGACCTACTGGTTGGCCCGTCGGCTGGTTAAGACCGAATGGATCTCGCTGCCCAACCTGATCGCCCGCGAAACACTGGTGCCCGAACTGATCCAGGAGGCCGCCAGTGCCGAGGCGATTGCCGTCGGTCTTGGCGGCCTCCTGGATGACATCGAGGCCCGTGCCGCATTAGAAGCCCGCTTTGCCGCCATGCACGCTGAGCTGCGCCGGGATGCTAGTCGGCGCGCTTGTGAGGCCATTGAAGCTCTGGTTGCCGGTGAAACGCTGCCGCCAAGTGTCCGTGCTGATAACCCGGTGGGGCATCGTAGGCCAGGTCAGAGCGAGCCTGATCAGGAGCAGCGCTGATGAGTGCGCCAGACTTTCCGCCGCTGGTCATCAACTATCATGGCAATCTGCTTGCAGGCGTCGATGAGGTAGGGCGTGGGCCGCTGGTTGGCTCCGTCGTGGCGGCGGCAGTCATTCTCGACCCGCAGCGGCCCATTGACGGGCTGACCGACTCCAAGAAGCTGTCGCCAAAACGGCGTGCAGCGCTGGCGCTTCAGATTCGCGAGCGGGCCCTGGCGTTTGCAGTTGCCGAGGCTACGGCGCAGGAAATTGATGCCGTGAATATCTTCCAGGCCACGCACCTGGCCATGCGCCGCGCCATTGATGGACTGTCGCCAGCAGCCGAATATCTGTTGGTGGATGGCAATCGTCTGCCCGGGCATGCTGTGCCGGGGCAGGCAGTCGTCAAGGGAGATCTGCGTCACTCAGCCATCAGCGCGGCCTCTATTCTGGCCAAGGTGGCCCGGGACACCGATATGCTGGCGCTGGACGCCAGGCATCCCGATTATGGTTTCGCCCGCCACAAGGGTTATCCGACCCGTGAGCACCTGGCAGCACTGGAAAAGTTTGGCCCGCTGCCGGAGCATCGGCGCAGTTTTGCACCGCTCAAGCGCTGGCTGGTCTAGTCTCAGGCTTGCCGGTCTTATCATCAGGTCGCGCCCAGTAGTGCGGCACCTTGTATGTGGTCGACATATACCCTGGACTGTTTCTTGCCAGGTTATCTTTTTTCTGTCAAAACGAGTTCGCCATGACACCCCCGTTTGTTCATCTGCGCGTACACAGCGAATTTTCATTGGTCGATGGCCTGGTGCGTCTCAAACCGCTGGTCAAGACGGCGTTGGCCCTCGGGGTCCCGGCCCTGACACTGACCGATGAGACGAACCTTTTCGGGCTGGTCAAATTCTATCGTGGCACTCAGTCTGCAGGGCTCAAGCCGATCATCGGCAGCGATCTGTGGCTGGCTAACGTCCATGATGCAGCGCGCCCCTATCGCCTTACCCTGTTGGCGATGAACAACACCGGTTATCGTAATCTCACTGAGCTGATTTCGCGCGGCTGGATGGAAGGGCAGCAGGGTGGGCGCACGCTACTGCAGCGTGACTGGGTGCTGGCCCAGAGTGAAGGCCTGATTGTGTTGTCTGGTGGGCGCGAAGGTGACGTGGGCCGTCATCTGCTCGGCGATCATCCAGTGGAAGCCCGGGAGCTGCTGGATCAGTGGAAAGCGGCCTTTCCCGGACGCTATTACCTGGAGTTGACCCGTACCGGTCGGCCGCTGGAAGAAGACTGTGTGCACCTCTCGGTGGCGTTGGCGGAGCAGACCGGTACGCCAGTGGTGGCAACTAACGATGTGCGCTTTCTTGAGCGCGACGACTACTGGGCGCATGAAACCCGGGTGGCCATCGGTGAAGGTAGGGCGCTGGACGACCCGCGCCGTGAGCGCCGCTATAGCGAGGAGCAGTACTTTAAGTCGCCCCAGGAAATGGCCGAGTTGTTTGCCGATATCCCTGAAGCCCTGGAAAATAGCCTGATGATTGCCTCGCGCTGCAGCGTGGATGTGCGGCTGGGTGAGATCTTCTTGCCTGACTTCGGCATTCCCGAAGGAATGACGCTTGACGAATATTTCCGCCAGGTGTCGTACCAGGGGCTCGACGAGCGCCTCGACGTGCTGTTTCCGGTGTCCGAGTATCCGCGGGACGGTCAACAGTATGCCGAGATCGAAGCGCGCTATCGCGAACGGCTTGATTTTGAACTCAATGTCATCATCCAGATGGGGTTTCCCGGCTACTTCCTGATCGTGATGGACTTCATTCAGTGGGCCAAGGATAACCGTGTACCGGTGGGGCCGGGACGGGGCTCCGGTGCTGGTTCGTTGGTGGCCTACGCCCAGAAGATCACTGATCTGGATCCCATCGGCTACGATCTGCTGTTTGAACGCTTCCTCAACCCCGAGCGGGTCTCAATGCCTGACTTTGACGTCGACTTCTGCATGGAGAAGCGCGACAGCGTGATTGAGTACGTGGCCGAGCGTTACGGGCGCGATGCAGTGTCCCAGATCGTCACCTTCGGCACGATGGCTGCCAAGGCCGTGGTGCGCGATGTGGCGCGCGCCCAGGGTAAGCCGTATTCGCTGGGCGATAAACTGTCCAAACTGATTCCTTTCGAGGTCGGTATGACGTTAGCCAAGGCTATCGAAGCTGAACCTGCACTCAAGGAGTTCATCAACGACGACGAGGAAGCCGAAGAAATCTGGGAGATGGCGCTCAAGCTTGAGGGCACTACCCGGGGCACCGGTAAGCACGCGGGCGGGGTAGTGATTGCACCGACCCGGCTGACCGATTTTGCGCCGTTGCTGTGCGATGAAGACGGCTCAGGGCTAGTGGTGCAATTCGATAAGGATGACATCGAAGAGGCTGGGCTGGTCAAGTTCGACTTTCTCGGCCTGCGCACCCTGACTATCATCGACTGGGCGTTGGAAATGGTCGACAAGGTGCGAGCCACCGAAGGCCTGCCGTCGCTGAATATCGACGCCATCCCGCTGGACGACGCCGCGACCTTCGAGATGCTCAAAAAGGCCGATACCACGGCGGTCTTCCAGCTCGAATCCCGGGGTATGAAGGAGTTGATCAAGCGCCTGCAGCCTGACTCGCTGGATGACATGATCGCGCTGGTGGCATTGTTTCGTCCCGGTCCGCTGCAGTCGGGCATGGTTGACGACTTTATTAATCGCAAGCACGGCCGCGCTGAGGTGGCCTATCCGCACCCGGAATATCAGCACGAGCTGCTTAAGCCGGTACTCGAGCCCACCTATGGCATTATCCTGTATCAGGAACAGGTCATGCAGATTGCCCAGGTGATGGCCGGATATTCGCTGGGCCAGGCAGACATGCTGCGCCGCGCCATGGGTAAGAAGAAACCCGAGGAAATGGCCAAGCAGCGTGCCGGCTTTATGGAAGGCTGCGAGGCCAACGGCATCAGCAGGGAGCTGTCAGGCAACCTGTTCGACTTGGTAGAGAAATTCGCCGGCTACGGCTTCAACAAGTCGCACTCGGCAGCCTACGCACTGGTTTCCTACCAGACCGCCTGGCTCAAGACACATTACCCCGGCCCGTTCATGGCGGCAGTAATGTCTACCGAGATGGACAACCTCGACAAGGTCGTTCCGCTGATCGAGGATTGTCGTCGACTCAACCTGACGGTGACGCCGCCTGATGTGAACGTCGGTGGCTACAAGTTCACGGTCGATGACCAGGCCCGGGTGGTTTACGGTCTGGGGGCCATTCGCGGCGTGGGCGAGGGGCCAATCGGCGCCATCGTCGAGGCCCGTGAGGCGGGCGGACCATTCAGCGACCTGTTTGATTTCTGCCGGCGTTTAGACCCCAGGCGCATGAACAAGCGCACCTTGGAAGCGCTGATCCGCTCCGGTGCACTGGATAATTTGGGGCCGAGCCGGGCGATTCTTGCCGCGGCGACAGCCGATGCGCTCAAGGCGGCCTCTCAGGCGCAGACTAACCAGAACATCGGCATGGTGGACATGTTTGGCGATGCCTTCGTCGAGCAGGAAACGGGCGAACTCTACGCGCCCTATGGCGACGTGCGCGACTGGAGCGACAAGCAGCGGTTGTCCGGCGAGAAAGACACCCTGGGGTTGTATCTGACCGGTCACCCCATCGATGAATACGAGAGTGAACTAGCACGCTTTGTTTCGACGCGCATCAGCGACCTCAAGCCCTCTCGGGAGTCGCAGCGGGTTGCCGGGCTGGTGGTCGGTATGCGCACCATGAAGTCCAAGCGCGGTGACACCATGGCATTTCTCACCTTGGATGACCGCACAGGGCGCATCGAGGCATCGCTGTTTGGCGAAATGTTTGAGGCCATGCGTGGCCGCTTGGAAGGCGACCAGGTGCTAATCGTTGAAGGCGAGGTGTCTAGCGATGACTATTCCGGCGGTTTGCGGTTGCGCGGCAAGGACGTGACCCCCATGGTGGATGCTCGCGCACGGTTCGGCGATGCGGTGGAAGTCTCGCTGGATGGCAGTCAGGTAAATGGCAAGCTGGTGGAGCAGCTGCGCGATAGCCTGACACCGCACTTGAGCGAAGCAGGGCTGCCAGTGCGACTGCGCTACCGCAACGCCCAGGCCGGCGGCTGGATGACGTTAGCCAATGCGTGGAAGGTCATGCCTGCCGATGAGCTGTTGTTGGCCCTGAATGAGGTGCAGGGTCAGGACGGTGTTCGGCTGAAGTACCGGTGATGAGCTAGCGCGGAAGATAGTACCTGCCTTGCGCAGGATTTCAGGGGTGCGATAATGCCCGTATTCTATGCGTAATCGGTCGCTATCGGCCGCTTTGACAAGGTTAGCCCATGAATCCCAATTTTCTAGACTTCGAACAGCCAATTGCCGAGTTGCAGGCCAAGATCGAGGAGCTGCGCCTTGTCGGACATGACAGCCAGGTCAACCTGAGCGACGAGATTGTCCGGCTCGAGGGCAAGAGCCGCAAGCTGACCGAGTCTATTTTCAAGGACCTGACGCCCTGGCAGGTGTCGCAGCTCTCGCGACATCCTCAGCGCCCCTACACTCTGGACTACCTGGAGCACCTGTTCAGCGATTTTGATGAGCTGCACGGTGACCGGCTGTACGCTGACGATGCGGCCATTGTCGGCGGTGTAGCGCGCCTCGATGATCGCCCAGTGATGGTGATCGGCCATCAGAAGGGCCGTGAGGTTAAAGAGAAGGTGCGTCGTAACTTCGGTATGCCCCGCCCGGAAGGCTACCGCAAGGCCTGCCGTCTGATGGAGATGGCTGAGCGCTTTCGCATGCCGATTCTGACCTTCATCGATACCCCCGGTGCTTACCCTGGCATCGGTGCCGAGGAGCGTGGCCAGTCCGAGGCCATTGCCCATAACCTGGCGGTGATGTCGCGTCTCAAGACCCCGATCATCTCCACGGTGATCGGGGAGGGCGGCTCTGGCGGGGCGCTGGCCATTGGTGTGTGTGACGAGCTGGTCATGCTGCAGTACTCGACCTATGCGGTTATTTCGCCCGAAGGTTGCGCGTCAATTCTGTGGAAGAGCGCCGACAAAGCCTCTGAGGCTGCCCAGGCCATGGGGATTACCGCGGAGCGGCTCAAGGAGCTAGGTTTTGTCGATAGCCTGGTGGCTGAGCCGCTGGGCGGCGCGCATCGCGACCCCTTTCAGACTGCGCAGCGTATCAAGCAGGTGCTGCTGACGAGCCTTGAGCGTCTCGATGCGCTGGATGAAGACAGCCTGCTCGAGCAGCGCTATAAGCGCCTGATGAGCTATGGCGCCCCCTAGTAACGCCGGCTCTTCCTTGCAGGCTCTGATCGATGACGCCCTGGCTGATACTGCGCCGGGGCGTTGTGTCTGGGTCGCGCTCTCCGGTGGGCTGGACTCCGCCTTGCTGCTGAGCCTGGCTGCCGATGCCTGTCGCCGTCATCCCCGCTCGTTGTTTGCCCTGCACATCCACCACGGCCTGCAAGCTGCCAATGATGACTTTGAGCGCCACTGCCGCTGGCTGTGTTCTCGTCTCGGGGTGCCGCTTTTTGTTGAGTATGTTGATGTCAATAGCGCGGGCGGTGATGGTATAGAAGCCACTGCCCGCCGTGCCCGCTACGCCGCTTTTGCGCGCCATGTCAGATGTGGCGAGACGCTGTGGTTGGCCCAGCATCAAGATGACCAGGCCGAAACCTTCCTGTTGGCGGCGCTGCGCGGCAGCGGCCCGGCAGGGCTGGCCGCCATGCCACGGCGCAGAAATTTTTCCGGCATCCTCATGGAGCGCCCGCTGCTCAGCGTAGCCTTGCCGCGGCTGGAGGCTGAAGCGCAATGCCGGGGGCTCGCCTGGATCAATGATCCGACCAATGCCGAGCTGCAATTCGATCGCAACTATGTGCGTCATAAGGTGCTGGGCGCGTTGGAAGCACGTTGGCCCCATGCTCGAGCGTCGCTGGCGCGCAGCGCCGAGCTTGCTGGTGAGACAGGCGGGTTGCTGGATGAGCTGGCAGATACTGACCTGGCTCGCCTTGGTGGCGAGCCTCAACAGCTGGCAGTCAAAGAGTTGCTGCAGCTGTCTGAGCCGCGCTGCCGTTTGTTGATTCGCCGTTGCCTGACACATCTCGGGCTGGCACGGCCTCCGGCGCGTCGACTGGCAACGCTGATGGCTCAGTTGTCTAGCCGTGACGGTGCTGAGGTACAGGTAAACTGGCCCGGTGGCGAGGCGCGGTTGTGGCGTGACAGGCTGTTTCTTATGACACCACCGTTGGTGTTGGACGACGGCTGGCAGGCCATGTGGTGCGGCCACAAGGCGTTGCCGACGCCGCTGGGCAGGCTGCAGCGCAGGCTGGCGCCTGACACTGGGCAGGCGGTCAGCTTGCAGGTTTGTGCTCGGCGCGGCGGAGAAGTGTTTCAGCTGGCAGGCCGTGGGCGGCGCGACCTCAAGCGCTTGTTGCAGGAGCACGGGCTGCCCCCTTGGCAGCGCAAGCAGCTGCTGGTGGTTTGGCATGAGGGTGTTGCCGTGGCAGCCGGTCTGCTAGGCGGAGAGTGGCTGGTGCTGGCGCAGGGCTGGCATGAGCCACCGGGGCAGCCTGACGGGCAAGCAGGTAGTGAAGTGGATGGATCTTGTCGCTAAGCTGTCGATCTGGCTTGCGTTTGTCTGCGTCCTTGTCTACTATCGAGTCGTTCGCATGTTCCGAATGCTTTCCGATTGCAGCGTTAATGCTTGCTGCAATCTTTCCAAGTCGTCAGTACGCCCAAACTATCAGCTCTTGACCCCGACCTCAGGCTTCGGCCCCTGGTCAGCGAAAAGCACCTGTCCTCCTCATTGCCTTGCCGGCTGCCTTTGCATGTAGCCCGCCCATCAGGCATATCAGCAAATTGCGTGGAGTGGCAGCCGATTCGGGCACTGAACGCATTTCTCCTCGCGGCGTTACCGCCTCAATATCTGTCTCTCGTGGCGTAGTACTGCCCGGTTTTTATGAGCAACTTCCGAACACACCGATGAATCTTACCGAACTCAAGCAAAATTCCGTACCAGAGCTTCTCGAAATTGCCCGTGAAATGGGCGTCGATAACATGGCGCGGTCCCGTAAGCAGGACATCATCTTCGGCATTCTCAAGAAGCACGCCCGTAGTGGCGAGGCGATCTATGGCGATGGTGTGCTGGAGATACTCCAGGATGGTTTTGGCTTCCTGCGCAGTGCCGACAGTTCCTATCTGGCCGGGCCTGATGACATCTATGTCTCGCCCTCCCAGATCCGGCGCTTCAACCTGCGCAAGGGTGACTCGATTTCCGGAAAGATTCGTCCGCCCAAGGATGGTGAGCGCTATTTTGCGCTGCTCAAGGTCAGCCAGATTAACTTTGAGAAGCCCGAGAATGCCAAGCATAAGATCCTGTTTGAAAACCTGACGCCGCTGTTCCCCCAGGAACGCATGCGCATGCAGCTCGGCAACGGCTCCACCGAGGATCTGACCACCCGTATCATCGATCTTGCTGCGCCGATTGGCAAAGGCCAGCGCGGCCTGATCGTCTCGCCACCCAAGGCGGGTAAAACGCTGATGCTGCAGAGCATTGCTACCTCGATCACCCGAAACAATCCTGAGTGTCATCTGATCGTGCTGCTGATTGACGAGCGGCCCGAGGAGGTGACCGAGATGTCGCGGACCGTGCGCGGTGAGGTCGTCGCCTCGACTTTCGATGAGCCGCCGGCACGTCATGTGCAGGTTGCCGAGATGGTCATCGAGAAAGCCAAGCGGCTGGTCGAACACAAAAAAGACGTGGTGATCCTGCTCGATTCCATCACGCGTCTGGCACGTGCATACAACACAGTGGTGCCGTCTTCCGGCAAAGTGCTGACCGGTGGTGTTGACGCCCATGCTCTCGAGAAGCCAAAGCGCTTCTTTGGTGCGGCGCGTAACATTGAGGAGGGTGGCAGTCTGACGATTATCGCCACCGCCCTGGTCGATACCGGCTCGAAGATGGATGAAGTGATCTACGAAGAGTTCAAGGGCACCGGCAACATGGAAGCCCACTTGGATCGCAAGCTTGCCGAGCGTCGCGTCTATCCGGCAATGAATATCCGTCGTTCCGGCACACGTCGCGAAGACCTGATTGCCTCAGAGGATGAGATGCAGCGCATGTGGATTCTGCGTAAGCTGCTTAACCCCATGGATGACGTTGCTGCCACGGAGTTCCTGATCGACCGCTTGAAAGACACCAAAACAAATTTGGAGTTCTTCGAGGCAATGAAGCGGCGTTGATCGAACCCTGCTGCGCTCACAGCGCAGCAACCACAAGGGGCGGCATGCTATGCTGCCCTTTTTTCTGTTCGGGAAATGGGAAGCCGAGTGAAATACAAGGATCTGCGTGACTTTATCGCGGCGTTGGAGGCGCGGAGAGAGCTCGTGCGCGTCACCGCTGAGGTCGATCCCTACCTTGAGATCACCGAGATCTGCGACCGCACCCTGCGCGCCGGTGGTCCGGCGTTGCTGTTCGAAAACGTCAAAGGCCATGACATGCCGCTGCTGGGCAACCTGTTCGGTACGCCGAAGCGGGTAGCGTTGGGCATGGGACAAGAGTCGGTCGGGGCGCTTCGTGAGGTGGGCGAATTGCTGGCGTTTCTCAAGGAGCCGGAGCCACCTAAGGGCTTTCGCGATGCCATGGACAAGCTGCCGATCTATCGACAGGTAATGAGCATGAGCCCCAAGGTACTGCGCCGCGCGCCAGTACAAGAGGTCGTGCTGGAAGGCGATGACGTCGATCTGGACCGGCTGCCGATTCAGCACTGCTGGCCCGGCGATGCCGCGCCACTGGTGACCTGGCCGCTGGTGATCACTCGTGGTCCTCACAAGAAGCGTCAGAACTTGGGTATCTATCGACAGCAGAAGTTGACGAAGAACCGCCTGATCATGCGCTGGTTGTCCCATCGCGGTGGGGCGCTGGACTATCAGGAGTTCCGCCGTCTACATCCCGAGCAGCCCTATCCGGTAGCTGTAGCTCTGGGCGCTGATCCGGCGACCATTCTCGGTGCCGTCACGCCAGTGCCGGACAGCCTTTCTGAATACGCCTTTGCTGGCTTGCTGCGCGGCTCACGCACTGAACTGGTGCGTTGTGGCCATGTGGATCTGGACGTGCCGGCGTCTGCCGAAATCATCCTCGAGGGCTTTATCTACCCCGACGATACCGCGCCAGAAGGGCCTTATGGTGATCACACCGGCTACTATAACGAGATTGAAGAGTTTCCGGTGTTTACCGTGACCCGCATGACCATGCGCCGCGACGCCATCTATCACTCGACCTATACCGGGCGGCCGCCGGATGAGCCCGCGGTGCTGGGCTTGGCGCTCAATGAAGTCTTCGTGCCCATTCTGCGCCGTCAGTTTCCCGAGATCGTCGACTTCTATCTGCCCCCCGAAGGCTGCTCCTACCGCATGGCGGTGGTGACCATGAAAAAGCAGTATCCCGGCCATGCCAAGCGGGTGATGATGGGCGTGTGGAGTTTCCTGCGTCAGTTCATGTACACCAAGTTCGTGGTGGTATGTGATGACGACATCAATGCGCGTGATTGGAAGGATGTGATTTGGGCGATCACGACGCGCATGGATCCAGCCCGGGACACCCTGTTGGTCGAGCATACGCCCATCGACTACTTGGACTTTGCCTCACCCACGGCGGGGCTTGGTTCCAAGATGGGCATGGACGCCACCAACAAGTGGCCTGGCGAAACCGACCGTGAATGGGGCGAGCCCATCGTGATGGATGAAGCGGTCACAGCCCGGGTAACGCAGCGCTGGGACGAACTGGGTATTGATCTGGGTCCAGCGGAACAAACCGGCACCAGCTCGGCTCTGGTCGAAAACAATAGGAGCGACACATGAGTTCATGCACCCTGACCTGCCGGGTGGCTGAAGTGGAAGATCTGACGTCTGATGTCATGGGCGTGCGCCTGGAAGGGCGTTCTGAGGCCATGGTTCATGAAGCCGGCCAGTATCTTGAGCTTAAGCTCGATGAGGACACCTGGGTGCCGTTCTCGATTGCTAGTGCACCCAGCGGTGATGGTGTACTGGAGCTTCACATCCAGCATTGGCCAGAGCGCCGCAACACCGCACGGTTGCGTGAGATGCTGATTGAGGCGCGCCAGGTGATGGTGCACTTGCCGGGGGGGGACTGTTTACTTGACCCCGACAGCCGTCGGCCGCTGCTGCTGGTGGGTGCCGGTACCGGCTACGCGCAGATGAAAGCGTTGGCCGAAGCGGCGCTGCGTGAAGACCCCCAACGTCGTATCGAACTTTGGTGGGCGGCTCGTGAGCGGCGCGACCTGTATCTGGAATCGCTGCCACGCGAGTGGGCGGCGCAGTATCCTGGCGTACACTTTCACGGTGTCAGCGAACTTGGTATGCACGCCGATTTTGATGATGAGGCGGTAACGGGACATCAGGGGCGGATTGATCAGGCGCTGGCAAGTCAGCTCGATGATGTGTCGGCTTATGATGTCTATCTGTGCGGGTCGCCGGGCATGGTGTATGCCTGTGTCGATGTGCTCGCTTCGTTGGGCCTACGTCCGAACCGGGTATTTTCCGATGTGTTTGCCTATGCCCCGCGTGACCCGCTGGTGCCAGTGGTAGGAAATCTTTCCA
The DNA here is from genome assembly GCF_052095765.1 of Halomonas sp. Classification (GTDB taxonomy): domain Bacteria; phylum Pseudomonadota; class Gammaproteobacteria; order Pseudomonadales; family Halomonadaceae; genus Halomonas. The sequence goes on from NZ_JBQDJZ010000001.1 coordinate 38,280, forward strand.
GAAAATAGGGTTAAGGTTAAAGCAGAGGATAATGCGGCTGCAGACTTCCATTAACGTCGCTCAGCGGGCATTATATCCGCATAATATTCCGTTTCAGCCTGATGATCATGAGGGAAATAACGATGGCAGAACACAATGTCTCACAAGACAGCACCGGCATCATGATGGTTGTGCTATTTCTGCTGGCGCTGGTTTTCCTGGCATGTGCGCCAGCCGTCGCCAGGTTATACGTGTTACTCGGCGCCTGATCAGCAGTGAACACAGGAGAAGCCTTGTGAGACCAGACCGTTCCATGATCAACATGCTGTCCCATCCGGACGTTCACCGTTCGGGTGAGGGCGTGTGTTCCACATTGTCTGGTTATTGGTATGGCAACGACTTTAGCGCCGGTGTGCCGGCGGCCCTGTCCTGATACATCACCAGGAACACTGAGGTCGAAAGGCACACCCGACAGGGTTGCCTCTCCCAGAACCCCCGGACGGCAACCCCGCCCGGGGGTTTTTGTTTGTTGAGATTTTTATCGGGCGTTGTTTATCGAATACTGTTTAATGAATGACGGTAACATCAATGAATAGCATATCAAGGAGAGCAAACATGGCCGTAGCGTATATTGTGTCTGACATCGAGTATCTGTCGGTGAGCACTTATTATTATTTCGGCTGGCGATTTAGCGACGCGCGGTCGGCTCACGTTGCCACCTCCGACCGTAGCACCTGTGGTGGCAAGACCCCCCACCGATGTAATCGCTCACGGAGATAACCCCATGAATGCTTCTCTTACTGTGGCTTGCCAATCCAGTAAAACAACCCACACAGCACGCCAGAGAACTGCTTCCGGTTTGCCGGTGTCCTTACCTGCTCCCGCTCAACTGCACCAGCGTCTGCCGGTGTCCGGCACACTTGCTGACCAGCTAGTGTCCCAGCGCCAGGCAATCCGCGATATTCTTGCCGGACACGATGACCGGTTGCTGGTCGTCGTGGGCCCTTGCTCGATTCATGATCCTACGTCGGCACTGGAATATGCCCAGCGGCTAGCGGAGCTGAGCGGAAAGATCAGCGATCGTATTCTGCCGGTGATGCGGGTCTATGTGGAAAAGCCACGCACTACGGTAGGTTGGAAAGGTCTTGCTTATGACCCAGCACTTGATGGCAGCGGCGATCTGGCGCGGGGAATCGAGCTCTCGCGGCGGCTAATGCGTGATGTCGCCATGCTTGGCCTGCCAGTGGCCACTGAACTGCTACAGCCGATGTTGGCGCCCTATCTCGATGATTTGTTGTCCTGGGTGGCCATCGGGGCGCGTACCACCGAGTCCCAGCCGCATCGCGAAATGGCCAGCGACTTGGCCGCGGTGGTGGGCTTCAAGAATGCCACCAGTGGAGACCTTCAGGTAGCGGTTGATGCCATGCAGGCGGCCGCCCATCCGCATCAGCACATTGCGCTTGGCTATGAAGGCTTGCCTGAAGTCAGACAGACCCGCGGAAATGCATATACCCACGTGGTGTTGCGTGGAGGACATGACGAGCCTAACTATCAAGCGCACTGGGTTTCCGCCGCCCGTAAGGTGCTGCTGGATGCCGGTCAGAACCCGCGGCTGATGGTCGACTGCAGTCACGCTAACGCCCGCAAGGATCATCGTCGCCAGAGCGAGGTCATGCTCGATGTGCTGGCCCAGCGTGAAGCCGGCAATGCTGATCTGGTCGGGCTGATGCTGGAAAGTCACTTGAATGAAGGCAAGCAGCCACTGGTGCCGGGACAGCTGCGCCATGGTGTATCAGTGACCGATGCCTGCATCGGTTGGGAGACCACGGAGCATCTGCTGCTGAGTGCGGCGGAGCGGCTACGGTAAGATTCAGCATAAGGAACTTTGATGGCCTTTTACTTCGAGGACCATGAGCCCGAGCGTTACCGTCGCCTTACGCGACTGGTGGGCATGGCCATGGCAGCCATGCTGATCGTGTTTAGCCTGATCTTCACCCAGCTGCGTCATAAAGCGTGGATGGAGCCGATCAGCTACAGCTGGCGTCTTAAGCAGCGATTGTCGCGGGTCAGTGGTTATCTACCGGCGCTGCGTCGGGGGCTTGAAGAGCGTGATCCCAGCGCACTTACTGTGCTGAGCTTCTATCATCAGGGCATGGCCCAGCTGACCACTCTTGACGGGCGGGCCATGGACGATGCCACTGAGTTGCTCGCCGAGCGCCAGCAGGTCAGGTTGGCACGGCTTGAGCTGGGGCTCAGCGAGCGTGTTGAGGGCCTGAGTGATGCAGACCTAGCTAGATTTAAGCGCGGCTGAGGCTTATTTCGCCAGTAGCTGGGCTGCGCGCTTGGCGAAGTAGGTCAGCACGCCATCGGCACCGGCGCGCTTGAAGCACATCAGCGATTCAAGCATCACACCATCAGCATCCAGCCAGCCGTTTTCGAAGGCTGCCATGTGCATAGCGTATTCTCCGCTGACCTGATAGGCGTAGGTCGGCACCCTGAACTCATCTTTCACGCGGCGCACCACGTCCAGGTATGGCATGCCGGGCTTGACCATCACCATGTCGGCACCTTCGGCCAGGTCCATGGCTACCTCGTGCAGGGCTTCATCGCCGTTGGCCGGGTCCATCTGGTAGGTGGCCTTGTCAGCCTTGCCAAGGTTGCTGGCAGAGCCCACGGCATCGCGGAAGGGGCCGTAGTAGCGCGAGGCGTACTTGGCGCTGTAAGCCATGATACGGGTATTGTGCAGTCCTTCGCCTTCCAGCACCTCACGTATCGAGCCGATGCGGCCGTCCATCATGTCCGAAGGGGCCACGATGTCGACACCGGCCTCGGCATGCGACAGCGCCTGCTTGATCAGCGTTTCTACAGTGCGGTCGTTCTGGACATAGCCGTCATCGTCGAGAATACCGTCCTGCCCATGGCTGGTGTAGGGATCGAGCGCCACGTCGGTCATGATGCCAAGTTCAGGCACAGCGTCCTTGAGCGCGCGGGCAGCACGCTGGATCAAACCATTGGCGTTGTAGGATTCTTCGGCAAGCTCGCTTTTCAGCGCGGTATCAATCACCGGGAACAACGCTAGCAGTGGGATACCCAGGGCTTGGGCTTCGCGTGCTTCCTCAATCAGTAGGTCTAGCGACAAGCGCTCGACCCCGGGCATGGAAGGCACCGCCTGGCGTGTATTCTCTCCTTCCAGCACAAACACCGGCCAGATCAGGTCGGCGGCCGTCAGGGTGTGCTCGCGCATCATGCGGCGCGAAAAGTCGTCGCGCCGCATACGGCGCATACGCATGGCAGGGAACTGGCGAGATGACATGAAACTCAAGATATTATCTCCAAAAGATATTTCACAAATACTTGCAAAGAGCGCTGCCTGTATCTTTTTGACAGAGGGCTTTCAACATCCTGGCTTTCAAAGGCCTTGGTTGTTGGCGGGGAATAACCACAGCCTCGTGAGCAGGCAGGAAGACCGCGTTCGATCACGTCCGTTATTATATCAGTGTTGTCGACACGCAGGTCTGCACGCTTGTCGCAGGGTGTCAGCAACGCAAACGGGGAAGGCCATTGGCCCTCCCCGTGGGTTGATGCGTTGCGCCAACAGTTCACAAAGTGCTCAGTTCTGCGGCAGCCACTGCTGGACGATATCCTGGTTCTCATCGACCCACTTCCTGGCAGCTTCATCAGGATCGCCGCCTTCTTCCTGCATGAGCATGACTTCGCCCATCAGTTCGGTATCCCATTTGAAGTTGCTGAGGATCTCATAAGCTTCAGGCATGTCTTCCTCAAGCCCCTGGCGGGTGATGGTATGGATCTGTTCAGCACCACCATAGGTTTCTTTGGGGTCATCGAGGAATTTCAGGTCCCAGCGAGCGAACATCCAGTGTGGAGTCCAGCCGGTGACGGCAATGTCTTCCTCGTTATTGATGGCAGACTTGAGCGCTGCAGTCATGGTCGCGCCGCTGCCGCTGACCAGACTGTAGTCTAGATCATAGTCGGTGATAACGTCTTCAGTCAGTCGCATGACGCCAGCACCAGGATCAATGCCGGTAATTTTGCCATCGAAGTCGTCCACGTACTCGTTGAGCTCATCGATGGAACCCGCTTCGGTATAGGCAGGCACGACCATGCCAAGCTTGGCGCCCTCCAGGCTGATGCCGGCATCGACGACGTCATCTTTCAGCTTGGCGTAGTAATCTTCATGCGTGACCGGCAGCCAGCCAGCCAACAGGACATCGGTATCACCTGAAGCGACCGACTGCCACATGGCGGCTGCGGACAGGGAAGAGGTTTCGACGTCAAAGCCAGCTTGTTCAAGCACAGCCTGCATCACTGAAGTGGATGCCACGGTTGACGCCCACTCGACATAAGCGATATGTACGCTGCCTTTGTCCTGGGCTTGAGCGGTTCCGGCAAGAGCCACGCCCGCGGCAAGTGCAACGCCAGCAAGACGGATACGACGGTTCAGAAGATGCTGCTTCATCAGTTTTCCCTTCCCTTTTTTCATGTACACCGATTCACTCTGACGGCATCCCCTTGCAGTTTCAAGGGGCACGGCTGGCTCAGGATGTGCGCTTCTTGCGCAGAGACTGGGTGATACGGTCCAGCAACATGGCCAGAATGACCACGGCAATACCGGCTTCAAAACCGTCGCCCGGGCGCAGACGCTGGATGGCGCGCCATACTTCACTGCCAAGGCCGTCGGCGCCGATCATGGCGGCAATAACCACCATGGAAAGTGCCAACATGATGGTCTGGTTGATGCCGGCCATCACGGTAGGCAGCGACATGGGCAGTTGCACCTTGAAAAGCTTTTGGTTGCGGGTTGCACCATAAGCATCAGATGCTTCGATTAGCTCCACTGGCACCTGGCGAATGCCCAAGGTAGTGAAGCGGATGGCCGGTGGCATGGAAAAGATCACGGTGGCAAAAATCGCTGATGTCGAGCCGATACCAAAGAATGGAATGGCCGGGATCAGGTACACGAACGCCGGCATGGTCTGCATGAAATCCAGCATCGGCATGATGAGCTTGTAAAGCCGTTCCGACAGCGCTGCCGCAATACCTACTGGCAGGGCGATAACCACAGCGACCAAGGTGGCAATGACCACCAGTGTCAGCGTTTCTATCATCGGCAGCCACAGGCCCATGTTCCAGATCAGGGCCAGCCCGGCAATAGCGCCAATGGCCAGGCGAATGCCTGAAACCGACCAACAAATTCCAGCAATGATCGCCAGCAGCGCCCAGGGAGGAAGCCAGATCAGCACGTCGTTAAGGGCATCGATTGCTGTCACGGTAAAACTTGCAAAGCCACGAGTGACGCCTGAAAACTCTGTGGTCAGCCAGTCCAGGCCGGTTTCTATCCAGTCACCCAGCGGGATACGGGGAATGTCGATAGCCATTAGCTGTTGTCTCCTGCCTGTGCCTGTGCCAGCTCGTCGAGTACGGCGCCTTTGACGACCACGCCGATCAGACGCTTTTCGTCATCCACTACCGCAATCGGAAAGCTCTTTTCGGTAAACATGGCGAACAGGTTCTGCATTGGTTCATCACGCCCCACCGAGCGGAAGTCCTGGGTCATGATGTGCTTGATATCGTCTTTACCTTCCTGTGCGGCGCGCTCGAGCGCGTCGATTTCAACCAGGCCCAGCAGGTTGCGGTTGCGCGACGTGACGTAGATGGAGTCAATAGCGTTTTCACTCATCTTACGCAGGGTGGTGCGTGGGCCATCGCTCTCGCGAGCCGTGGCTCGCACTGGGCGCATGGCGTGCTCGGCGGTCAGTATCCGCGACATGTCCACCCCTTCTACAAAGCGGCGCACATAATCGTCTGCCGGTTTGGTCAAGATCTCTTCCGGGGTGCCGATCTGCACCACTTCGCCATCCTTGAGCAGCACGATGCGATCCCCGATGTTGATGGCTTCGTCAAGATCATGGGTAATGAAAACGGTGGTCTTCTGGGTGCGGTGCTGCAGTTCCTGCAGTTCCTGCTGCATGTCGCCACGAATCAGCGGATCCAGTGCCGAGAAGGCTTCGTCCATCAGCAGCACCGATGCATCGTTGGCCAGTGCCCTGGCCAGGCCGACACGCTGTTGCATGCCGCCCGAAAGCTGGTTGGGGTAGGCGTCTTCCCAGCCTTCCAGGCCTACCTGTTTGAGTGTCTTGAATGCCGTGTCGCGGCGCGTCTGTTTGTCAATGCCGCGAATTTCCAGACCGAACTCAGCGTTCTGCTGCACGGTGCGGTGGGGAAACAACGCAAAATTCTGGAATACCATGGAGAAGTGACGGCGACGGGCTTCCAGCAGCTCCTTGTCGCTCAGGCTGGGAATATTTTCGCCATCAATGACAATTTCGCCTTCGGTAGGCTCTATCAGCCGGTTCAAGCAGCGGATCAGTGTGGATTTACCTGAACCGGATAGCCCCATGATGACCAGTAGCTCGCCTTCGTAGACATCGAAGTTGATGTTGGAAAGGCCCAAGGTTTGCCCGGTTTTTTCAAGTATTTCGGGACGCTTCAGCCCTTCATCACGTAGCTTCAGTGCTTTCTTGGGGTCGCTGCCGAAAACCTTACTCAGGTTGCGAACCCGAATTTTCACGTTTCGCTGATTATCTTCCATTGGCGTTGCCTTTGATCGGGCTTCTGGTTCGGTAAGTGACTCACACTGAGCGGAGCGGCTTGACGAGTCGATAGTCGTTTGCAGGTTAGCCATATAAGACCGTGGACAGTGGAAAGGTTTTTACCCTACCTATTATTGAACGATCATTCAAACTCCTTTGTTAAGCAATGTGACAGTACAACGGCATCAAAATAGCGAAAAAGTCGTTGAAAAATGGCGATCGGGATTATCGCTGTGCGCCGCATCGGGCTGATGAAGGAACCACTGGAGCCGCTACATAAGAATAGCCAGAAGAATAGGCAGGTAGACCAGTGCCAGTAGCGTAGAGCAGAACACCAGGCTGGCCACGTACTCAGGCTCACACTGTGAGCGTTGGGCAAACAAGTAATTGAACACTGCCACGGGCATGCTCATCTGCAGAATGAGAATGGCTTGGGCCATGGGTGGCAGGCCGAGCAGGGTACTGATGACCCAGGTCACGCAGGCGGCTATGGGAATGCGTATCAGGCTGAATACCAGTCCTGAGCGTAGACTTTTGACCTGGATGCTGGCCAGTGACACGCCCAGAGTGATAAGCATCAGCGGTACGGTAAAGCCGGAAATCAGGTCCAGCGTGTTGGTCATCCAAAGCGGCAAGGCCGTGTCGGTCAGCATCAACGCCAGTGAGATGACCACGGCGTAGATCGTCGGTGTGGTGGCCAGCGCCTTTAGCGGGTTGCCACGCTCGGTCAGAATCGTTCCCAGGGTGAACTGGAAGAGCGCCACGGTGACCATGACCGTGATGCCAACGGCAAACCCCGTGGTGCCGAAGGCGTAGAGTACTACCGGTAGTCCCATGTTGCCGGTATTGGGATACATCATTGGCGCCAGCAGCACACGCCAGCTGTGGCCCAGTAGGCGGGTGACGATAAAAGTGGCCGCGGCCATGGTGATCAGTACCAGTGCCGTGGCCAGCATGATACGCACGAAGGTGTCTGGCTGTATATCGGCGCTGGCAAGTGACGCCAGCACTAGCGACGGCGTGCCAATGTTGAACACCAGACGAGTCACGAAGGCGACGGGGTAATCATGGCCCATTCGTATCCAGCCAAAGCCCAGTCCGGCGCCGGCCAGCACTGGTGCCATGACGGCGAACAACTCCGCCAGCATGCGTGTCTCCTTGGGGTTATGGCTTGAGGTTATGACGATTATTTCGCGGCGGGTAGAAGACTAACCATCAATAGTGAGGGTTGCCAGTTAATTAGCTGTGGAAGCTTATCAAAACAGCTGCCCCCTGTGGCAGACAAGGTTGGCACAGGGGGCAGTTAAGCGATGGGTAGGGTGGGTAAGCGCTATGGGTGGGGCAGAAAAGCCGTACCGTAGAGAGGCTTTACTTCGTCTCAGCCTTGTCGCCAGAAGGCTTGAGTGCCTCTTCGGCACGTTCAAGCACATCAGCAGTGGCTTCACGGGTATTATCCCAGGCGCTGGACGCACCTTCTTTGGTCTTTTCCCAGGCGTTCTGCGCACGTTTTCTGGCGTCGTTCCACCAAGTGTCGGTATAGGCTGGCTGCTCGGTGATGTCCTGCTCGTTAAGGTTGACCACAATCCGGTATTCAAGATCGTCGAGATTATTGCTGTTCATGGTTTCGACGCTGAAGTTGCCGGTCTCGATGACGTACTGCTTTTCACCCAGATCAAGCAGGTTGCCGGTTTCAATGACCACGGCGTGAACCTGCATGTTGTCATCAAGCAGGATATCTTCTACTTCTCCAATCGACTTGGAACCATCGGCGCTGGTATAGACATCGGCATCAAGCAGTTCGTCAGCGGAATACAGGCCCTGAAGGTCTGCCTGGGCTGTTGCGGCGAGACTCATGCCTGCTGCTAGCAGGGCGGCGGCCAGTGTAGAAAGCCGTGCCTTACTTGGTGCTTTGTTTCCGGAATTCTTGTTCAGTAACATTGCAGTTCTCCGATTGCAGTCATTACTCCTGGAGTGTGTTCACAGCACCGTCATTGGTGTGTGACTACCGGATGGCCCGGGTTACCAGGTGTCCTTTTTTCTGAGTGCTCTGATGGTTAAGGGTTCCATGGACAACGCAAAAAAAACTGCTGACCGGCGTTGAGCCTGTTCACCTCCCTGACCCGCTCAATGACAAGACGTCAGTGAAAAACACCCTCTGCGATCATGCCTCGACGGAGTGTTTGGCAGTACACTTGAGGCATCTTCCAGCATCTGAAGGCAGCCGATGTACGATTTCATCATTATTGGCGGTGGCATCCTCGGGATGTCGACTGCTATGCAACTTAAGCAGGCCTACCCTGAACGCCGCATGCTGCTGGTCGAGAAGGAAGACGGCGCAGCGCGCCATCAGTCGGGGCATAACAGCGGGGTGATTCACGCCGGCGTTTACTACACGCCCGGTAGCCTGAAGGCCAAGTTCTGCTTGGCGGGCAATCGCGCCACCCGGGAGTTCTGCGATGCCCACGGGATTGCCTATGACATCTGCGGGAAGCTGCTCGTGGCCACTAGCGAGCTTGAAAGGCAGCGTATGCAGGCGCTGTGGGAACGTACTGAGGCCAACGGGCTGGAGCGGGAATGGCTGAGTGCTGACGCATTACGTGAGCGAGAGCCGAACATTACCGGTCTCGGCGGCATCCTGGTGCCCTCCAGCGGGATTGTCGACTACGCCGCTGTGACTCGGGCCATGGCCGCCGAGTTCGAGCGCATGGGCGGTGAGATCCGCTACTCTACGGAAGTTACTGCCATTGAAGAGCGCCGACAGGAGGTAATCGTGACCTCGCAGAGTGGCGATTTCAACAGTCGCTATCTGGTGACCTGCTCAGGACTGATGGCCGACCGGGTGGTGCGCATGCTTGGCAAGAAGCCGGGCTTTACCATCTGTCCATTCCGTGGCGAGTATTATCAGCTGTCCGAACAGCATAACCGGATAGTCAATCACTTGATCTACCCGATTCCCGACCCGTCGATGCCGTTTCTTGGCGTGCACCTGACGCGGATGATTGACGGTACCGTAACCGTCGGCCCCAATGCGGTGTTAGCACTCAAGCGCGAAGGCTATCGCCGTCGCGATATCTCACCGCGTGACCTGGTCGATATGTTGATCAACCCAGGTATTCTTAAAGTGTTGCAGACGAACCTGAAGCCCGGTCTGGCAGAGATGAAAAACTCGCTTTACAAGAAAGGTTATCTAGAGTTGGTCCGCAAATACTGTCCGAGCCTGACATTGGAAGACCTGAAGTCCTATCCGGCGGGTGTGCGTGCCCAGGCAGTGACACGTGACGGCAAGCTGGCGGACGACTTTTTGTTCGTCAACACACCACGTACCGTCAATGTGGGCAATGCACCTTCGCCGGCGGCGACTTCGGCACTGCCAATTGGTTCGCACATTGTTGCCAAGGTTAAGGAGCAGGTCGAAGCCGCGTAATGCTTTGTGAATGTCGATACTTTTGTATAATTAACTAAATATAAGGAAGCATCGATACTGGCCATGAAAAGAGCAAGGTTGGTTGCTCAACGATGGATCGTGGTAGCGTTAGCCTGAGCTGTGTTCTGATCCGCAGGTATTGACGGGTCTTCACAGCGACAAGTACAGCAATGTTTCACACGAAACGGAGAAGCCTCATGCAAGTGATCCGATATGCTTTGGCGGCAACAGCCATTGCCGTAGCCCCGCTGGCTGCGGCTGAACAGCAGCTTTCCATTGCCACTGGCGGTACTGGCGGTACCTACTATCCCTATGGCGGCGGCCTTGCCGAGCTGATCAACAAACACCTGGACGGCTATGATGCGGTGGCCGAGGTGACTGGCGCCTCCGTCGAGAACATGGGGTTGGTGTGGCGCGGCGATTCTGACGCTGCTCTGGCACTGGCTGATACGGTCTATCAGGCCTACCACGGCACCGATGATTTCGAAGGGCGCCAGCTAGATAATATTCGTGCCCTGGCGTCGATCTACCCCAACGCCCTGCAGTTGGTTACCCTTGAGGGTGCCGATATTGAATCGTTGCGTGACCTGGAGGGTATGAGAGTGTCCGTGGGCGCGCCGGGCAGCGGAACCGAACTTAACGTTCGTGCTCTGTTTGAATCCAACGGCATGACCTTTGAAGATATTGACGCTCAGCGGCTGAACTTCAATGAAACCGCTGATGCGCTGCGTGACGGCGACATTCTGGCTGGCTTCTGGAGTGTCGGCCCGCCCACCAGCTCGATCCTCAACCTTGCCACGACCCGCAACGTTACCCTGGTCAACCTCAACGAAGAGGAAATCAATAACGTCCTGGAAGAGGAGCCAGTGTTTGCTGCCTATGAGCTGCGCGCTGGCTTGTATGAGGGTATGGATGAGGCAGTGCAGACCATCGGTATTCCCAACGTACTGGTAGCCAGCAGCGAGATGGATGACGAGGTGGCCTACCAGATCACCAAGCTGCTGTTTGAGCGCACCAGTGAGCTGATTGACATTCACCCGGCGGCCAACGATACGACTGTCGAGTTTAGCGTCAACTCCACGCCGATTCCCTTCCACGCTGGCGCGCTGCGCTACTACGAAGAAGTCGGCGCAGAGGTGTCGGATAAGCAACGGGAGTGAGGCGGCTCGTCAACATGACGGCACTGGTGAAGGTCGTTGATCGAGGGCGAGCCGAAAGGCTCGCCCTCTTGTTGCTGGTTGCCGCGCTTTGCCAATGGCTGGCCATGCCGTTGCAGGCGCAGGGCAAACCGCCCGAACCGGAAAAAAGCAGCGGCGGTTGGTGGTTGCAGGTGATCGGGCCTGACAATACGCTGTTGGTAAGTCTTCCAGTGACTGACGGCGCAGGCTGGTGCCTGGCCTGGAACCATTCAGTCGAGGGCTTCACGGTGCACGATTGCTATCGCAACCTGGCCGGCCAGATGCTGCTTGAGCGCAGCCACTTGCCGGATTTTGCCGCCGGGCTGGATCATATTCCTGGCCGTGGTCGCCAGCTCTCTGACGGCCAAGGCGGTTACTGGATTGAGGATATCAACGAGCCGGTGCTGGGAAGCCGCTACCGGCTGCGGGTAGGCAGTGACAAGGTGAACCACCGACTGGTCAGCCACGGCCAGCCAACACTGAGTGAGCTGATTGAGCTGCAGGAAAAGGTTGAAGCCATAAGCTGTCCACTGCTGGTGCCGGACGTAAATCGCAACACACCCGTAGTGATTTCGCTGAGCGAGCTGGCCGCCGGGCGCGGCGTTGTCGTTCAGTTAACAGACAGTACCTCCTGTGACATCTACAAGAGCAGCGCTTCCGAAAGCGCCGCAACAACGAGAACATCACCATGACTGATACGGCAGTTTCCCCGGTTATTCCAGGTAGCCAGGCCAATCACTCGCGGGCCATGCTGTGGCTGATCAGCTTGGTTGCGATAACGCTGTCGCTGTTTCAGCTCTACTCGGCGGGTATTCAGCCACTGGGCCTGTTCTATCAGCGCAGTATTCACCTGGCGCTGATCATGATGCTGGCTTTTCTGATGTTTCCGGTATTCGGGCCCGCACATAAGCGCGGCTTGCTTGGTGGTGGCATTGATCTGATGTTCTTTGCCGGTGCCGTACTTACAGGCGGCTATCTGGTCCTGAACCTTGATGCCATCTTCCAGCGTGCCGGCTTCTGGAGTCAGACCGATATTGTGGTCGGCTGTATCGCCACGCTCACCGTGCTTGAAGCCAGTCGCCGTGCGGTAGGGCTGGGCATGACGATAATCGGCATCATTGCCATCCTCTATGCCTTTGCTGGACCACGCGGGGAGCTGCCGTGGCTTGGCGAATTTTTGCCGGGGATTCTCGAGCATCGCGGCTACAACATCGATCGGGTGGTAGGGCAGCTGTATCTGGGGCAGGAAGGCATCTTTGGCCTGCCCATGGGTGTGGCGGCGACCTATATCTTCATCTTCGTGCTGTTCGGTGCCTTTCTTGAGATCACCGGGGCGGGCAAGTTCTTCATCGATCTGGCCTATGCCGCTACCGGGCGGCAGCGCGGCGGTCCGGCCAAGGCGGCGGTTATTGCCTCGGCCGGTATGGGCTCGATTTCCGGCAGCGCCATCGCTAACGTAGTGACCACTGGGGCTTTTACCATCCCGCTGATGAAGCGTCTGGGCTACAAGCCAGAGCAGGCCGGCGGTATCGAAGCAGCAGCATCCACTGGTGGGCAGATCATGCCGCCGCTGATGGGCGCGGGGGCGTTCCTGATCGCCGAGTACACCCGGATACCGTATCTCGACGTGGTCAAGGTCAGCATCTTTCCGGCCATCATGTACTTCGGTACCGTCTATCTGTTCGTGCACATCATTGCTTTGAAGCAGGGCATGCAGGGCATGAGCAAAGATGAGCTGCCAAAGGTGGGTGACGTAATGGCCTCCGGCTGGCATTTCCTGCTGCCATTGGCAGTGCTGGTGTGGCTGCTGGTCATGAGTATGTCGCCGATGCGGGTGGGCTATTATGCGATCATCACCATGCTGGCGGTGGCGGTGCTGCGCTTTGCGGTGTGGTTCTTCTTTGTTGGGCCCAAGCGCGGTGAACCGGTGACGGCGCCACGGCTATGGCAAGCGGTCAGGACCGGCTTCATCAAGCTGCTGCAGGGGCTGGAGCTCGGGGCGCGTAATGCGGTGTCGGTCTCAATGGCCTGTGCGGTGGCGGGTATTATTGTCGGGGTGGTAGGGCTGACCGGTCTAGGGCTGAAGTTCTCGGCCATGATGCTGGCGTTCTCTGGTGGCAACCTGCTGCTGGCGCTGGTGATGATACTGCTGGCGAGCCTGGTGCTGGGCATGGGTTTGCCGGTAACTGCCAGCTACATCGTGCTGATCGTACTGGTGGGTCCCGCGCTGGCTAACGAGTTTGGCGTGCCGCTGCTGATCGCTCATTTGGTGGTGTTCTGGTACTCCCAGGATTCCAATGTCACCCCGCCAATTGCCTTGGCTGGTTTTGCCGGGGCAGCGATTGCCGGGGCCAAGCCGATGCCGACCAGCTTCCAAGCCTGGAAGTTTGCCAAGGGACTGTATCTGATACCGTTGTTCATGGTCTACAACCCAGAAATCATCGTCGGTGGCCCGGTGCTGTTGGTGATCTGGAGTGGCCTGAGTGCGCTGCTGGCGTTGGGTGCCTTCGCTGCGGCATTGGAAGGGTATCTGTTCACGCGCTTGTCGTGGGGATCACGGGTCGTGCTGTTGCCCGCCATCGTTGGCGTATTCTACCCGAGCCTGGTGGCCGAGATGGCGGGCGTGGGAGTCATGGTGGTGATCCTTGCTGGCAACTGGTTGGTCAGCCGCCGGGAGCAGCCCGCTGCTGCCTGATTGATCGCCGCTGGCAGTGGGGATTCAGCAGTCAAATCAGCTGCTGAATCATTCTTCAACCTTGTCAGCGGTGTCGGCATCCCCGGCGCTTTCATCAGCAGACTCTTTTTGTGCTGAAGCGCTGGGTTCCTGAATGTTTTCTACTTGGCTGTCCAGTGCTTCCAGGCTGCCATCGTCCTGGGGGCGTTTTCCATTGGGCGGTTGCAGCATGGTTTTCTGTGTGTCTTGCATGCTGCCGATGGCATCAGCGGCGCGGACTGGCTCAAGGGTCAGCGTAACGGGGTTGTGATCGGCGCCATTGCCAACATCGATGCTATGACGGCTAGCGCTGACCCATAGCAGTTCACCAGCGGCGTTGCGCAGCTCACCGTGCAGGGCATGGGAATGTTCGGGGTCGATGTCGCTGGTGTCGTAGTCGAGCTGAAAGCGCACCGGGCCCTGATTGCCGGGCTTCAGTGTTGTCCTGGTAATAAGTACCGAGGGTGCATCAGCCTGCGCAATGTCTCTCAGGCTGATGGTCAGCTCGGCATCATCGGGCACTGAAATATCGGTAGCCGAGAAGACAACGTCACCTTCCAGGCGGAGGGTCTGCGAGGGCGCTGAAGGCTGCTCAGCTTTGTCGGTATCCTGAGCGCTGGCATCGCTTTGCATCTGCTGGGCAGACGGCTTGCTTTCGTCCTCGTTGGCATCCTGGCTGCTGTCACAGGCGGTCAGCGCGAGTGACGCGCTCAGTGTGGCAATTAGCAGGACGTATCCTTTCTTCATGGTCGGGTTCCTGGTTCAGGTGACTGGGTTGCGCCCCCTTAGTGACGGATACTCAGAGGTTTGGTTCCCTGATACTTAGCAATTGGGTGACATTTAAGCATGCGCTGCCTAGCCAATAAAGAACGCAGACAGCATACGCAACACCTGCGGTCGCTCTGGTAGAATGTGGAACTTTCCCTTTATCGTCTGCCCTGTGCGCCGTCATTGCGTCAGCCAGACGTCATTTCATTTCCAAGGAGCCTCGGATGCCCGAGAAGACTCAAGCGCCGCAGGTTGGCGTGATCATGGGATCAAAATCTGACTGGCCGGTCATGGAACATGCGGTGGCCATGCTCGAGCGGCTAGGTGTGGCCTATGAAGCCCGGGTGGTATCGGCCCATCGTACGCCAGACTTGCTGTTTGATTACGCCAAGGGCGCCAGCGCCCGGGGTATTCAGGTGATTATTGCCGGTGCCGGCGGCGCGGCCCATCTGCCGGGCATGGTGGCCTCCCAGACGGCGTTACCGGTGCTTGGCGTGCCGGTAGAATCCAAAGCGCTGAAAGGGCTCGATTCGCTGCTGTCTATCGCCCAGATGCCGGGCGGCGTTGCGGTGGGCACCCTGGCGATCGGTAAAGCCGGTGCTACCAATGCAGGGTTGCTGGCAGGCCAGATCATAGGCTTGCAGGATAGTTCAGTCGGTGTCGCAGTTGAGGCATTCCGTGCCGAGCAGACCCAAAGCGTGCTAGACCATCCTGATCCGCGCCCAGAGCCCTGATAAACGTCCTAAGAAAGGTCTGACGAAAGGCCCTCCACGAGCGGTCTTCATCAAAAGAGTAACCCGTGAGGAAAATACCATGAACATCGGCGTACTGGGTGCCGGTCAGCTGGGCCGTATGCTGGCGCTAGCAGGCTATCCGCTGGCCAACCGCTTCACCTTCCTTGATACCACTGGCAACCCCAGCGCCGGTATCGGCGAAGTGATGATCGATACCGACCAGAGTCATCTAGAGGCGTTTCTCGGCAAGGTGGATCTGGTCACCTACGAGTTCGAGCATTTACCAGTGGCGCTGGTTCAGGCCATCGAGGAGCGCAAGCCGGTGTATCCCTCCAGCGAGGCGATCCGTATCTGCCAGAACCGCGCCGAAGAGAAGGCGTTATTCGATCGGTTAGGCATTCCGACACCGGCCTATCGTCTGGTGGACAGCGCTGAATCTCTGGAAGCAGCAGTGCGTGAGCTGGGTGCGCCGGTAGTGGCCAAGTCGGTGACCGAAGGCTATGACGGCAAGGGGCAGGCGGTGATCCGCGATCCGGCTCAGGCGGGTGACGCCTGGCGCAGCATCAACCATCCGCAGCTGATCGTTGAAGCCTTCGTGGACTTCGTGCGCGAAGTGTCGATCATTGCAGTGCGTGGTCGCGATGGCGAGGTGGTGTTCTATCCTATGGCAGAAAACCAGCATGTGAATGGTATCCTGCGTTACTCGCTGGCACCGGTTCCTGATCTGGAGGATGACGTGCAGCGCACTGCCGACGGTTATATCCGCTCGCTGCTTGACGCGCTGGACTATGTCGGTGTGCTGACCCTGGAGCTGTTCCAGTGCGCTGATGGTAGCCTGCTGGCCAACGAGATGGCACCGCGGGTGCATAACTCCGGCCACTGGACCCAAGACGGGGCGGTGACCAGCCAGTTTGAAAACCATCTGCGTGCCATCCAGGGCCTGCCGCTGGGGGATACCCGTGCCCGCCAGCCTACCGCCATGGTCAATGTGATCGGGCAGGAAGCGGATAACAGCGCGGTATTGGCCATGGCCGATGCGCACCTGCATCGCTACGGCAAAAGCGAGCGCCCCGGTCGTAAGCTGGCGCATATCAACTTGGTGGCCAGGACCTACGATGAGCTGCTGAAAAAGGTGCGCGTCTGCGCTGCGCTAGTACCGGACGCGCCAGAGTCACATTTCAGTTTCGAGCCCCATACCGGCAGCAGTTTTGAAACAACCACCGACTAGCTGTGCAGGAAAAACAGGGTCAGCCCGGCTCACCCCACCAGCAGGGTACTGGCCAGCCAGCCGCCGCTGACCAGCAGCACAAATAGGGTCAGTGCCAGGATAAAAGGGCGCAGGCCCAGATCGCGCAGCGTCGAGAGTCGGGTATTGAAGCCCAGCGCCGCCATGGCCATGGTCAGCGCCAGCTGGCCTGCCAGAACCAGGCTGTGATGCAGCGAGGCGGGCAGCTCGATGAAGCTGTTGAACACCACCATGGCCATGAAGCCAAAGGCAAACCACGGGACTGCCAGGCTGGCGCCGACATTGGCGCCGTCCGTGCTGGCCGCCTGACTGCGCAGCCACAGCCGGCCTACGATCAGCAGGAAGGGCACCAGCATCATCACCCGCACCAGCTTGACGATGACTGCATTGGTCAGCGCTTCGGGACCGACTGCCTCGCCGGCAGCGATCACCTGAGCCACTTCGTGGATGGTAGCGCCGATATATATGCCGAACAGACTTTCTTGCATGCCTATCAGCGGATACAGCAGTGGATAGACCAGCATGGCCAGAGTACCGAACAATACCACCGTGGCGACTGCCATGGAGGCAGCAGCAGGGCGTGAGCGGATGAGGGATTCGGTAGCCAATACCGCGGCAGCACCGCAGATGGCGCTGCCGGCACTGGTCAGCAGGGTGGTTTCACGGTCCATACCCAGCACTCGGGTGCCGATAAAGTAGCCGGTGATTAGCACCGTAGTAATCACCAGCACATCGAGGACCAGTACCATCGGTCCCAAAGCCGTGATCTGCTGCATGGTCAGCGACAGGCCAAACAACACAATACCGCCACGTAGCAAGCGGCTGGTGGAAAACTTCAGGCCGGGGCCGGCGTCGCGCAGCTTGTCTGCCAGCGGCGTGTTACCAGCGACGATGCCCAGCAGCAAAGCGATAACCAGCGGGCTGATACCGTTATTAGCCAGCGCTGGCAGCTGGGCAAGGCTGAATCCTGCCGCGGTTAGTAGTGCGCATAAGACTAGCCCTTGGACCATGAAGCGCCCCCCTTGTGATGCATTGGTATGAAATGAGATAGCCCGGGCCGTGATAGCTCGGAATGATATGGTCATATGTCGATGAAGCGAGTCTAGGGCTTGCTAGCTGATATAGTTATCAACCAATAACGAAGTGGCTTTTCGGAAAAACCGATATGGGACCCGCCGTCACCTTTCGCCAGCTCCAGGTATTCGTCGCCGTTGCGCGGTTTGGCACCGTCAGCGCCGCCGCGCTGGAGCTGTGTCTGTCGCAGTCGGCTACCAGCCAGGCGCTGTCTGACCTGGAGCGCCAGCTGGGCATCACGCTGTTTGAGCGCCCCGGGCGCCGCTTGAGGCTTAACGCTCTGGGCGATGAGCTGCTGCCTCGTGCCGAAGCCTTGCTGGAAGGCATGGCAGACTTTGTTGCCGCGGCCAGCGATCCGTCAGGCACCCTGCGCGGCAGCCTGAACATTTCGGCCAGTGCCACGGTCGGTACCTATCTGCTACCCGCCCTCGCAGGACGTTTTACCGAACTTTACCCCGCGGCTGAGCTGCGCCTGCGCCTGCGTAATAGCCACGAAGTGGCCAATGATGTGCTGGGGATGGACGCCGATATTGGGCTGATTGAAGGCGAGTGCCGCGACAATGTGTTGGTCAGTGAACCCTGGTGCCAGGACAGTCTGGTGGTGGTGGCTGCGCCGGGCCAGGTGCTTGCTGATAACAGCACGGCGGGAGAGCCACTGTGCGGCGACGAGCTTGAAAGCATGGCGTGGATACTGCGTGAACCGGGTTCGGGTACGCGCAGCGTTTTTGAGCAGGCCATGCGTGGGCGTGGGCTGACGCCGCGTGTGCGCATGGCGCTGGATCAGACCGAGGCGGTCAAGCAGGCGGTTGTGGCTGGGCTGGGTGCAAGCTGCCTGTCACGGCTTAGCGTAGCCGGAGAGCTGGCGCGCGGTGAGTTGGTTGCGCTGGAAACGCCGCTGTCCCTGCGCCGCCGCTTTTCACTGGTGTGGCATCCCGAGCGCTATCGCAGTCCACTGTGGCAAGCGTTCAAGGTATTCCTGACCGATGCTGAGCGCAGCGGTGTGCTGCACGACTTGAGCCGCTTAAATGTTGCCGCTGAGGAAAAGCCATAGGGCAATGACGGCGAAGTGGCCGGGGTACCAGCTGAGCCATAGACGGCGTGGCATCTGCCATATCATTTCGGGGATATGGCGATGGGTGCCTGCCGCCAGTAGCAGCACCAGCACACAGGTGCCCAGAGTGAACGACTTGGCCATCAGTGAGCTGTTCATAAACCCGCCGATGATCAGCACCGGTAAACAGCTGAGGGCGGCGACAGGCACGCCATCGCGCGTCACATCAGTGCGGTGAAGGCGCTGCATGGCTAGCATGTAGGCGGGAATTAGCAGCAGCCCCGGATGACCATACTCCGTCAGAGTGCCGGCCAGCCACCAGACCATCACCGCGGTGGCGATTTCTGCGCCGAGCCGCCATACAGCAGTGCTTTCTTGCCTAAGCCGCTGCCCCAGCCCCGACAGCCAGACACCGCCCACCAAGCCCAGCGACAGCGTGAAACAGATGTTGATGATCAGTGCATCACTTGAGCGCGGCATCAGCATGTAGGGCAGCTGCGCTACCAGGCCGATGACCAGAATACGTCGCGCATAGCGCAGCGGGTTACGGGTGTTGAAACAGGCATGCCAGGCCACCATGCCCGCAAACAACGGAAAGGCAATGCGCCCCACCGAGCTGCCTACCCAGCTCATCTGCCAAGCTTCTGGCGCCACATAACGGGCGACATGGTCAAGCGTCATGGTAATCAGCGCCAGCCACTGGCCCCAGCCGGTCCAGTTTGAACAGGGGCGTGGCAGAGCAGAGCTCGCATGAGTGTTTGTAGCAGTGTCCGCATGCGGGTCAGCAGACGCGTGTGCTGAAGCCCGATTCTCTAGTGAAAGCGTTTGGGATGGCTGGCGGCAAGGTGCGCTGGCAGGCATGGCATACTCCAAAATATCCTTATGCCATGAGGACACTGATCTTTGCCTGCCGTTCGCTGCTGATGCGATTAGTCAAAGTATACTTGTTGGTGTTGTCAGAATTGTTGTCAGACCTGCTGCAAAAATTATGTCGTCTCTCCAGCAACAGATCGACACATGGCAGTGTCCTGTTCGCTAAAAAAGCATAGCGTGACCTCGAATGCCGGGTGCTTCGGTAACTCATCGCGCATGACTGCTAGCACGACCTTGGCAGCTTCCTCGGATGGATAGCCGAAAACGCCCGTAGAAATGGCGGGAAAGGCAATGCTGTGCAGGCTGTACTCGGCGGCTAACACCAGGGCACGACGATAACAGTCGGCCAGTAGTCCGGATTTATCTTCGTTTTTGTCATATACCGGCCCTACGGTGTGGATCACATGGCGCGCCGGCAGCTGAAAGCCATCGGTCAGCGCGACTTGGCCAACTGGCAAACCGTCTGGCCAGTCACTGTCGCGCAGCCGCTGGCAGGCAGCTTTCAGCTGTGGCCCGGCAGCGCGGTGGATCGCTCCATCAACGCCGCCACCACCTAGCAGGCTATGGTTGGCGGTGTTGACGATGGCATCGACGTCCAGTGTGGTGATATCGCCGGTGATGATGTGCAAGCGCTGATCCGTGCTGACTGACATCAGTTTATCCTCCTGTACTTCCCGTTCATTTGAACGGGTTAATGATGACTTGTTTTAGTTACCCTCGAATTGTCTGACTTAAATCAGGGTTCGTTATCCTGCAGGCTGTGTATCGCCTGCTTGGCGCTTTATCAGCAAAATTTCAGCTGAACTTCAATTAAACATACCAGGAAATACCCCCATGCTTCTGACCGCCACCCTGCTTGTTTGCGTTGTCTGTGTCGTTGCCTACCTGTGGTACGTCGCTGTAATAAAGCGGCGCAACCGCGTGCTTGAGGCGCTGTCTTCCATTGATGTGCAGCTGAAAAAGCGCCACGACCTGCTGCCCAATGTGCTCAAGCTGGCCAGTCAGTACATGACCCATGAGCGCGACCTGCTGGAGCAGGTGACCCAGCTGCGCACCAGCGCCCGGGTGTCCTACGACGAAAAAAATGCCGGTGACGTCAAACAGCACCTTGAGGCAGAGGGTGGACTGCAACAGGGCATGCGGCAGATATTTGCGGTGGCGGAAAACTACCCGGACCTCCGCTCAAGCGAAACCATTGTCGAGGCGCAGCAGAATTTCAACGAAGCCGAAGCGCACATTGCCGCCGCACGGCGTTTCTACAATGCCGCCGTTACGCGCTTGAACACTGCGGTGCAGATTTTTCCCGGCAGCTTGATCGGGCGGATGGCCGGCGTTGAGCCGATGCCTTTCTTCGAGCTGGAGGACAAAGCGCAGCGCGAGAACGTCAATGTGGATGATTTTCTCAATGTGGGTAACCGGGGGAATCAGTCATGAGGGTTGATACAGCAGTCGCAGGACGCGCGGAGAACCTGCCGGAAGGCTTTGTGGAATATTACACTGGCACTATTGAGCCGCAGCTGGAGCGTTTTGATGAAAAACGCCGTCTGGGTGTCAAGTTGATGATAGCAGGCGGTGTTGTGGTGGTGCTGGACCTGGTGGCGCTTTTCTGGCTTAACAGCCAGGGCGTTACCAGCTCTATGGTCCTGGTGGCCGGTCTTGCCGTGGCCGCTTTAGCTGGCCTGGGCGTTTTTCTGACTTATCGCAAAACGCGCCAGCTGGTAAAAACTGCGCTGGTCGAGCCAGGGTGCCGGTTTCTTGGCTATGACTATGTTCAAAAGCCCAGGGATTTCCCGGTAGAGCAGTTTTATGATCTGAGGTTGATTCGACGCCGCCAGCAAACCAGTACCCAGGTGGAGGACGGCATCAGCGGCACGTACAACGGGATAGGATTCCGGCTATGTGAAGTGGAAATCAGGGACAGGAGCAACCAGGACAAAGAGCAGAAAAGCTCAAGCGATAAAAATAAAAACCTGCTGTTTCGCGGTGTGCTGTTTATTAGCGAATTCCCCCGCAACTTCACCGGGGAAACGCGAGTGTTGCACTCGGCACACCTCAGCCTGTTACCCAAGTCAGCCCTGGATGGCTCGCGGCTGGAAAGTGTCCATCTGGAAGAGTCGAAGTTCTCACAGTCGTATCATGTGTATTCCAACGATCAGGTTGAGGCCCGCTATCTGCTCAACCCTCGCTTCATGGAGCTGTTGATGGAGCTGGTTGCCCGCTTCAACCCCAGCCCTGAGCTTCCGCCAGACCAAGCCGAGGCGATTGAACAGTCATGGATTTACCAGAAGATGATGGACGTGGCCAACTCACTGTCCGTCGCCTTTGTGGACAATCAGATGTTGATCGCGGTCGGCACCCGTGAGAACCGTTTTGAGGGCGGCAGCCTGCTCAAGTCGCTAAAAGACCGCCAGCGGGTGGAGCAGTTGCTGGAAGAGTTACAGGTGGTGCCGCAGATTCTCGATACCCTTTCGCTGGAAGGTAAGTAGCCGCACCACCCGGGCAACATCAGTGCTTTATTGCAATGCGCTGATCAACGCATCAGTCAACTCGGAGGTACTGGCATTGCCGCCCATGTCCGGTGTGCAGTGTCGGGTATCGCTGGATACTTGATCCAGCGCTTTCAGGATGGCCGAGGCTGCCGCTTTTTCGCCCAGATGTTCGAGCATCATCGCGCCGGACCAGATGGCTGCGATCGGGTTGGCCTTGCCCTGGCCGGCAATATCCGGCGCCGAGCCGTGCACGGGCTCAAACATCGAAGGCAACTGCCGGTTCGGGTTGATGTTGGCAGATGCTGCGAATCCCAGTCCGCCCTGAATGGCTGCGCCGATATCGCTGAGAATGTCGCCGAACAGGTTGGAAGCGACGATCACGTCCAGGCTTTCGGGATGGGTGATCATGCGCGCAGCCATAGCGTCGACATGGTAGCGCGTCACAGTGACGTCGGGATACTCGGCGGCCAATTCATCGGTGACCTCATCCCAGAACACCATGGAATATTTCTGTGCGTTGGACTTGGTCACCGAGGCTAGCTTGCCGGAGCGCAGCCGCGCCTGTTCGAAGCCAAAACGCAGAATACGTTCGACCCCGTGGCGGGTGAAGATGGATGTTTCTACTGCGACTTCTTGCGGGCTGCCCAGATGCACGCGGCCACCGGCGCCGGAGTATTCACCCTCGGTATTCTCTCGGATGCACAGGATGTCGAAGCCGGTTTTCTTCAACGGACCATTGGCCCCACCGAGCAGACGGTGGGGGCGCATGTTCACGAACTGATCGAAGTGCTTGCGGATCGGCAGTAGCAGGCCGTGTAGCGACACGCTGTCGGATACTTTTTCAGGCCAGCCCACCGCGCCCAGAAAAATCGCATCGCTCTGTGCCAGTCGTGCTAGACCGTCGTCGGGCATCATTTGCCCGTGCTCAAGGTAGTATTCACAGCCCCAGTCGACTTCGGAAAACGTCAGGCCGAAGCCAAATTGATCGGCGGCCGTTTTGAGTATGCTGCGCGTTGCGTGGGTGACATCGACACCGACGCCGTCACCGGGAATTACGGCGATATCATAAGAAGACATGGTTTCTCCTGGTTAGTGTGTTTGTCGCTAGCTTTGGCAATCGCCGCTCAACCGTCATGAAAACAGCGACTGGTCGACGGGCATATCACATGACAGCGCTAACATAAGCCGCAGCCTGGCTTTTCTGGCGTTCAAGTGGCTGGTCTTGAGCGCCCCCAGTGCCACCATCTCGGCAAGACAGCCCGGATACTCATAGACCTCGGCCAGATTGCCTAAAAAGGTAGAAGAGGCGATTGCCACTGGCACGCCGCTTTTCATCACAGCACCAAGGGGCTCAACCCAGTCTGGCGGCACATGCCCGCGACCGATAGCGTCAATGACCAGCCCCTCGGCACCGCTGGCCACCGCCGCCTCAAGCAAGGCAGGTGACGCGCCAACCGCCACCGGCATGATATCCACTCGTGGCAGCTGGGTACCTGGGGTGATGGCGCTCAGGCGCTGTAACTGTTTGAATAGCCTTACCTCATCACCATCCACAAAGCCCACGGGGCCGATGCCCGGCGAGCCGAAGCCGTTGAGTTGATAGCTGCTGGTCTTGCGCACCGTGCTGGCCGCATGGACCTCCTCATTGAACACCACAAGGGTACCAGCACCGCGTGCTTGGGATGCACCTGCCACCTTTATGGCATCGCGTAGATTGGGGCCGGCATCCGAGCCGGGGACGTAAGGCACACGCTGGGCCCCGGTGACCACCACAGCAGTGTTTGGCAGCATCAGGCTGGTATCGAGGAAGTAGGCGGTATCTTCCAGGGTATCGGTGCCTTGTGACACCACCAGGCCGGCGACTTCTTCACGCTGTGACAGTTCAAGGCACAGCGCCCTGAGCTGCAGCAGGTCGTCAGTGGTAATGGAGTTGCTGGCTTTCTGGTAGAGCGTGACCACTTCAACCGGGCCGCTGCTGTGGATATTCAGTTGCTCCATCAGCGCCTTGCCGGAAAGGGCCCCGGCAACCGCTCGTCCCGAGCTGTCGGGAATGCTGGCGATGGTGCCGCCCAGCGAAATCAGTACTACGGTATTTTTCATTGCATGTGACCCCTGTTGGCTCCGGTGGTTGTTTTCATCAGATTTATCTGATATTTAACCCGCTGACACGTACCACACGGCGCTTGACGGCATCATTGAGCTGCCCGCGGCCGGGCTCTACCAGCGTCAGCCAGTGGCGGGCGCGGGTGATGCCGGTGTAGACCAGCTCGCGGGTCAAAATCGGGTTGGGTAGATCGGGCAGTACCAGCGCCGTGTGGTCAAACTCTGAGCCCTGGGATTTGTGTACTGTCATGGCGAACACGGTTTCTACTGCTTTGAGGCGTGCTGGCAACACCCACTTGATATGCCCCGAGCCATCACTGGCAGGGAAGGCCACGCGCAGCAGGTGGTCGTTGGGAGCATCGGGGTGGGGCTGCTCCAGGGTGATGCCAATATCGCCGTTCATCAGTCCCAGCCCATAGTCGTTAGCCGTCACCAACACCGGGCGACCGGCGTACCATTGGCTTTGCTCGCTTCCCGGTTTGATCAGCCCCTGCTTGGCCAGCGCTTCGCGGACACAAAGGTTCAGCCCTTCCACGCCCCAGGAGCCGCGGCGCAAGGCGCACAGCAGCTGGAAACGCCCGTAGGCTGCCAGCACGTCTGTGGCCCAGTCATCAAAGCGCTCGGGGGGGGCGTCCTGAGTAGGGCGCTGGCTATGCATCACCTCAAGGTAGTGACGATAGCCCACCGGGGGAAGCGCTTGGCCGACTGCCGGGTGAGCCGGGTGGCGGGGAAACCCCTCGGGATAGCCGCTGAGGGCTAGTTGGGCAAGGCGTGCGCGATCATCGTTTTTTACCCGCAGGTGAGAAAGGTCAGCATAGCTGGTAGCCCAGATTTCGTTCAGCGAGACAGGGCTGCTGCCCCCTGAATTGATGGCCTCGGCCAGTTGGCCCACGCCGCTGTCGGCGGTAAATCGGTGGCTCAAGCGCAGCATGGTAATGGCCTGATCCAGCGGCTGGCCATTGGCGTCAAGCATGTTTTCAGACAGGGTCTGGCCGCTGGCGGCGCTCAGCCACTTGGCGGTGGCTGGCGTATAGTGACCCGCCTCGGCCCGGGCGCACAGGTCGCCTAGCACCGAGCCGGCTTCCACCGAGGCCAACTGGTCCTTGTCGCCAAGCAGTACTAGTCGCGCATGGTGCGGTAGGGCATCAAGCAGTGCCGCCATCAGGCTGACGTCGATCATCGAGGCTTCGTCAACCACCAGCACATCCAGCGGTAGCGGCTGGTGGCGGTGATAACGCAGGCGGCGCGTTCCGGGACGCGCGCCAAGCAGCCGGTGCAGAGTGCTGACTTCCGTGGGGATGGCTTCCTGCAGTTGCGCAGTCGTGCTTGCTGCGCTGCTGTGAGGTTCATCCGAGGTGTGTTGGTTGATCTGTCTCGTCAGACTGCTTAGTGGTAAGCGATCCACCTGACCAGCGATGGACTCATTGAGCCTTGCCGCAGCCTTGCCTGTGGGCGCGGCCAAGCGAATGCGCAGCGCTGGCAGGCCCAGTCCCAGCTGGCGAGCCTGCAGCAGGGTGAGCAAGCGCACCACGGTGGTGGTTTTGCCGGTACCTGGCCCGCCGGTAATCACCGCAAAATGGCTGCGGCTGGCTAGGGCGCAGGCGACCTTCTGCCAGTCAATTTCATCAGGCAACTGGCTGGGCTGCGCAAACAGGGTGTCGAGCAGTGGGCGCAGCCGCTCGGGGCTGGCGGAGGCCTCCAAACCATCATCAGGCGCGTTCAGTCTTGTGTCGAGCTGATGGCGGATTTCCTGCTCGTACTGCCAGTAGCGGCGTAGATACAGCCGCGGGCGCTGGTTGCTGTCATCGCCAGCGCTGTTGCCAGGGCCAACAAGCACCAACGGGGTGTTGCCTGGGCCGCTGCTAATCAGCGCAGGTTGAGCCAAGGCAGATTGCCATTCATCAAGTGTCAGCCCCGCCATCACGTAACTAGGTAGTGGCGGCGGCTCATCCAGGCTGTCGCCCTCCGGCGGTAGCGACAGGGCCAGATCCGGCGTGGCCAGTGTCTGGGCGAGATCAAGACACACATGGCCGCGCCCCAGCTGGTGGCTGGCCAGTGCCGCCGCCAGCAGCAGCAAAGGGGATGTGTCGCTGACTTCGCGCAACAGGAAAGCCGCAAAGGCGCGGTCCAACGAGCGTAGCCAGCCACGTTCTACCCAGCGGTCGAGCAGTTCAAACAGCGCCGTACGGCAGTGGCGTGCTGCTGTGGCGTCGCTGTGGGTTTGAGAACCCGCCGCTTGGGAGTTGCGCAGTTTTGTATCTGGCCGCGGCGTCATGTGATGGTCTCCTGGCTGGCGCTGAACAAAGTGTCGAGGGCTTCGATCAGCTGGCGAGGCACACGTTCCGCGTGTACACCGCGGGACACTGCTTTAGTGCCGCGCAGAAACACATAAACGGCGCCGCCCAGATGGCGGTCGATGTCGTAGTCCGGCAGGCGCGAAGCCAGCAGTCGGTGCAGTGCCAGCAGGTACAGGCAGTACTGCAGGTCGTAGCGCTTGTCGAGCACCGCGTCGCGCATGGCTTCCGGCGTATAGGCATCGTCGTCACGGCCCAGATAGTTGGATTTCCAGTCCACCACGTAATAGCGCCCATCGTGCTCTACCACCAGGTCGATAAAGCCTTTGAGCATACCGTTGAGTCTTTCCGGTAGTAGCGCTGGGCGGGGTACACCGCCAAGAGTGTGATGGCTGACCAACTGATCGAGAGTGTTGCTATTGACTTGGTGAGCGGCAAACCAGAACTCCAGCTCGACCTGGAAGTGCTCAAGCTCAGCCAGTTTCATTGGTGTCTCGCTGCCCGGAAATGGCAGCGATGCCGTGAGTAGCGTCGGCAGCCAGCGACTCAGCGCGGGAATCTGCGCGCTCCAGCCGCGGCGGTTGGCACGCCGAGCCAAGCCGTCGTCGCGGCGCTCGGCGTCGTTGGCTAAACGTGAAAAGCCCTCGCTGGCGGCCCATTCCAGTAGGCCGTGCAGGAAGGTCCCCGGCGAGGGGCCACGGGGAAAATAGTGTAGCGAGCCGCCAGCGCGATCAGTGGTGTCAATAACGTCAGTGTCGGTAAGGCCCCGTTCGTTGGGCTCGTCGCTGACCTCAAGTGCAGTGGCTTCGTCGGCGGTGGAGGGTTCCTGGAGGACGTCTGGCGTGGCGCCCGCTTGCTGGGGACCGTATTTCAGCGCCGAGTAGCTGGCGATCCACCAGTGCTCACGAATCCGGCGGCTGGGCATACGGGCCGGAGTCAGCGGCGCACTCTTTGTTAAGGGACGCAGAGGCGTGGGATCAACCTCTGGGGCCACTGCGATATGCACAGGTTGTTCGTCGCCCACCATAACTTCCAGCAGCGGGCCAAGCCCGTCTGGTGTGATGGGCTCTCCACCGCCGATCAGCTGGCCGATGGCGCTGAGCTGCATGTCTTTCAGCGGCGCAAGGCCCAGCCAGGTGGCGTGGCTGGCGCGGGTCAGGGCCACATACAGCTTGCGCAGGTCTTCACCGAGGCGCTCCAGGTCGGTGTGTTGCTGGGCGTCAGGGTCTGCGGTCAGCGAGAGGCGCAGGGTGCCGTCGCTGTCATGCCAGCGTAGCGGTAAGTCGCTTGTTTTTGCCGGCCGGAAGGCGGTGATGAATGGCAGAAACACCAGCGGGTATTCCAGCCCTTTGGACTTGTGAACGGTGATCACCTGCACCAGGTCAGCGTCGCTTTCCAGGCGCAGCCGGTGGGCGTCGATCTGCTGCTCGGGAGCCGTCACGGCCTCGTCCAGCCAGCGCAGCAGGGCGTGTTCACCGTCCAGCTCTTGGCTGGCCTGCTGCAGCAGCTCGCCTAAGTGCAGCAGGTCGGTCAGGTGGCGCTCGCCTTCCGCCGCGACCTGCTGGTGGCTTGCCGATAGGCCCAGTAAGCGGGCCGCGACGCCGAAGTCGGCCAGTAGTTGGTGCAGCATCGGCAACACACCACGCCGCTGCCATAGCTGGTGATAGTCGCGGAATTGCATGACCCGGGCTTCCCAGGCCAGTTCGCTGTGGTGACCACTGTTGTTAAGGTCGTTCAGGCCATCCAGGTCGGCAAGACTGAGGCCGAGGCTGGGTGTGGCCATGGCGGCGCGCAGTGCATGTTCGTTATCCGGGGCGGCACAGGCCGCCAGCCATAGGCGCATTTCGCTGGCGGCAGCGGTTTCGAAGACGCCGTCTTTGTCGGACAGATAGACGCTGCGCACAGCCCGCGCCATCAGGGCGCGACGAATGGCACGGGCCTCTGTGGCGTTGTTGACCAGCACTGCCAGGTCCGACGGCGCCAGCGGGCGGAAGGCAGTGCTGTCTTGTTCCGCAGCATTGTCGTTACTCTGGAAGCCCGTTAGACCAGCCTGGCCCTCACGTAGCAGCTGGGTCATCTCGCTGGCGCAGCGTTCGGCCAGCTCGTTGATATAGACGGTTTTGGAGAGCTCCTGATCAGCAGCCAGATGCCACAGGGTCAGCGCCGGTTGGGCCTTGCGCGGCTGTTCAGGAGTGGCACTGCGCATCAGGGCGTCTTTGCGGCCCTTGGCTTTGACCTGATGAAAGGGCAGCGGGTTGTTAGTGCCGTCCTTGAACAGAAAGGCGCCGCGACCGTGGTCGGCGTTTTCGGCGTATCTGAACAGGTGATTGACCGCAGCCACCATGTCCTGGGTAGAGCGATAGTTGGTATCTAGTGTGACGTGGCGCCCCGTGGTGTCGCGGCGCGCCTGCAGGTAGGTGTAGATATCGGCGCCGCGAAAGGCGTAGATGGCTTGCTTGGGGTCGCCGATTAGTAGCAAGCCGCAGTCGTCGCGTTGGCTGGCTGGCAGGTAGACGCGTTCGAACAGTCGGTACTGCACTGGGTCGGTATCCTGGAATTCGTCGACCAGTGCCACCGGGAACTGGCGGCGGATGCGCTCGGCCAGCACGTCGCCAGAAGGGCCGCTGAAGGCGGCGTCCAGATGCTTTAGCAGGTCATCCGGCCCCAATTCGGCGCGACGCTGCTGCTGTTCGGTTAGGCGTTGGTTGGTCCAGTGCACGGCGTGAGTCAGTAGCTGGCTTTTAGCGTCAGGCAGCTCATCCAGCTGCTGGGGCAAATCAACCAGGGCATCTAGCGCAGGGTGGGACGGCGGTGCTTCGCCGTCTTTCCATATCTCAGCCAGCCCCTCAGGAGTGAGGCGTTTACTGGCTGTGTCAGTCAACGTCAGTTTGACTAGGTTCGGGTCTTGTGCCCAGTCGCGAATCTTCTGGAACCAGCCAGTCCGATGGTTAACCTTCATCTTTCCTTTGGGGAAAGCGCCCCGTTCAGCGGCATCCTCAAGCAGGGCTTCAAGTTCATCGGCCCACGTTGTCCAGGGCGCTTTCAATTCGGCCAGGAGCGCCTTGTGTTCAGCAATGGTCTCTGTCGGCGGGCCAACGGCGGGCAAGGCGGTGGCATACTGGCGCAGTCTGGCCAGGTTGTCATCCAGAGCATCGGGTGTGGTCCAGTGGCGGGCAACGGTTTCCAGCGCAGCACTGTCCAACGCATAGTAAAAAGTGCGCCAGTAATCACGGGTCACTTCGGCCTGCAATGGGCGCTGGTCGATTTCCATGTTCAAGGCGAACAGGCTGCCGCTATCGAAAGCGTGTTCGCGCAGCATGCGGTGGCACCAGGAGTGAATGGTAGAAACGGCGGCTTCGTCCATCCACTCGGCAGCCAAGCGCAGGCGGCGCGCGCAGGCCGGCCAGCTGTCCTGCGGGTAGCTGTTGCGCAGCTCGGCCAGGGCAGGATCAAGCTCTGAGCTGGCGGGTGCTGCGGCCACAGGCACTGGCTCGGCGAACAGATCCCCGGTCACTGGCTGTTGCGCGGCGGGTGGGTGTTCGGGTGACTGTAAAGAGAAAGCGGTGGCCGCCTCGACCAGCCGTGTGCGGATGCGGTCGCGAAGCTCACGCGTGGCAGCGTTGGTGAAAGTCATCACCAGAATTTCCGGCGGCATAAGCGGCCGGGGGAAACTGGCTTTGTCTTCGGGGGCACGTGGCCCGAGCACCAAGCGCAGATACAGCAGGGCGATGGTGAACGTCTTGCCGGTGCCGGCGCTGGCCTCGATCAGGTGGCTACCGTGCAATGGCTGCGCCATGGAGTTCAGCGGCGTCATGCGTTGTCTCCCTTGGCAGCGTTGTTCTTCACTGTGTCATGCAGCGGAGCGTATAGCACCTCGGCCAGCTCGCTGAAACGGCGCTCAGCGGCGCGGGCAGTGACGACGGATTCAAAGCTGGGCCACTGGCGTGCCAGATACGGATCGCGGTCACGCTCGCCGGTGTTGTAATCATCGCCTTCATAGCGCTTGCGTGCAGCGTTCCAGGCCTTGGTCGCCGTCTCGTCGTCAGCGTCACCTTCGCCGTCCCTGCCATCCAGGCATTGCTGCATCATGGCAGCATTGCCGCCTTGTTCTATCCACATGAAGGCGCTGTCCAGTGGCAGCGGCAGTGGTGCATTCATCCCGGCCTGCCAGGCATGGACGATGGCGTTCAGGCGGTGGCGGGCGTTGTCTTCGGCCAGTGGTGCCAGGGTGTGATCGCCAGCGCGGGAAATCAGCCGGGTGGTCATGGAGCCGACCGCCAGTTGTCCAGCCAGGTGTTCGACCCAGGCGCCGACCCAGTTGCGCCACTGATACTTGCCTTTGCGGACCAAGCTTGAGGTCATTAATACCAGCCGACAGCATTCGCCGTTATCGTTTTCTCGCAGGCCGTCGAGCCAGTCCTCCAGGCGATGTTCGTGGTTAGCGTCCTGTTCGCGGTGCCCCAGCGGCAGGCTGATTGCTGCGGGCTGGGCAATGTCATGGGGCCAGTCGGCCAGCGCTTCGGCGTAGAGCGTGAACATCTTGTCTAGCGGCTCGATCAGTTCCGCGCGCATGCGCGCGGCAAAGCCGCCCATGGCCAGGCGACCTTCACGTTCAAGCCCCTGTAGGCGGGCTTCAACGGCAGGCAGGTAGTGTTCGCCATGGTCTGCGGCCACTCGCCCAGCAGCCACCAGCGAATCCTGAAGCTGCCACATGCTCAGGCCGTCCAGATCAAACGGTTCGTGCTCCAGGGTATCGGTGTCGTCAACATCCAGATAGACCCCGAGCCGTGTGTTGAAAAATGCCTTGGCTGGCGACTTTAGGAAATTCCCCAGTTGGCCAAGCGTCAGCGGGCGTTCTTGCTCCCAAGCTGGGAGTGGGGCGGTTTCATCGTGCGGCACTTGCCCCGAGGTATCGGCGTGAATGGCGTGCCATTCTTTGGCGTAGCTGAACAGGCGCTTGTCAGCTTCTGATGAATCATCCTGAAAGTAGGCGCGGCTGAAGGGCTGAAGCGGATGCTCCACAGTCAGTGCCGCCAATAGCGCCTTGGCGTTTTTCTCCTGGCCTTGGGTTTCATCAGCCCCAGCCAACCGCCAGCCAGCAGCAAGGTGGTCTCGCAGTTGGCCGAGCAGCACTGAGGGCGGCTGGGGTTCGTTGTCGTGGATGCTGCGTCCGACCCAACTGATCAGCAGCCGCTCCCGGGCCGAAAGCAATGCCTCCAAGAACAGATAACGGTCGTCGTCGCGGCGCGAACGGTCACCTGGGCGGTAGTCCTGGCCCATCAGATCGATATCCAGCGGGCGCTGGGTGCGCGGGTAGTCCTCGTCGTTCATGCCCAACAAGCAGACATGACGGAATGGGATGGCGCGCATGGGCATCAGAGTAGCGACGTTGACTGCACCGGCCAAAAAGCGCTGTGAAAGATGCGCTTGATCGACTTCGGTCAACCAGTGTTCGCGTACCACCGACAGCGGCAGCGCCTCAGTCAGTCCGGCGTCCTCGGTGGCTTCCAGCCACTGTTCCAGGCCTTCTTCAAGGCGGGCGAGGGTAGAAATATCTGCCTCGTCGTTAACGTCAAAGCAGTCAGCCAGCAACTCGCGCAGCCGCTGGCACCACTCCTCAGCGGTGGTCGGCTCGCTGAGTTGCTGCCAGTGGCGATGCAGGGTGTCGATGAGATCCGAAAGAGGTCCGATCAGCGCCGCCTCCAGGCCACCGATATCGCCGTAGGGCTCGATATCGTGCCATGGCCCGGATGTGTCCTGGTCGTTTATAGCTGAGAGCTCTGCCGTCTGGCCTACCGCATAGCCCAGCAGTAGGCGCCGCAGGCCGAAGGCCCAGGTATTGGCTGTCAGCCCATCTGGCAGGTCGAGCCGGGCGCGCTGTTTGGCGTTAAGCCCCCAGCGGATGCCGGCATCTTCGACCCAGCGGCGCAGGGTGGGGAGATCATCGGTATCCAGGCCGAAGCGCTGGCGCAGCGCCGGGACTTCCAGCAAGTCCAGCAGGTCACTGATAGTCAGCCGCGACTCGGGCAGGTGTAGCAGGCTTTCCAGTGCGATCAGCAGCGGTTGGCGATGGCGGCTGGCCTGGTCGGAGAGGGTAAAGGGAATATGGCGCGGGTCATTGAGAGGCAGTCGCCCGAATACCGCCTGAACCGCAGCAGCGTAGGCCTCGATATCCGGCACCATGACCAGGATATCGCGTGGGCGCAGGCTGGGGTCGGCGTCAAAGGCAGCCAGCAGCTGGTCGTGAAGAATTTCGACCTCGCGCAGCGCGCTGTGAGCCACGTGAAAGCGCAGGCTGTGATCCTGGTGAGGATCGACGGCTGGCCAGGTGGTCAGCGTTTCCTGCGGTGGGCGCAGTTCAAGAATATCGTCCTGCAGCTGCTGTAACAGGCCAGTGGGCTTGTCCTCATCCAGCGGTGAGTCGAACAGATCGATACGCAGCGAGCGGGCATCAAACAGTGCCTGATAGTGGTGCGGGTCGTCGAACTCATCGAGCAAGCGCAGGTAGTCGCGGCCCTGCTTGCCCCAGGCGGCCAGCAGCGGCTGGGCGTGCAGGTGCAGCTCGGTGTCATCCAGGTTCTGCGGCATGCCGGGGCGATGGCGCTGGCGGCGCCGCTCGGCGCGCAGCAGGTCTTTATGCTCGATGATATCGGCCCAGTAATGGCGGCAGGGGTTGTGCACGCACAGCAGCACCTGACTGACCCGGGACATGGCCGCCAGCGCCTCCAGCGTCTGGCGGGGTAGCGACGAGATGCCGAACACGATCACTCGACGCGGCAGGCCAGCAGGACGTTGGCCTCGCTTCAACTGGCGACAGGCATCAAGAAAACGCTGGTGAATCAGCGCTCGGCTGGTGTTCAGCCCCTCGTCGCCGATACCGTCACGCAGTCGACGCCATAACTCGGGCTGCCAGCATTGGTCGGCATCCAGCAGCCTGGCTTGGCCCCGGGCGTCGATCAGCTCATCGCGGCCTTCAGCCCAGGCCGCCAGCCAGTCGGCACGATACACTTGGTATTGGTCGAACAGATCGGCCAAGCGCTCAGCCAGCTGGAAGCGCTTGCGCAGGTCGTCATCGTCGGCCAAGAAGTGTGCCAGCGGCTGGAAGGCGGGCTCGGTCAGCAGCTCGGGCAGCAGGCGCATCAGCCGCCAGCTCAATCGAGACTTGTCCAGCGGCGACGCCTCAGGCACGGCGTCTTCGCCTTCGCTGTGGGACAGCACTGCACGATAGGCCTGCCACAGAAAGCGCGCTGGCAAAGTGATATCCAGCGCCGCCGCGATACCCGCGCCGTTGGGTGCATCCGCCGCCAGCGCCAGCTTCAGCCACTGGCTGATACCGTTGCTTTGGACCAGAATCACCTCGTTTTCCAGCGGCGCCAGCGGCTCGCGGCGCATCCAGCTCACCGCCAAATCGCGCAGCGACTCCAGCCGATTGCCGTGCACCACCAGAAAGCCGGGTTCAATAACGTCAGAGACAGCAGCGGGGGAGGAAGCAGCGGGCATGGATCATCCTTGAGCAGCGAAAGGGCAGGCGGAGCTGTGCCTGCTCTATGGTGCCGGAAATGGGCGGGGTTATGAATGGGTATGGCGGTTTGCTGTCTCAGTCATATACTTGCCACGCTGTAGTCGAACTGTCATCGTCAAAACCTGTTTTAACGAGATCAGCACGAGAGCAGAGAGGCCATTAGCCGTGTATATCGCCATGAACCGTTTCAAAGTGAACCCTGAGCGGGTCGCTGAGTTCGAACAGATATGGTTAGAGCGTGAGACCCACCTGCAAGGGTTACCCGGCTTTGTCGAGTTCCAGATGTTGCGCGGGCCGGAGAGGAAAGATCACGTACTCTATGCCTCGCATACGGTGTGGCGTGCGCAGGAGGATTTCGAGGCCTGGACGCATTCCGAGGCGTTTCGCAAGGCCCACGCCAATGCCGGGAAAAGCAAGCGCGAGGGGCTCTACCTGGGCCCGCCAAGCTTCGAAGGTTTTACGGTCATCCAGACTGTCAATAACGAGGAGAACAGCGTATGAGCCAACGCGATGCCTATGAACAGAAGCTGCGTGCCAAGCTGGACGAATGGCAGGCCGAAATTGATTTGCTACGGGCGCAAGCGCGTAGCGCTGCTGCCGATAGTGAGTTAGAGAAAGAGCAGGAAAAAGAGGCCGAGCGCCTTGAAAAACAGCGCGATGAGATGCGCGAGCGGCTCAATAAAATGCGTGATGCCAGCGATGATGCCTGGGATGACCTAAAAGATGGTGCCGAGCGTGCCTGGAGTTCGATTAGTGACTCCTTTGAGAAGGCGAGATCGCGCTTTAAATAATTAGCGTAAATCGATGTGACGCCTGGCATTACGAAGGTTCTGTCAGGCGTTTTGGTAAGTAGTGAACAATTCTTATCCGCCTGCATCGGCTGTATTTTGTGGAGTAATATCAGCTTCCTGATAGGGCACAAGGGGTGCCTTGAAAGCACAGGGATGTGTGATGAAAAACTCTCAAAAGTATGCAGCTGAGCTGATTGGTACGTTCTGGTTGACCTTTGGCGGCTGTGGAGCAGCGGTGCTGGCGGCGGGTTTTCCAGGGTTTGGGATAGGTTTCTTGGGAGTGTCGCTGGCCTTTGGTCTCACGGTGCTGACCATGGCTTATGCCATCGGGCACGTGTCAGGTTGCCATTTGAATCCGGCTGTAACGATCGGCCTTACCGCCGGTGGGCGCTTTCCAGGTTCACAAGTTGTTCCTTATATCGTCGCTCAGGTTGCGGGTGGCGTTCTGGGTGCGTTGGCGCTTTATATCATTGCAAACGGCGTTGAAGGATTTGATGCGGCAGCCTCAGGGTTTGCAGCTAACGGTTACGGTGAGCATAGCCCCGGTGGCTACTCGCTGGCAGCCGCGCTGGTGGCTGAAATCCTGCTAACCATGGTGTTCCTGTTCATCATCATGGGCGCCACTCACGGTCGCGCACCCGTGGGTTTTGCGCCCATCGCCATTGGTCTGGGGCTGACGCTTATCCACCTTATCAGCATCCCGGTGACCAATACCTCGGTCAATCCGGCGCGCAGTACTGGCCCCGCACTCTTTGTGGGAGGCTGGGCCATCAGTCAGTTGTGGCTGTTCTGGGTGGCTCCGTTAATTGGTGGCGCCTTGGGCGGTTTGCTCTATAACTGGATCAGCCCGACACCCTCTGAGCCTGTGATAGGCGGAATCGAAAGCGAAGGCTGATAGTTAAAAGCTCACGATAGACGTCAGAACGCCCGGTGCTGCTTCCGGGCGTTGCTTTTCTGTTGCGGTATCTTTCTTTGTGGCGTATTTACAACCCGTCTTAGAGGGGCGAAGTCGTTGGTTGCTGCAGTGCCGCCAACAGTTCAATTGAGTGGAGTCGATCTTTGCGGTCATAGACGTCAGTAACGATCATCAGCTCATCGGCATTGGTTTGCTGCAGGAAGTCTTCCAGGCCTGCGCGAACGCTGTCGGGGCTGCCGATGACCGCCGCGCCCAGGTTCTGCGCGACCGCTGCGCGCTCCCTGGGTGTCCAGTCGATGCTTTCCACCGGCGGTAACGCCTTAGTGCTTTTACCACGGTGCAAGTTGAGAAACTTCTGCTGAGCGGTGGTGGATAGGTAGTGCGCGTGGGCATCGCTTTCGGCCACGATGACCGGCATACCGACCATGGCGTAAGGTGCATCGAGCACCTGTGAAGGGCGGAACTGGGTGCGGTAGAGGTGCAGCGCTTCAAGCAGGTAGCCGGGGGCGAATTGGGCAGCGAAGGCAAATGGCAGGCCCAAACGTGCGGCCAGTTGGGCACTGTAGCCGCTGGAACCCAGCAGCCAGATCGGCACATGGGTGTCCTGGCCGGGCACGGCACGAATACGCTGGCTGGCGCTGGCGGTGCCCAGGTAGCTGCGCAGCTCTTCCAAGCGCTCGGGAAAGTCGTCAACACCGGCGAAGGGGTCGCGGCGCAGGGCGCGCATGGTGGCGCCATCGGCCCCCGGTGCCCGTCCCAGCCCCAGGTCGATGCGGCCCGGATAGAGGGTTTCCAGGGTGCCGAACTGCTCGGCAACCACCAGCGGTGCGTGGTTGGGCAGCATGATGCCGCCGCTACCCACGCGGATGCGTTGGGTCTTGCCGGCGATATGGCCGATCAGTACCGAGGTCGCGGCGCTGGC
This sequence comes from Halomonas sp., assembly GCF_052095765.1. Taxonomy (GTDB): domain Bacteria; phylum Pseudomonadota; class Gammaproteobacteria; order Pseudomonadales; family Halomonadaceae; genus Halomonas. The sequence continues at coordinate 74,968 of NZ_JBQDJZ010000001.1, forward strand.
GATACCGTCGATGTTGTGGTGCTCGGCCAGCCAGTAGCGGTTGTAGCCAAGCTCGTCGGCTTTGCGCGCCAGAGCGACGCTGTCGTTGAAAGCTTCGCCGGCGGTACCGCCTTGGCGGATCGGCGCCAGGTCAAGTATGGAAAGGGGAGTTTTACTGAGTAAGGTCATGTATGCCTCGCTAAACGTCAGGCGGCGAAACCGTCAGCCTAATTCGAAGGGCATGCTGCCTGCTTCAAAAGCCAGCAGCCACTGCTTGCGGCCAATGCCGCTGGCGTAGCCGGTCAGTTTGCCGTCGCTACCGATCACCCGATGGCAGGGCACAATGATCGAGATGGGGTTCTTGCCGTTGGCTGCCCCCACGGCTCGCTGGCCACCTTTGCTGCCGATCTGCTCGGCCAGTTCGCCATAGCTGCGGGTTTCGCCGAAAGGAATGTCAGTCAGTGCCTGCCAGACACGGTGCTGAAAATCGGTGCCGGTCGCTGCCAGCGGCAGATCGAAGTGCTGTCGCTGGCCTGCGAAATACTCTTCCAGCTGGGTGCAGGTCCGCTGTGTAAGTTCACTGGGACGTGGTGTTTCGCGCACCTTGTCTTCGTTGATGAACTCCACTTCGGTCAGGCCGCTGTGGTTGGCACGTATCAGAATCAACCCTAGGGCGTCGCTGGCCGGAGGACGGAAGTAGTCGAGGGCATCAGTGGTCATCGTCTTGGCCTCAGCTGCGTGACTTGCGGGGGCTTTCTGGCAGGGTAACAGTGAATGCGGCAAGGTGGCAGGAAAAGTGGGGGGAGCATCTGCCCGGGCTCCTGTTAGAGCGCCGGGCAGGGTGACGATGTTTATACCATATCACGGTGCTCGCGCTTGGCTTCGCGGTGATCGCGAATCACGGCGCGGCAGATCACGATCAGTATGGCCAGTGTCAGGGCTGGCCAGATCAGTACATAAAAGCCAAATAACCACTGCATGATAAAAATCTCCTTTAAGGCCTGTTCCGGCGTTGGCGGGAGCAGGCTGGTGTTCGGGGTTGATAGTCGAGCTGAGCTTTAGCGCTGAGTCTGGGTAGCGAAACCGGGACTTGGCTTGCGCGACTTTTGTGATTTGGTCGGCTTTTTCGGCGTTTCGAAGTTACCCACTTTGTCTTTGATGGAGTCGAAGTCGAAGTCCGGCTCGTTGCTGAGCAGGCTCATGATCGTACATACCAGGGTGCTGGCGCCGTAGGCAGTCAGCGAGGCGAGCAGCACGGTGTAGTCGCGCAGGAAACCGGTGGCAAAAATGAGCATGGCCAACATCGCCAGGCCGCCGGCAACCACTGCGAGGCGACGGCCAAAGAAGCCGAAGGTCATCAGTGCGATGATGATGCCACCTCCGATACTTGCTAGCAGTTCGAAGAACAGACCGGCACCGCCAGCCAGCGGCACGAGTTCAAAACGCGCTACGATGAACAGCACCATGGCGACGACCACCGAGGTGGTAAAAGCTTTGTTGGTCACGCGGTTCCAGAAGCAGCTGGCGATGACCGGGAACACGATTGCGCCCCACAGTGCCCCGACGAATACCAGCATCACCAGAATATCCAGCGAGAAGCTGGCAAAGATGATGCCGACCACTGTGGCGGTCACCATGGTCATGCGGCCAATCAGTAGCATCAGTTTGGGGTTTGGGTTGCCCTTGGCGAGGTTCTTGCCGTAGATATCGGCCATCACGATGGCCGACAGTGCTGACAGGTCAGAGTCTGCGGTAGACGATAGCGAGCCAATTACCAGAATGAAGAACAGCCCGATAAATAGTGGCGGCAGGTAGCCGGATACCATCTGCGGAATCAGGTTGTTCATGTCGCCGTTGAGCGGCTGCACGCCTTGGGTCAGTGCCATCAGGCCGATCATGCCAAGGCCGATAACGATAGCGCCGTAGCCCAGGGTGGCGGTCAAGAACGTTGGCTTGATGTGTTTTTCATTTACCGCGAACAGGCGCTGGGAAATGGTTTGGTTGCCAATCGCGTAGGCCAGTACGGCAACGAAGAAGGGTGCGCCTTGGTTGAGGATGGCGTCCGACGAAAAGAAGTTGGCCTGCTCTGGCGTCAAGTTGCTGAGGCCGGCAACCAGCTCGCTGGGGCCGCCCATGGAGAAGAACACTGCTGGGATGATCAGCACGGCAATCGCCATCAGCGCTACCAGCTGGGCGAAATCGGTCAGCACCGAGGCGCGGAATCCCGACCAGATGGTGTAGCCCAGCACACCGACGCCAGCGATGATGACACCGGCCTGGAAAGAGAGCGGTGAGAGTACCGCCACCAGGGCACCGGCGGCAGTAAAGTTCACCATCAGGCTGATGATGCTACCCATCAGGTTGGAGCTGGCCAGGATCAGTTGGCTGGACGAGCCGTGGCGGGCATGGATCAGCTCGCCCAGGGTCGCAGCGTTGGGCGCCAGCTTGCGAAAGCGTATGCCAAAGGGGTAGATGAACAGGATCATCAGTGCGCCCCATAGGCCGTAGTGGATCGGCCCTGATACACCGTAGGTGTAGCCTGAGGTGGCGGCAGCATAGAAAGAAGCCGCCCAGATCCAGGTGGCGGTCATGCTGGCGGAGCCCATGCCAAAGCCGATGCGGTGGTTGGACACCATATAGGCATCGGTGTCTTCCTTGCGCTTGCGGATAGTCAGTGTCAGCAGATAGGTGCCGCCGTAGAACGCTATCATTAGTAGCAGGACGGTCAGGGTGGAGAATTGGAATAGTGAATCGTTGTTCAAGTTGTTGCCCTCTCTCATGGGTGGGTTAATGAGGCGCACAGGCGCAGCAATAGCAGCCGCAACGATGGGCGCCACCTGGGTGGGTATCTGATATGCACAGAGCCTGCCTGGGCTATGACGGCATCGACGAATTGGCGTCGGCCGCACAGCGAGACCACAGGCTGTATTGGGTAAGCTTTTTTGGCTACCAGGTACCGCTCAGCTAATAGCGATGACGTGAGTCGCCAATAGCTAGTTTGAACAAGGGTGGAGGACGACTGGGGAATGCGTTGACGGTCTGGGTGATGAATGTGGACATGGATTTCCTTTTCTAACGATGCTGTCTGAGCATTCAGCTCAGACAAGTTCTCGAAAGTACTCGTGATCCAGTCTGCTTTAATTTTCCCTGAGGGGTAGCAAGACTAGTCGGTTTCAAAGCGAAACCTGCCTGGGCTTGTCTGAGCTGCGGACAAGCTGCCAGTTGAGTGCGGCGTTATCGCCGGAAGAAGACATACACTAGGGTCAAAAGGGGGAAAAGTCCAATTTGTGACCTAATGTCACCTGGTTGCGGCGAATGGTTGATATTTTCGAGTTGGGAAAAAGCTCGTGAACGTACTGGGTAAACTTTAATATTTGTCAAGGTTGACCGTGGCGTATTGCCTCGCTATCTTTTGTCAACTTTTATTAATAGTAAGGTTTACAGAATGGTTGCGATGGCTGCTCCACGTCATGACTGGACGCTTGATGAGATCAATACCCTGTTTGCGCTACCGTTTAACGATCTGTTGTTTCGCGCCCAGCAGGTTCACCGCCAGCACTTCGACCCTAACGCCGTACAAGTCTCCACGCTCCTGTCGATCAAGACTGGCGCCTGTCCTGAGGATTGCAAGTACTGCCCGCAGTCCGGCCATTACAATACGCAGTTGGAAAAGGAAAAGCTGATGGCGGTAGAGCAGGTCGTCGTTCAGGCCCGCGCCGCCAGGGACGCCGGAGCCAGCCGCTTTTGCATGGGAGCCGCGTGGAAGAGCCCTCGGGAAAAAGACTTGCGGGTGGTTGAAGAAATGGTGCGCCGCGTAAAAGAACTGGGGCTTGAAACCTGCATGACGCTGGGCATGGTCGACGGTGAGCAGGCCAGCCGACTGGCCGCTGCCGGACTGGATTACTACAACCATAACCTTGACACCTCGCCGGACTATTATGGCGAGATCATCACCACCCGCAGCTATGCCGACCGTCTGGAGACCCTTGGCCATGTCCGCAATGCAAGCATGAAGGTCTGCTCCGGGGGCATTCTGGGGATGGGCGAGGACGCTCGTGACCGTAGTGCATTGCTTCAGCAGCTGGCGCGCCTGTCACCACACCCTGAGTCGGTGCCCATCAACATGCTGGTCAAGGTGCCGGGCACGCCGCTGGAAAATGTTGAGGACTTGGACCCGCTGGAGTTCGTTCGTGCCGTGGCCGTGGCACGCATCATGATGCCAAAAAGCCATGTGCGGCTGTCGGCTGGGCGCGAGCAGATGAGCGAACCCACCCAAGCGTTAGCGTTCATGGCTGGCGCTAATTCGATTTTCTATGGCGATAAGCTGCTGACTACCGACAACCCTCAGGCCGATCGCGACCGTGCGCTGTTTGAGAAGCTAGGGTTGCATCCTGAAGCTCGGAACATGGTTGAGAGCGAAGACGCTCATCGTGCGAGACTTGCTCAGCAAGCCCGCGATGCGAAGGTGGCAGAGCTTGCAGTAGATGCCAGCGTATGAACTGTTGTCTCGTATGCTGCAGTGCCCGTATCAGTTAGGGTAGAGCGATTAGAAACAGGAGACACCATGCTACCGCCACTTTCTCATCGCTACGCCGACCTTCCCGAGCATATGCGCGCCGAGGTGCGCCCGACGCCAGTGGCCAAGCCGCGCCTGGTCGTCTTCAACCAGCCGCTGGCCGAGGAGCTGGGCTTCGATCTGGCGCATTTTGATGAAACGCGCGCCGCAGAGTTGTTTTCCGGTAATGTTTTGCCCGAAGAGCTCAAGCCCACGGCGGCAGCCTATGCTGGCCACCAGTTTGGCAATTTTGTACCACAGCTGGGCGATGGACGTGCCGTATTGCTGGGCGAAGCCAGAAATTGTGCGGGGCAGCTCCGTGATCTCCAGCTCAAGGGCAGCGGGCGCACGCCCTTTTCTCGCGGTGGTGATGGTCGCGCACCGCTTGGGCCGGTGCTGCGCGAATATCTGGTCAGCGAGGCCATGCATGCGTTAGGCGTGCCGACGACCCGGGCGCTGGCGGCGGTGACCACCGGCGAGCGCATCTATCGGCGCATGCCTGAGCCAGGTGCGGTACTTACCCGGGTAGCTTCAAGCCACCTACGTGTGGGCACTTTTCAGTACTTTGCCGCCAGAGGTGATGAAGCGGCACTTCGCTTACTCGTCGACGAGGCAGTGGCTCGTCATTACCCCGGGTTGGCCGAGTTAACCTCTGATGCTCAGCCGTTGGCGCTGCTGGAAGTCGTAGTTGAGCGTCAGGCGGCGCTGATTGCGAAGTGGATGAGCGTCGGCTTTATCCACGGCGTGATGAATACGGATAACTGTGCGATTGGCGGAGAAACCATCGACTACGGCCCCTGCGCCTTCATGGACCGCTATGATCCGCAGACCGTATTCAGCTCCATTGATGAAAGGGGGCGCTACGCCTACGCCAACCAGCCGTCCATGGCCCAGTGGAATCTGACGCGCTTTGCAGAAGCGCTGCTGCCGTTGATGGGTTACGACAGCAAAAAAGCGATTGCCGATGCCACCAAGGTGCTGGAAACCTTCGACGAGCGTTACCAGCATCATTGGTTGAACGAGATGCGCCGTAAGCTGGGGCTGATGGAAGCGCGCGACGGCGATGCTCAGCTCGCCGCCGCTCTGCTTGATGTGATGTACCAGGGTCGCGCCGACTTCACTCTGACATTTCGTCACCTGGCAGATGCGGTAACCACTGACCAACAACATGTGCTGCTAGCGCTTTTTGAAGAGACCCATGGCATCGAGACTTGGCTGACGCGTTGGCGCGAGCGGCTCGCAGCCGAGCAGGTGACCCCGGCACAGATCGTCACACGGCTGAGGGCGGTTAATCCGGTAGTAATTCCGCGCAATCATCGCGTCGAGCAGGCCATTGAGGCTGCCGCTGAGAGAGATGACTTCTCCCCCTTCGAGGCGCTGTTGGCTGCTATCATGAATCCGTTTGATGAGCCGGCCGGTGAGCTCAGCTACACCCGACCGCCACAAGAGGGCGAGCAGGTGCTGAGAACTTTCTGTGGTACCTGACCACACCGGCGCTGCGCGGCGGTTTCGGCATGTAAACGTGCCTCCTACAAAAACCGGTACGTGCAAGTCGCGCAGGGATGCCTTCAGGCCGGTGTGGTGTCGCCAGGTGCCCCGGATTCATTTATTACTGATCCGCGTCTGACTCCTGCTCGGGCAAGGTGAGCTTTCGAGCACCGCCCATCAGAAAGTCCCGATTAGCTTCCAGCGCTTCGCGCAGAAAGTCCCATAGCAGTCTTACCCGGGCCAGGCGGCGTTGCTCCTGGCGCGCGGTAATCCAGAACTGCCGCACTACGTCCACTTCTTCATCGAGCACGCTGTCTAGTGACTCGCAGCTTTCTGCCATGAAGCACGGCAGCACCGCCAGGCCGGCACCGCTCAGTGCGGCGGCGTATTGAGTGGTCACGCTGGTGCTGCGCATGGCGAAGTGTGGCCCTGGGGCGCCTACTACCGCCGGGTCCAGCAGCGGGTCCAGGTAACTCAGCTGTTCGCTGAAGATCAGGTCGTCGACATAGCCAATCAGCCGATGGCGGCCAAGGTCGCCGCGTTTTACCGGCCTGCCGTGGCGTTTCAGGTAGGCCAGGCTGGCATACAGCCGCAGGCGGTAGTCGCACAGTCGCGAGGTCACAACTCCTGGGCTTGTGGGGCGCTCGATGGTGATAGCCAGGTCGGCCTCGTGACGGCTGAGGTTGACGACACGTGGCAATGCCAGCAGCTCCAGCGTGACGCTAGGGTGCTGCTCACAGAAAACGGCGAGCAGCGGGGCAATTACCCAGGTGCCAAAGCCTTCGGTTACGCCCAGGCGGATCTGGCCACTGATCTGGTGGTTTTTGTCGGTTAGGCTTTCGCCGGCTTCGAAGGCATGGCGCGCCATTTCTTCGGCATGGGCCAGTAACTGCTGACCGGCTTCTGTCAGGTGATAGCCGTGGGTGCTGCGCTCGAACAGCTGCGTATTGAGTTTTTGCTCGAAGCGACGAGTGCGTCGCGATAAGGTGGAGTGGTCGAGCCCCAGTCGCCGGGCAGCATCCGTCAGCCGTTCGCTGCGTGCCACCTCGAGAAAGATCTGGATGTCTTGCCAGTCGAGCACGGTTGACTCCTTTTCTGAGAAGGCGGGGCGGATGGAGTACGTGTACTGGTT
>NZ_JBQDJZ010000001.1:82131-98471 GCF_052095765.1 Halomonas sp.
GGTTTGTGCGTTTATGCACAAGCAATGTGCCTGACTGCCCGTTGTCTGGCTATCCGACGTCTGGATAGACTGGGAATATAAAGGTTTCGTGCTGGTATGCACATAAAGTTATAGACGTCTTCTCTGTTTTGTCTCATCTCATTGGTAAGGAGTACGCTCATGTCCATTCGCGAGATTCCCATGTATATCGACGGCAAGCCCGTCACTTCCCAGAGCCAGGATTGGCGTGATGTGGTCAACCCGGCGACCCAGGAGGTCGTTGCTCGGGTGCCGTTCTGCACCGCCGAGGAAGTCGAGCAGGCCATTGCCAACGCCAAGCAGGCGTTCGAGACCTGGCGCAAGGTTCCGCTGGGCAAGCGCATGCGGATCATGCTCACGTTGCAGGCGCTGGTGCGCGAGCACACCGATGAGCTGGCCGCGCTGATCAGCGAGGAGCACGGCAAAACCTTGCCCGATGCCGTGGGCGAAGTCGGTCGCGGTCTGGAGGTGATCGAACATGCTTGCTCGATCACCTCATTACAGCTGGGTGAGCGGGCCGAAAACGCGGCCAATGAGGTAGACGTCTACACGCTGAACCAGCCACTGGGGGTGGGTGCCGGCATCACCGCATTCAACTTCCCGATCATGTTGCCGTGCTTCATGTTCCCGCTGGCTATCGCCACCGGCAACACCTTTGTGTTCAAGCCTTCGGAGCAGGACCCCAGCTCCTCTATGCGGCTGGTTGAACTGGCCCATGAGGCCGGTGTGCCGCCGGGTGTACTCAACGTGGTGCATGGCGGGCCGGAGGTGGCTAACCAGATTGCTGACCATGCCGACATCAAGGCGCTGTCGTTCATTGGCTCTACCCACGTGGGTTCGCTGCTTTACGATCGTGCTGCCGCTGCCGGTAAGCGCATGCAGGCGATGATGGGGGCCAAGAACCACTGTGTGGTCATGCCTGACGCTAACCGCAGCCAGGCTATCAACAACCTGCTGGGCTCGGCTTACGGTGCTGCTGGCCAGCGCTGCATGGCCAACTCAGTGGTGGTGCTGGTGGGTGAGGCGCGCGACTGGCTTGAGGACATCGTTGAAGGCACGCGCAGCATGAAAATCGGACCAGGCACCCAGAAAGATGCCGATCTTGGTCCGTTGGTGTCGCCCCAGGCCAAGGAGCGCGTTGAGCGCCTGATCGCCACCGGTGAGCAGGAAGGTGCCACGCTGGAAGTGGACGGTCGCGGCTGCCAGGTTGAAGGCTATCCGGATGGCAACTTCGTCGGTCCGACGCTGTTCAGCAATGTGACCGCTGACATGACCATCTACCGCGAAGAAATTTTCGGCCCGGTATTGTGTGTGGTGAATGTTGAGACGCTGGATGAGGCGATTGAGTTCATCAACGCTAACCCCAACGGTAATGGCACCTCGATTTTCACCAACTCCGGTTGGGTCGCGCGGCGCTTTGAGACCGATATTGATGTGGGGCAGGTGGGTATCAACGTGCCGATTCCGGTGCCGGTGGCCTACTTCAGCTTCACCGGCTCGCGGGCATCCAAGTTGGGCGACCTGGGCCCCAATGGCAAGCAAGCCATCAGCTTCTGGACACAGACCAAGACCGTAACTGCACGCTGGTTCGAGCCCGAGAACGTGTCCAGCGGCATCAATAGCACCATTTCGTTAAGCTGAAACGGTCTAGTAAGAAGCTGACTAGTCGTATGGCCGTCTATCAAGACATTCGCTATGATCCCGTCTCAAGTGAGGCGGGTTTTTTCTGCTAAAAACATTGGGAAAACAAGTATATGACGGCTGAGTCTATTCTTAACGTTGAGTCAACTGGGGTGTGGAAAGGTGGCGTGAAAACTGAGATATCGGTGCGCTCATTCGCCCCCTTCATGGTCGATGAGCCAGCAAGTCTCGGCGGCACAGATGAAGGTCCAAACCCGGTCGAGCTGGTGCTATCAGGGCTTAGCAGCTGCACCTCTGTGATGATTTCCCTGATTGCCAAGGAGCAGGGTTTTGCCTATGAGGCAGCAGAGTTCCTCAACAGCGGACAGATCGACCTGCAGGGTATGAGCGGCGTCGCTGGTGTATCGCCTCACTTTCAGTCCGTACAGTTTGATGTGGTGGTAACTACTGGTGAGAGCGATGAACGTCTTCAGCAGCTGAAAGCGGAAGTGGAGAAGCGCTGCCCGGTCATGAACTTATTCCTGGATGCCAAGGTGCCCGTTACCACGAACTGGGTAAGAAAATAAGCGGATAGGTGTGGTGGTGACCACCCTATGGCGTATAGACATGGAGTTAACGTTAACGTTAACTGGAGATCGTTTGCGCCAATTACAGGTCCTACCATAATAAAAGGAGCCGCAATGACTTCCTCTATCAGCCGTTTTCCCGTGCCTGAAACCCTTGATTCACTGCCTGACGATATTCGCGATGCGATTCTTGCGGTGCAGGAAAAAGCAGGGTTTGTTCCGAATGTGTTTTTGATGCTGGCCCAGCGGCCGACGGAGTTTCGTGCCTTCTTCGCCTATCACGATGCTTTGATGGAGCGTGAATCAGACACCCTGACTAAGGCCGAAAAAGAAATGATCGTGGTGGCCACTAGCGCCCGCAATCACTGTCTGTACTGTGTGGTGGCCCACGGTGCCCTGGTGCGAATTTACAGCAAGGACCCGCTGCTGGCAGATCAGGTCGCCATCAACCATCGTACTGCACCGATCAGTGAGCGGCATCGGGTGATGCTCGACTTCGCCATATACTGCAGCATTGAGGTGGGTGAACTTAACGATGAGTGGGAAGCTCGCCTGATTGAGGTGGGCTTTACCCGCGAAGATATCTGGGACATCGGCGCTGTCGCTGCCTTTTTTGGTCTGTCCAACCGTTTAGTCAATCTGACCGGAACCCCGCCTAACGCTGAGTTCTATCTAATGGGGCGAGTGCCGCGAGGCAAGTGACAGCCGACTGGTGGCTATTCAATGCCTGGAGAACCGTTATGTGACGGCGGAGGAGCACAGCGCCATGCGCCAGCCGATTGTGGGTTATCACCGTGATGAAGAGGAACACTGGGTGGCCAGGCTGGCCTGTGGCCACAATCAGCATGTACGTCACCAGCCACCGTGGACTGAGCGGCCTTGGGTCACCACTGAAGCGGGGCGGCGCTCGCGGCTGGGACTGGAGTTGGAGTGCGTGAAATGCGTGCGCGGTGAACCATGCGACAGGTGATGCACCAGTCGCATGGTTTATTGGAAAGGTCGGGGTTATCCGGGGAACGCTTCTGGCATGAACATTTTGGGCAGGGTTAGAAAAAGATTCGGGAACAGGATGCCTGCGAGAATGATCAGCATTACTAAGCCAATCAGCGGCATGATGGCGACAAAGGCTCGCGGTGTGGAAACGTCGCCGATCTGGCTGGCGATCAGTAAGCAGATGCCATAAGGCGGTGTTACCAGGCCCAGGGTCAATGACATGATCACAATCAGTGCCATATGGATCTGGTTGATATCCCCCGAAATGCTAATGCTCTGGATGATCGGCAGGAAGATGATCACTGCCGTCACCGGGCTAAGCACAGTGCCGATAATCAACATGAACGCCATTACCATCAGCATCAGGCCGACGCGCGAGTCGGTGACGGAAAGGATGAAGCTGGCGACTTCCTGTGCGATGCCCAGATAGGAGATCAGCCAGCCCATGATTCCGGCGGCAGCCACGGCAAACATCGGTAGTGAATAAGCGAGCACGGAGTCGGTAAAAATGCCGGGCAGTGAGCGTAGACGAATCGAACGATAAAATACTATCGCCAGTAGCAGGCCGACCAATACCGCGACCGAGGCCGCTTCAGTGGCAGTAAATATCCCGGCGGTGATGCCGCCGAGTACCACGATAGGCAGAATCATTGGCGGCGTTGCCACTAGGCCAGTGTGAACAACGTTGCGCCACGAGGCGCGTCCTTCTGGCTTGATATCGAGTTTACGTGCCACGTGATAGACGTAGCCCATCTGTGCCATGCCGATCAATAAGCCGGGTACGATGCCACCGAGAAAAAGGGCGCCCACCGAGACATTGCCGAAAGCACCATAGATCACCATTAAAATCGATGGCGGAATGATGCCGCCAAGTACTGACGATGCTGCTGTCAAAGCCACGGCGAAAGGCGAGGGGTAGCCAGCTTTTTTCATGGCTGGAATCAGTACTGCGCCGACACTGGCAGTGTCAGCCGCTGCTGAGCCAGACAGGCTGGCGAACATCATCGATACCATGACGTTGATGTGACCGAGTCCGCCACGCACGTGGCCCACAGTACTGTCGGCGAAGCGCAGTAGACGATCGGTGATGCCACCGTCGTTCATCAGCCGCCCCAGCAGCAGGAAAAATGGTACCGCAAGCAGCGGGAAAGAGTTGATGCTGGCGAACATCTGGTTAACTACTGAGGTCAGCGGTATGCCGAGCTGCCAGATGGTAATGATGGACGCCAGGCCGATTGCAAATGCGATGGGCACGCTGAGGGCGATCAGCAGCAGGAAGCTGGCGATAAGAGTGATAATCGGGCTCATGGCTGGGTGTGCTCCTCGACAGCGGCTGGTGACGACTGATGCCCTGCGCACAGCGCACGGAGGTCTTCATGTAGTATTTCCAGAGAAAACAGCAGCATTGCCACTCCGGAAATGGGGATCACCATGAACACATAGGCCATTGGCGTGCCTAGAGAGACCGAGCGGCGGTTCCAACCCATATCGGTCAGGATCTGGCCGTGTACCACCAGCACATAGATCAGCGGCAGACAGGCTAGACCGCCGAGCAGCCGCAGCGCCCGGTTGGTTATTACGAAGTGTTTTGGTAGCACTTCGATCACATAGTGCTGGCGGCGGCGCAGGGCCACGGCAGCGCCAAGAAATACTGACCAGATGAAGCAGGCCATGGCAACTTCATCGGACCAGGCCACTGATATTTTCAGGTAGTTGCGTGCCACTACTTGATACAAGATAGTCACGATGAATATCGCGAACAGCGTGCCTGCTACTTTCAGGAACACGCGTTCGATGAGGTCATTGATTCGCCGCATGTCTTACTTTTACTCCTGGAAACAATAAGCCCCCGAGGACTGAGCAGTGCTTTGGGCTACGGGGGCTTTCTCCCAATGACTTACAGCGCGCGAATCAGCGCGAGCAGGTTGGACACGCCGCGCTCGGCAGCAAACTCATCATGCAGCGGACGGCTGGCATCGATGAACTTCTGCTTGTCGACTTCGGTAACGGTGACGCCGCGCTCGGTCAGCTGGCTTAACAGCTGTTCGTCATACTCAACCCCCTTGGCGGTACCCAGTTCGGCGGCGTGTCTTGCGGCCTCGCGCACGATGGCTTGGTCCTGCTCCGACAGGCGCTGGAGGCTGCTCTCGCCGATTGAGATGTGGCTCATCATGATCTGGTGTTCGGTCTTGGCGTGATAGGGCGCCACTTCATAGAGGCGGCTTGAAAAGAAACCGCTGATGGTGCTTTCGAAGGCACCGATAACGCCAGTTTGCATGCCGGTGTAGATTTCGGTCCAAGGCAGTGAGGTGGTCAGGGCACCTAGCGCCTGCCAGGTTTTGGCATCCAGCTGAGAGCCGGTGATGCGCATCTTGACGTCGTCCAGGTCATCTGGCTCGGTCACCGGACCAGTGTTGGTGCTGAGGTTGCGTGTGCCGCCACCGGTCAGTGCCAACAGTTCAAGTCCGCTGCCGGAGTCAGTCATTTCCTGTTCAAAATGGCTGAAGACCGGAGACTCAGGGGCTGCGGCAGCACGGAAGGCATCCATGTTATCGAACAGATAGTTCAGGCTGAATATTTCGAAGTCCTGAACGTAGGGTGCAATGTTCTGCACTCCGCCAATGATCATGTCGGTGGTGCCGATGCGGATTTCATCGACCACTGTCTGGTCATTGCCGAGCTGGCCGCCGGGGAAGATCTCAACAGTAAGGCGGTTGTCGCTGGCTTCCTCGACCTCGGTCTTGAAGGCTTCAGCGGCGTCGATCCAGGGTGGGGTGCGCTCACCACGGTCGCCAGTCGTAGTTTTTGCGCCATGGCGGGTGATGCAATGAGCAGGGTGGCGGCAGTGGCCAGTAGCAGGCGAGGTAGTCGTTGGGTTGTTGCGGGCATCAGTGGTGTCCATTGGTTATTCGTCTGGGCGCAGCGGTCTTCAGTGCGCAGAGAGTTGGCGGTACGTGTCGGTAACACAAGAGCTTACTCAGCAGCGATAGGCTCGCCTAAGGTGTGCATTAGGCGATTGGCCCAACCAAACAGCGTGGTGGCCAGCGTCAGGTCGAGAACCTCTAGCTCATCAAGACCGACATCGCGTAGCTGTTGAATGTCTTCAGCGCTTACCTGTGGTGGGCACTGAGAGAGTCCCACAGAAAAGCGCAAAATAGCCTGTTGGCGCGGGTCGAGCTCAGCCTTTTCGCCATGAAAGAAAATTTCCTGCATGACACTTTCTTCTTTGCTCAGCTGGTTGTAGCGCTGGGCATGGACCGCGGCACAGAAGATACAGCGGTTGACGATGGAAGCTGCAACTGCACCTATTTCGCGTTCGGCGCGAGACAGCCCATCGGGGTCGTACATGATGCCGTTGAACAGTGAGGTGCGAATGCGCAGTGACTCGGGGTCGTGGGCCAGTACCAGCACATAGTCGGACACTTTGGTGTTTGACGGCGTTTCTTTTAGCGCGTCTTGTTGAGCTGGAGTCGCGGCGTCAAGGTCCACTGGTGTCAAAAGTGGGCGCCAGTGGGGCACGCGGGTAGTGAACTTACGAATCACGCGGCTCATGCGGAATCTCCCATGACGGACAGCACCGCAGCGACGCGTAGCTGATAGTTAACGAAGGCCACCAGGCCAGCCAGTCGCACAATATCGCTTTCGTCTACGCCTGCGGCGCGCAGGCTTTCAATGTCGTCGGGGACGGCGTCTTTTGGCGACTGGGTGACTTTGTCGACGTAGGCAACGATGGCTTGCAGCCGGTTATCGTCTGCTGGTGGCTGGACGCCAGGCGTAGCCAGTTCGCTTGTAATGTCAGCACTGTTGTCGGCGCTGGTGCAGGACGCCAGTAGCTCGGCATAGTGCTGGCTCAGTCCTTTCTGTTGGCAGATCTTTGCCATGCGGCACGCCAGAGCAGCACGTTCGGCGTAGCTGAGGCCGCCGGGCTCTTGGGGCTGCAAGGCGGCTTCATAGGAGGCCTGGGACAGCTCCATTAGCTTGGCGCGTCGCGCCAGTGCCTCGGCGAGCGGCCCCGGTGCGTTGGCGCTCAAGGTGTCGACGCCGGTGGCCTGTTCTAGTATGTGGGAGGAAGTCATTATTATTCCTTTTCAGAGCAGGTGGTCAGCAGAGATGCCTGGCACGAAGGCATCGCGCATGTTGCTGTGTGTTGTTGTCATTCAGGGCAGTGGCGTTGATTGCCACTCATCGCCTTGCAGCTCAGGGCTGTCGTAGTTCTGAAGTGTGTTCCAATGAGCCTCGATGTCCTGCTGGTAGAGCTGTGCGGCAATCGCACTGGCTAGCCAGTTGGCACCGTCACTGATGCCAGGAATATCGCCGCTGACCTTGCCCATGCTGACTGTGGCCCCGTAGTTGAAGCAGTGAATATGCTTGAGCCAGGGTGCGCTGCCGGGTTCGCGTTCCTGAAACGCGAAGTCCCGGTCCACATAGGGGAAGTTGCCGAGCTCTTCGTTTGCAAGCTCGGGTGGCGGGCTGTAACGGTCTTTCCACAGCAGAATGCGGTCGGCGTAGCCGGCAAGCTCGGTGCGTGCGGTGGGGTCTATCTCGAAGCCGGTGCCCAAAATAAGGAAGTCGCAACTCAGGCGCTTGCCTTGGCTGGTAGTGATAACGATGTCGTCGCCTTCCATATGCGTTTCTTTGATACCGCAGTTGAAATGGAAGTGGGCGTTGGGGTGACGGCTGACGCGCAGCGTCGAGCCCCTCGGTGGCGGCGTCTGGGTGGCAGAAGAGTAATGCATAAAACGCCAGCGCCACTCGTCAGGCAGGGTCGAGTAGCCGTGGGTAAAGCCGAAGGAGCCGATACCCATCATTTTGTTGATGGTTGGCATCTGTGGGCGGCGGATGAGGTGGCGCACTTCACGCGCACCGTGCTCTAGTGCCTCGGCGGCATTGTCGACTGCTGATGCACCCACGCCGATCACGACTACGCGCTTGTTGGCAAGGTGCGCGAAGTTGATGTCGTCGGCGGAGTGTGCCCAAACGCTGTCAGGCAACTTCTTTACGAAATCAGGAATCTTAGGGCCACCCGTGCCTTCTCGGCCGGTTGCCATAATCAGCTTGCGCGTCAGCAGCGTTGCACCGGGCGCGTTGCGACCGGATAGCTCAAGACGCAACAGATCGTTCTCTGGCGTGACGTGCTCTACCGCGACCTCGTTGTCGATGGGCAGTGCTAATACCTGGCGATACCAGCGCAGATAGTCCATCCACATGGTGCGTGGAGCTTTGTCTAGTGCCTCCCAAGCGTCGCTTCCAAACTGTGCTTCATACCAAGCCCGAAACGTCAGTGAGGCCATGCCGTAGCAGGGGCCGGGCAGTGTTTTGGGCGAGCGCAGAGTTTCCATGCGCGCATAGTTGAGCCATGGGCCTTCATGGCCCTCTGGGTTGCGATCTAGCACGCGAATGTTGCTGATGCCTCCTGCCAGCAAGGCAAAGGCGGCCACCATGCCGCACTGGCCGCCACCAATGATCACCACGTCATAAACGTGGTTGCCACTCTCATGGGTACGCGGAGTTACCCAGTTTGACGGAGGATAGTTCAGACAGGCCAGGTCATGATGAACCCGGCTGTTAAGCTGCTCGAGACCGGTGGTCGCAAAGGCAGGGGTCAGGGTCATGGGATTATCTCTGCTTGGGCTGCAGTGGCCTCAATGGATTCGTGAGGCCACCAGAACCAGCGCAGGGCATCTTCGGCAGCGCTGGTTAGCGAAGGCGTTGGGTCGATAGCAGTCGATTGGGCTGTCTCAACGAGGGCCTGGGCCGTGGCGAAGTTCTGGTTAAAATCGGGAGACGGAGTGTTCTCTAGGGGCGTGGCGGAATTAAGCATTTCTTCCAGAGAAAGCATATCGTGGTAAGGCATGGGATCACGAACACGCCACACGCCAGATTCCACATCGACGGTATATAGCCGCATCAGCACAGAGGCGTGACGGGCAATGAAATTAACTGCGCCAATGATATAGCAAGTATGCTCATCGTTAAAGAAGTAATTAAAGCCTAATCGTGCCCAGCCGGGGCGGTATAAGCTTTTTCCTTCAAGGACTAAGGCGGCGTGTTGATTAGCTAACTCGGGACCAATGCCGAGTAACTCATGACCGTATGGGCCCGCACATGAGCAACCGCCGCGCGCCTGGATACCGAACAAATCGTTGAGCATAGCCACCACCAGGTTGTGGTGGATCATGCGTCCCCCGGCTGAGATATTAAATGAGAAAATGCCCAGCCTAGGAGTATCTAGAGGCCCAAGGATATGCAGGTTTTTAACTTCTTTCCATTGGCTCATGGCCTTGTTAACGATTGCGCTTTCTAGCTCAGCAATATGCTGTGCGCTCACTTGGTCCTTAAGTGTAAATACCAACCCCGTGCGAATGTCCTGGACGATACCGGGAGTGCCGGCCTCTTCGCGACGCTGCGGGTCAGCTACATAATGGTGGTCATTTGAGGTCATGTAAGACACCGTGCCGCCACCTGCTAAACCAGGCACCATGTTGGTACACATGTCACGGCGAATTACCAGTACACCTGAGGTGCCTGGCCCACCAATAAACTTGTGAGGAGAAAGAAAAATAGCATCTAGATGGTCGTCGATATCAGTGCTGCTGGCAGACATGTTGATAGGCACATAAGGTCCACTAGCGGCATAGTCGCAGGCGACAACGCCACCATATGCGTGGGTAAGTCTTGCTAGCTTCCTTACGTCGATAATCACGCCGGTGACGTTGGAGGCTGCAGAAAAGGAAACGATCTTCAGTGAGCGGTGTGCGTATTCCTTTAGACGCTCTTCCAGTATGAAAAAACAGGGAAGTCCGTCTTTGTTCAGTGGAATGCTGACTAGCTCAACGCCGGTTTCTCGCCACATCAGCTCATTGGAATGATGCTCGAATGGGCCGATAAACATCACGGGACGCTCGATGCTGTCAGCTTCAAAGTGTTTTTCGAGACCCATAATGCGGGAGAAGCGGTCGATGGCTGTAGTAGCCCCTGTGCCTGTAAAAATTACTGCATGCTCGGAACCGGCACCAACTGACTCGCGAATAGCTTGGCGAGCTGACTCACGTAGTCGAGTGGTATGCATTCCTGTGAAGGATGTCTCGGTGTGGGTGTTGCCGTAATAGGGGAGCGCATGCTGTTTGATGGCGCTTTCGATCATGGATAATGCACGGCCCGAGGCAGTGTAGTCGGCATATACAAGAGGACGTGGCCCGAAAGGGCCAGGAATCGTCGAGCCCTCTCCAATAATGCCTTTGCGAATACGCGACACCCATTCATTCGGTGAGGTGGTGTGGGCCTTCTGAGGTCTCTGTGAAGTGTTTGATGAAGCAGCAGGGGTTGGCATTGTTAAGCTCTAAGTCGTTTGTAAATAGGTAAAAAGTAGCTTAAAAGCAATAGATAAAGCAGCCCATTTCTTGGCGTTTGATGGATATTTTCAACAATATCAGGCTTAGGCTAGCATCTGGGCTAGCTCATGACGCCATTGTAAGGGATCATCAGCACGCCTAATTTTGCAAGGAACGCTATTTTCATGATGCTCCGATTTATTTCTCTTGCGGTACTGTGTGCTGCTTTAGCAGGTTGCCAGAGTACAGCAACTCCTCTGTCTCAGGCTGCTGCTGGTCCTTCTGGTCAGGCTAGGCAGGATGCAGGCACCACTCAGCTTGCATCCGCCAAACAGACAGAATCAGAAGTACAGACTGCGTCGGTCAAGCGCGCTGCGCCTGGCGCCGCCGGCTTTGATGACTGGCTGGCCGGTTTTCGCCGCCATGCTGCCGCTGAAGGCATCAGTGAAGCAACGCTGGCACGAGCGCTGGACGGCGTGCGCTATCGCCCCAGGGTGATTGAGCTTGACCGCAAGCAGCCTGAATTTTCACGCCAGATCTGGGATTACCTGGACAGTGCAGTGTCTACCTCCCGGGTGAATAACGGACGCGATAAGCTAGCAGGCCACCGCGAGGCAGCAAGCCGCGCTGCGTCGCAGTACGGCGTACCGGCTGAGGTGATTATCAGCATCTGGGGTATTGAAAGCAGCTACGGCGGTTATCTGGGTGACTTCTCCACCCTAGAGTCGCTGGCGACTCTGGCCCATGACGGGCGTCGTCAGGAGTTTGCTTCAGCTGAGTTGTTGGCTGCGCTACGGATCATCCAGGCCGGTGACATTGCGCCTGATGATATGAAAGGCTCCTGGGCGGGTGCCATGGGCCATACCCAGTTCATCCCTTCAAGTTTTCTGGCCTATGCCAAAGATGGCGACGGTGATGGGCGGCGGGATATCTGGACCAGCATTCCTGATGTGCTGGCCTCCACCGCCAACTATCTGGCTGAGGCGGGCTGGCGTAGCGACGAGCCTTGGGGGGTTGAGGTAGTGCTGCCGCAGAACTTCAACTTCAGCCTGGCCGATGCGTCGCAGCGTCGTTCAAGTCAGGACTGGGCGCGGCTGGGTGTCACGGCAAGCGCTGGCGGAGAGCTGCCAGGTCTTGAGTCGGCGGCAGTGATCGCGCCTGCAGGAGCGCGGGGACCCGCTTTTCTGGTGGGGCAGAACTTCCGAGTAATCCTGCGTTATAACAATGCCACCAGCTATGCGCTGGCAGTTGCCCTTCTCAGTGACCGTATCGCCGGACGACCGGGCATTTCCGGCGATTGGCCGCGAGATCTGAAGGCGCTGAGTCGTCACCAGGTCAAAGAGTTGCAGCAGCGTTTGCAGGCCCGTGGCTTTGATGTGGGAACTCCTGATGGAATTTTTGGCCCTAATACAGGTCGCGGTCTCAGAGAGTTCCAGCGTGAGCAGGGCTTGGTGCCTGATGGGTTTGCTACGCTGGATCTGCTCAAACGACTGCAATAGCCCGCCTCATTATCTGATTAGCCACTGGAGCAAAATGTCATGCCCAAGGGAATACGTTCTCACCTGTCAGCCTCTCTGTTAGCTCTTGGGCTTGGGCTGATGTCCGCCCCCGGCACGCTGCTTGCCGATGAGACGTCTGACCAGGTGGTTGGCTGGGTTGAGAAAGTGACGGTTGAGCCTTGGGGCGTCGAGGTCAAGGCCAAGCTTGATAGTGGTGCGCTGACCTCGTCGTTGGATGCCCGGGATATCAAGCTTTTCGAAAAAGACGATCAGGAATGGGTGCGTTTTCGCCTGCGACTTGACGACGTGGGCAGTGAAGAGACACTGTCGGTCAATCTCGAGCGTCCGCTGTACCGTGACCTGACGGTGCGCGGCGCTGGAGGTCGTGACGAGCGCCCTGTGGTACTGCTTGAGGTGTGCGTGGGCGATACCCGCTATGAGGAACAGTTCAGCCTGCGTGATCGTGAAGAAATGCACTATCCGATGCTGCTGGGACGGCGCACCATCGGTCATCTGGGCTTGCTCAGTGTCAAGGAAACCTTTCTTACTGAAGCCAGTTGCGATGAAGATTCACCGCTGATCGCCAATGTCGCGGAAGAAAACGACGATAAAGACAGGAAAAAGGTCCGTAAAGAGATTGAAGGTGATGACGACAGCGAGCCGGATGACGACTGAAGGTGTCTGTTAAAACAGTCTTGCCAGCAGTGCCGTCACGGCAGTCTCCACGCGCAGGATGCGCGGACCCAGATGAATGCCTTGGCAGCCCGCCGCCAGCAGCTGCTCAACCTCCCAGTCGATAAAACCGCCTTCGGGGCCGATTAGCAGCAGGGTCGGTGTCTCGATACCCCGAGGGCAGGCGTCGGGCATGCCAGGATGGGCCAGCAGGCCTTGCCGGCCCTTCAGCAACCCTTCCAGCTGATCTTCGATAAAGGGACGAAAGCCACGTGCCAGCGTTATTTTCGGCACAACGGTGTCGCGGGCCTGCTCGAGTCCTAGCTCAAGGTGCTGGCGAATTTTGTCCTCACCCAGTTCGGGCGATTGCCAGTAACTCTTTTCGACGCGGTGCGTGTGCAACAGTGTGAGCTGTTTCACGCCAAGGGCTGTGATGTGTTCCAGGCTTCGCGCCAACATACGTGGACGGGGCAGGGCCAGTACCAGGTGCACGGGGAGCGCTGGCGGTGGCGACTGGTTGAGGCCGCTGATATCAAATACGGCTTCCTGCGTGCTAATGGAAAGCAGCGTGCTCTTGCCGAGCAGGCCGTTTTCGATGCCGACGGTGAGTTCGTCGCCCTCGCAGGCACGGTGGATGCCGTTCAGGTGCGCCAGTCGCCGCGGGCAGCGTACACGGGCCAGCGTGGTGTTTTCGATGTCGTCGGGTGACAGCAGGATCAGGTTCATGGGTTCTGGATTGGCCGCTATGTTTTGCATGGTGAGTGATGCGGTGCACAATAGCCGCACAAGTGGGCCTATGCTCATCGCAATGGAATGACAACAAAGGAGCAGCACAGTGCGAGTGATTCGCAAGTATGCCAACCGCCGTCTCTATGATACCGAACAGAGTCGCTATGTAACCCTCGAGGATCTGCGCGAGTTGGTGCTGGACGATATTGCATTTCGGGTAGAGGATGCCAAGTCGGGTGAGGATCTGACGCGCACCATCCTGCTGACGATCATTATCGAACAGGAGCAGATTGGTGGCGATGCCGAAGTATTCTCCAATGATCTGCTGGCGCAGTTTATCCGCGTCTATGACATGGCCAAACCGTTACCGCTGGCGCGATACCTGGAGCAAGGTACCAAGCTGATGATGGAGCAACAGAAGCGGGTGCAGGATCAGTGGCAGCAGGCCATGCGCCATACGCCCATGGAGCTGATGCGCGAAATGGCCGAGGACAACATGCGTTTCTGGAAGCAGAACCTGGGCAAGATGGGGGGGCAACCCGGAGCCAAGGAGGAAGACGACAGCGGCAACGATACCGGCAGTCGTTGAACAGCCATCCTGAGCGGCCACTTGTGGCGCGCTTTCTGACATAATGCGGCGATATGTTGACTCGGACTCAAAGGGTGCAGAGCGGATGAAAGTTCTTGTTATTGGCGGGGGTGGCCGTGAACACGCGCTGGCCTGGAAGCTGGCGCAGTCACCTCAGGTAAGTGGTGTTCTGGTGGCGCCGGGCAATGCGGGCAGTGCCCGGGAGCCGGGGCTGCGCAATGTGGCAGTAGCGGCAGATGATCTGGATGGCCTGCTGAGCCTGGCACAGGCTGACGCGGTTGATCTGACCATCGTCGGCCCTGAGGCGCCTCTGGTGGCTGGCGTGGTTGACCGTTTCCAGCAGGCGGGACTGACCATCTTTGGCCCCACTCAGGCTGCGGCTCAGCTTGAGGGTTCTAAATCCTTCACCAAGGATTTTCTGGCGCGTCATGCCATCCCTAGTGCCGACTACCGCACCTTTACCGAGGTTGAGCCAGCGCTTGCCTACCTGGCTGAGATGGGTGCGCCCATCGTGATCAAGGCGGATGGTCTGGCCGCTGGCAAAGGCGTGGTAGTGGCTGAGACGCTGGCCGACGCCGAAGCAGCGGTGCGCGACATGTTGGAGTCGAACGCCTTCGGGGATGCTGGAGCGCGGGTGGTGATCGAGGAGTTTCTCGACGGAGAAGAAGCCAGCTTCATCGTTATGGTGGATGGCACAACCATCGTGCCCATGGCCACTAGCCAGGACCACAAGCGTGCGCTGGACGGTGACCTGGGCCCGAATACTGGCGGCATGGGAGCATATTCTCCAGCGCCGGTGGTCACTCCCGAGGTTGACCGACGGATCATGGAGCGGGTGATTCGCCCGACGGTCGAGGGCATGGCAGCAGAGGGCAACCCTTACACGGGTTTTCTGTATGCTGGTTTGATGATTGACGCCGACGGCAACCCGAAAGTGATCGAATACAACTGCCGCTTTGGCGACCCGGAAACCCAGCCGATCATGCTGCGCCTGAAATCGGACCTGTCGGCGCTCTGCTTGGCCGGTGCTCAGGGTGAGCTGGCAGGCCACGAGTGCCACTGGGACACCCGTGCCGCGGTAGGTGTGGTGCTAGCAGCAGGTGGCTATCCCGGCGACTATGCTAAGGGCGACGCTATTACTGGCCTGGAGGCCGCTGAGGCCACCGGTAGCAAGGTGTTTCATGCGGGTACCACACAGGGCGATGATGGCGAGGTGCTGACCAGTGGCGGTCGGGTACTGTGTGTGACAGCACTGGGTGACAGTGTGTCAGCGGCGCGTGACCTGGCCTATCGCGGGGTGGAAGCCATTGGCTGGAAGGGTGTCACCTTCCGACGTGATATTGCACACCGTGCCATTGCCAGAGAGCAAGGTACAGCCTGAATGATTGTTCCTGCGGCTGGCTCTAACAGCCGAGACCTAGCTTGAGATCCAGGAGGCTTGATGGAACGTGTAAGGCTCGAATTTCCCGATGCCGATCTTCGGCACCAGCATCCACTGACGGTGCGTATCACCGACATGAACTATGGCAGACATCTGGGCCATGATGCCGTGGTTTCTCTACTGCATGAAGCCCGCTCCCAGGCCTTTCAGGCGCTGGGACTATCGGAAGCCGACATGGGTGGCTACCCCAGCGTAGCGGCAGATCTTGCTGTTCAGTACCAGGCCGAGGCCCGCTTTCCTGATGCGTTGGTGGTGGATACCGCTATTCCTGCTCAGACTGGCAAAGTGGTAACGGTCTATCATCGCATTCGTCGTGAGGCTGACGCCAAGGTGGTGGCAACCGCGCGCATCAACCTGATGTTGATAGACCTCCAGACCGGGCGACCGGTGACAGTGCCGGATGAGGTGCGCGAGCGCCTCAGTGGTTTAGCCTGATGTCGCGGGAGTATCCGATCATTGCCGTGACGGGCTCATCGGGCGCCGGCACCACCACGGTAAGACGCACCTTTGAGCGCATGTTCGCCCGAGATGATGTGCATGCCGCCTATGTCGATGGTGACGCCTTCCATCGCTACACGCGGGCGGAGTTGGCGCGCATCTACAGCGAGGAACCCGAGCGCAAGGGTGAGCTGTCGCACTTTTCGGTCGAGGCCAACCAGTTGGATGAGCTGGATGCGCTGTTTCAGACCTACGGTGATTGCGGTAGCGGGCTGTATCGCCATTATATTCATGCCGAAGACAAGGGCATGGTTGAGGCTGGCTACAAGGTGGGTACCTTCACCGAATGGGAGCCGATCCCCGAGGGTACCGATTTGCTCCTGTATGAAGGGCTGCATGGCGGCCTGGTGACGCCGGATTTTG
>NZ_JBQDJZ010000002.1:0-77639 GCF_052095765.1 Halomonas sp.
AGGGCCAGGGGGTGGCCAACATTGGCACCGGACTGCTGGGTGGCATGGCTGGCTGCGCGATGATTGGCCAGTCGGTGATCAATATCAAATCTGGCGGTCGTGGTCGGTTATCCACTTTCATGGCCGGTGTGGTGCTGCTGATCATGGTGGTGTTCCTGTCTGACTGGGTGTCGCAGATTCCCATGGCCGCGCTAGTGGCGGTGATGATCATGGTATCGATCGGTACTTTCAGTTGGACATCGATCCGCGATCTGAAAAAGCACCCGGTGTCCACTAGCCTGGTGATGCTGGTGACCGTGGTGGTCACGGTCAGTACCCACAATCTGGCCATCGGCGTTTTTGTTGGGGTGCTGCTGGCGGCGATGAACTTTGCCAACAAGGTCGGCAACATCCTGTACATCGGCACTGAAGACGATCCGCAGGCCAGCCATCGCACCTACCGGGTGGTAGGCCAGGTGTTCTTTGCCTCATCCGAGCGCTTCGGAGCCGCCTTCGACTTCAAAGAAAGCGTCGGGAAGGTCACCATCGATCTGTCCCGCGCGCACTTTTGGGATATCACCGCAGTGCAGGCGTTGGATATGGTAGTGATCAAGTTCCGTCGTGAAGGCACCCAGGTGGAATTGATTGGCCTCAACGAAGCCAGTGCGACCATCGTTGACCGTTATGCCGTTCATGATGATCCCAAGGCCGTTGAAAAGCTGATGGGCAGTGAGTGACGCGCTGTGACGTTACAGCTTGAATGATGTAGAACGTACTTAGCCAACCCTTATTCGCCAACATGCGGAGCAGACAGATGACTGAACAGGTGATGGCCGCCATTGACGGCTCGCATTTCTCGGAAGGCGTTTGCGATTATGCCGCCTGGGCGAGTCTGGCGCTGGGCGCACCGTTGACCTTCCTGCACGTGGTCGACAATCATCCGAAAACCACCGAGACCGACTTGTCTGGCAACATCGGTTTCGGTGCTCGCGAACAGCTGCTGGAGGAGTTGGCGCAGCTCGATGAAAAACGCGGGCGCATTGCCCAAGAGCAGGGGCGTCTGATGCTCAAGGCTGCCCAGGAGCGTGCCTTGGCTGGTGGAGTTAGTGACCCCAGTACGCGTCAACGCAATGGCACCCTGGTGGAAACGCTGGAGGAGCTGGAAGACGAAATGCGCCTGCTGGTGATTGGCAAGCGCGGCAAGACGGCCCACAAAGACAGCGATCATCTGGGCTCTAACCTAGAGCGCGTGGTGCGTAGCTTGCATCGGCCGATCCTGATGGTGCCGGATACCTTCCATCGCCCGGAAAAGGTCATGATTGCCTTTGACGGCAGCAAAACCACCCGCAAGGGGATCGAGATGCTGGCACGTAGTCCACTGTTTCGCGGCATTGAATGCCACGTGGTGATGGTGGGTGCCGATACCGCTGATAACCAGTCACAATTGGCCTGGGCGTTGGATGCGCTGCGCGCAGCCGAGCACAAGGCCGACGGCGTGATTCGTGCCGGAGAGGTGGAGCAAGTGCTGCGCAGTTACAAGCAGGAGCATGGCATTGATATGACGGTGATGGGGGCTTACGGGCATTCGCGCATCCGTCACCTGTTGTTGGGTAGCACCACTACTAGCGTACTGCGGGGCGCGACCATTCCGGTGCTGCTGTTGCGCTGACGCATTCCCTGGGCTACGGGTTTTTCGGGGTGTCGTTTCGGAGTACCATGTGGCTCCCAAAACAATGTGCAGGAGCAGTACCCATGAGCATTCAGCGTCACGATACACAAGCCCGCATGAGCCGTGCCGTCATCCATAACGGTGTGGCATACCTGTGTGGCCAGGTGCCCGGCCCCGAGTCGCGTGATGGCGATATCACCGAGCAGACCCAGAGCATGTTGGCCAGAGTGGATGCGCTGCTGGAAGAGATTGGCTCGGATCGTGAGCACATGCTTGCTGCCACGCTTTACCTCACTAATGCTGACGATGCTGCCGCCATGAATGCCGTGTGGGATGCTTGGGTACCTGAGGGTCATGCACCGACCCGTACCTGCGTCTGTGCGCCGCTGCCCGCCAAGGAGTTGTTGGTGGAGGTGACGGTAACGGCGATTGTGAAAAGCTGAGCTGCTATCGCGAAGTGACAATAAAGCCGCCCTTTGAGGCGGCTTTATTGTGGCTGACGGGCGGAGCCGGTAGGAGTGGTGGCTCAGCTGTCCGTGCCTGGTGGTGGGGTATCCATAGACAGGGTGGTGCCTAGCAGATGTTGGGCGCCGGGCACCAGCCACACCGGGTCGAGGCGCGTATTGGCCGACTCGATGCACAAGAAATGACGCGCCGCATCAACCGATGTGTCTGGGGGTGGCTGCTGTGCGGGGTGCCAGATTACCGCAGAGTCGCTGCTCTGGCGGGCGACTCGCAGACGCCGGTGGCCGTCATCCAGAACCAGTTCGGCGTTGGTGTGATAGATACGGTCCAGCCCACCACGCACGGCAAGTTCGCCAACCTGTTCGCTCTGTGAAAAATCCTGAAGCTTGTCCAGATAGCGCGCGCCAGAAAGTCCTTCAATCTGGCAGCCAAAGGCATCGGTCACTGCCAGGTAAGTGTGCAGGGCGCCGGTCATCTTTACCGGCGTGTCACCGACGTGCTCTGTGATCAGCTCGACATGCAGGCGCTGCGCGTTGGCCTGTATCAGTGCACGTGGTGCCAGTTGGGAGTGCAGGCGCTCAACGGGAGACAGGTGCAGCTCAACGCCGTCTTCGTGAGGATCTGCCGCATCCAGACGCCACTCTGCCAGACGCGCTGGTCCATGCATCGGGCCTGAGCGGTCGGCCGACTCATCGGCCGTGTGTTCATCGGCAAACCATGGCCAACACAGCGGTATCCCTCCACGAATCGCACCGGGAAGCGCCTGGGGCGTCGGTGTTACCCACAGCCAGCCACCTGGCACCAGTGCTTCGCTCGCCGTGCGAGGTGGCGTGTTTTCGGGGGCGTCAGCCGAGCTTGGCGGCGGGGCCGGTAAATAGTGCAGCACCTGTGCGCCCTGAAGTGACACAGCCAGCTGCCCCCAAGGCTCATTGGCCAGCCACACTTGTCGTCCTTGCCACTGTGTGAGGCGCTGGCCCTCGGTTTTATCGAGCAGGGCCTGCAGGTTGGGCGGAATCATAACCTTGTCCTTATGTCGAGCCGTTCATTCAATATTCGATTAGTGGCCACTCACGACTGCAGCATCAGCTCAGCAAAGCGGGGCAGCAGGCTGGCTGCCTCGGGTGTTTCCTGAACCTCGCGCAGCAGTTGCTCAGGGTCGTCGCCTTGCTCTCGTAACGCACTGACTTGGCGTTCCAGGTAGGCACGTATGATGGCGGCGTTGAACTCAGGATGAAACTGTACGCTCCATTGCCTGGGGCCATAGCGCAGCGCCTGGTTGGCATCAAAGGCATTGGCTGCCAGCAGGCTGGCGTCTTCGGGGGCCTTGAGCACCGACTGAGCATGGGTCAGTTGGGCCCTAAAGGGCGTGGGCAGTATGCTCAGCAGCGGATCATGGCGGCCAGCGTCGGTCAGGGTGATGCGATGTGTGCCAGACTCGCGCCCGGCCGGGTGATAATCGCTGTAGCCGCCGAATGCCGCTGCCATCAGCTGGTGGCCGTAGCACACGCCGAGCATGGCGACATTGCGCTTGCGTGCCTCGCGCAACCAGGGCTTGAGGGCTTCGCTCCAAGGTTCGGCATCGCTGACCATGGCATGGGAGCCGGTAATGATGATGCCGTCTTCGTCTGCCAGTATCGGAGGCTCGCCATCATGGCGAGCGTCATGAACAGCCAGTTCGAGTTGTGGGTGGCGCTCGGCAAAGGGGCGTAACTCAGCCAGAAAGCGTGCCTCGAAATCACCCTGGTCGGCGACAATCTCGGGGAAGGCGTCGCCGGTCTTGATAATCCATAGCCTTGGCATTTCAATGCTCCTCAGCCAGTCGGCTGCCCAGGGCGATCATGAAATCGCTGGCGGCCAGAAGCTGTGCGTGTTCAATATACTCATCGGGCTGATGGGCCTGGGCGATGCTGCCAGGGCCGCAGATCACCACCGACAGCCCCTCGCGCTGGAACTGGCCGGCTTCGGTGGCGTAAGCCACGGCGCCTGCTGGTTGCTCGCCCAGCAGCTCGGAACACAACGCCAGCACCTGCGCGTTGTCGCGGTCGGCCAGTGCCGGGACCGTGTCGACAAGACGTTCAGTATGAATGCGGCAGTCTGGGGAGCGGGTCTGCATTTTGGCCTCCAGGGTGGCGGCATAGTCGTTCACCCGGGCCAACAGGTCGTCGAAGTGATCGCTTGGCAGATGGCGGATTTCCCACTCGAACTGGCATTCCCTGGCCATGATGTTGATCGCCGTACCGCCCTGGATCTTGCCAACGTGCAGGCTGGAGTGGGCGACGTTGAACGCTTCATCGACGCGGCCCTCGCTACGCAGTTCGGCCATCACATCCTCAATGCGCGTCACCAGGCGTGCGGCCACGTGAATGGCTGATACTCCCTGGTTGACCTGACTGGAGTGTGCTTCAAGGCCAGTGACGGTAGTGCGCAGGTTGGTGCTGCCTTTCTGCGCCACCACCGGCTGCATCAGAGTCGGCTCACCAACTATCACCGTGGCCGGGCGCGGGTGGTCGCTCATCAGGCGCTCGATCATGCGCGGTGCGCCAAGGCAGCCGACTTCCTCATCGTAGGAAAATGCCAGATAGATGGGTTTTTTCAGCGGGCGGTTCACCCAGTTGGGCACCTCGGCCAGCGCACAGGCAATGAAGCCTTTCATATCGCAGGTGCCACGCCCGAAAAGGCGTCCATCGCCGCCATCGGTCAGCGTGAAGGGATCGGTAGACCAAGGCTGGCCGTCGACCGGTACCACGTCAGTGTGGCCCGATAGCACCACGCCACCCTCAACTGCCGGGCCGATGCGGGCCAGCAGATTGGCCTTGCGGCCGTCATCGCTGGTAATCCGCCACGATTCGACGCCGTGACGGGTCAGCCACTGCTCGATAAAGTCGATCAGCTTCAGGTTGGAGTCACGAGAAACGGTGGCAAAGCCCACCAGGCGCTCAAGCATCTCGACGGGAGTCATACTGTTTCCTCGAATAGTGAATGAGAAAGCGTATCACGCTGCTGCGTGGCTTGTCGGGGCCGTTGTCCGACATGATAGCGGCGCTGTGGTTCACAGGAACTCGCGCTGAACGTCGGTGACGCGCCCGTCCACGGTGCGCTGCAGTTTGTCTTCAATTTCGCTGCATAGCGACTCGGCTTCACGCTGGGTTCGAGCCGCCACCACAAACGACCACTCGCTGCTGTCCAGCACATCACGCAGCCCGCTTTCGCATACGGCTACCGCCGGGTTGCGGCCAAAGCGCTCATGCATGCCGCCCATACGCTGGCGCTTTTCTTTCAGCGAATCGCAGCCAGACATGAAAAAGGTCAGGGTCAGAATACCGATATGCACAGGGCGCTCCTCGTAATATCGTGCCGCGTAATAGCGGGCCAGTATCTTTGTCATAGCAACGTAATATCAATGCGTTGGCTTTTACACAGTCTGCCTGCCCGAGCGCAGTTGTCCAGCGCAGAAAACAGGCTAAGCTGGTGATTTGGACCAGCTCAGCCAGGACGGAGATGATGATGCCAGCCTTGCACGAATGGAACCTGACTCCTCGCGATGCTGTGGCCCTGCAGCGTCAATTGGCCGAGCGTGTGGAGCGCGAAGACCGTATTGGTGACGTGCGCCACATTGCCGGGGTCGATATCGGCTTTGAGCAGGGTGGGCACGTCACCCGGGCGGCGGTGGTGGTGTTGGCCTGGCCATCCCTTGAGGTGGTTGAGCAGCTGGTACACCGTGAGCCGACGCGAATGCCCTATATTCCCGGGCTGTTGTCATTTCGCGAGCTGCCAGCGGCATTGGGTGCTTTTGCAACGCTTAAACATGATGTCCAGCTGGTGATGGCCGATGGCCATGGGATAGCGCATCCACGTCGGCTAGGCGTAGCCAGTCATCTGGGGCTATGGCTGGATATCCCGACCATCGGCGTGGCCAAGTCGCGGCTGACGGGGCGTCATGCCGAGCCCGGGCCGCAACGGGGCGACTGGACACTGCTGGAAGACCCGCGCGCCGATGAAGTGATTGGTGCCGTGCTCCGCACCCGGGCTAACGTCAAGCCAGTGTTTGTTTCTGCGGGCCACCGGCTGTGTCTGGCCACGGCGCTTGACTGGGTGGTCGCCTGCCTGGGGCGTACCAAGTTGCCTGAGCCAACTCGGTTGGCCGATCGTTTGGCATCGCGGCGTGATGAATGAGCAGGGTATGATGGGCGATTACCCGCTGCGAGAGTTACCATGAGCCCATCTGCCGTTTGCCCACTAGCCGCCAGCCGCGCTTGGGTTGAGTCCTTTGTAGTTGGACAGAATGTTTGTCCTTTCGCCAAACGCGAGATTGACCGGCAGGCCGTACGCTTTGTCGCGCTGTCGGCCAAGGATCCGGTGGAGGCGATGCAAGGTCTGATCGATGAGTGTCGGCGGCTCGATACCGAGCCCGAAGTAGAAACGACACTGATCGTATTGACTGAAGGCGTCGATGATTTTGATGACTATCT
Organism: Halomonas sp.; assembly: GCF_052095765.1. Lineage (GTDB taxonomy): Bacteria > Pseudomonadota > Gammaproteobacteria > Pseudomonadales > Halomonadaceae > Halomonas. The sequence goes on from NZ_JBQDJZ010000002.1 coordinate 6,583, forward strand.
CGACTTGCTGGGGCTGGCCGAGGCGCTGATGGAAGACCAGGGCTATGAAGGGACTTATCAGTTGGCGAGTTTCCACCCAGATTACTGCTTCCATGGCGCACAGGAAGAGGATGCGGAGAATTATACCAATCGCTCGCCCTGGCCGATGTTTCATGTATTGCGTGAAGCGGGTATCGAGCGTGCCTTGGCGCACTATCCTGACCCCGAGCAGATTCCACAGCGTAACGCTCAGCGAATGCGTGAAATTAGCCGCCTGCAACTGGCCGAGTGGTTGGAAGCGCTACGTTGAGCCTGTCTGGAATATTCAGGCTTGCAAGCAAGCGCTGGATAATGAAGCATGTAAGATGCATCTAAGCTGTTAACAACACCAAGGAGCCAACATGAGTATTCAAAAAACCGCCAGCGCCCAGTGGAAAGGTAGCGTAAAGAAAGGCAAGGGCAGCGTTTCTACCGAGAGCGGAGTGCTTTCCTCCCAGCCTTACGGCTTCAACACGCGCTTTGAGGGTCAGGCCGGCACCAACCCGGAAGAGCTGGTGGGTGCAGCCCATGCCAGCTGTTTTTCCATGGCACTGTCGCTGATGCTGGGTGAAGCTGGTCTGGAGCCGGAGCAGATCGACACTCAGGCCACGGTCACTCTGGAGCCGGATAGTCTGACGATCACCAAGGTGCACCTGGTCACTACGGCAAAGGTGCCGGGTGCTGACCAGGCAGCTTTCGAAAAAGCCGCCCAGGATGCCAAGGATAACTGCCCGATCTCCAAGTTGTTCACCGCCGAGATCACCCTGGATGCGACGCTGGAAAGCTGATGCCAAACCACCCGTTGCCCGGTAGTGCCGGGCAGCGGGTCTCAACCGAGACCCAGCCGCCGTCGATGCCTTAGGACAGTGGCTGGGTTTTTGCTGCTGCCCTGACCAGCGCGCGGGTCAAGCGTTGCTGGGGGCGGTTGAATATCAGCCACTCGGGGTGCCACTGCACGCCAATCAGGAAATCATGCCGTGTGGACTCGATCCCTTGCACCAGGCCGTCACGGTCCCGGGCGACAATCTCAATGCCATTTCCTGCTTGCTCAACGGCCTGATGATGCAGGCTGTTGACTCGGCACCAGCTCACCTTGAGGATGCGGTTGAGTTGGCTGTCACCGACGATATCCACGGTCTTGCGCGGCAGCACCGTGCGTCGGCGCTTCAGGCCTTCATGGGTGGTGTAGATATCCGGGTCTAGGGTGCCACCTAGGTGCACATTGATCAGCTGCGCGCCACGGCAGATGCCAAGCACCGGCGTGTGCTGGGGAATGAAGCGCTCGAGCAGTCTGAGCTCCAGCGTGTCGCGCTGGGGGTCAACGCGCACATCCAGCTGCATTTCTCCGCCATATAGCGATGCCTGTATATCATCCCCGCCGCCAATAATCAGTCCATCGAGCCTTGCTGGCTGCGGTCGCGAGGGTGATAGCCGCAACGGTTGACCACCGTGACGCCACACGGCGAACCAGTCAAACCACCAGGCAATCTGGCTCTTGTCGTCAGACGTTGTGATACCGATGAGCGGTTTTTTGCTCGGCTGTTGATGTTGCTGGCGTTGCTGATACTGAGAACTCATGAACCCAGCATCCTGCGGCGCAGTGACTTGAGCAACCGCATCAGGCGAGACGGATGGTGTTGGGCAAGATATTCGGAACTGCGCTGTGCCAGGATGTCGGGCTTTGCCGCCAGGCGCTCGACCTCCAGCCAGCGGCTCCATTCACACACCGCACCCCAGTCAGGGTCGGAAAGCTGGGCATTGGGTAGCCGGTAGTGAAAGGTCGGGCGTGGCTTGGTCAAGGGGCCGCTCAGCAGCGGGTGAGGATGTTCGGGAGCCAAATAGGCAAACAGCGGCAGCATGTCCAGCTCACGGTTGCGGGTGGGATTAAAGCACATATAGTCATCAATCAGCGTGGTCAGGTCGGGGCTGTAGTCTGGCGCCAATACCCGCATGGCATAGTCGTGAGGGAAGGGGTTGGCATGCGGCAGCACCTCACGGGTAATGTCCACCTGGATCTGGTCGCGAAGCCAGCCGGCCAGCAGCAGATAGGCCCGGATATGTGCAAGGATGACGTCCACGTTTAGACTAGGTGCTTCCGGGTTGAGGTGCAGGCCAAAGCCGTAGAGCAGGCTGGCATCGGTGCCTTTGGCGCCGTGTTGGCGCAACAGGTCGAACAACGTGTCGAGGGTGCCAAGCTCGTTCCAGGGCACCGGCGGGCAGACAATTTCGGTCGGCACAAGCCCTGTGGCAACGTCGCCAATCAGCTCGCGCGTGCGCGTGTGGAAATCTTTGCGCATGCGCTCCCACTCGCTGTCGTCAGGCACGGGGGGATGCATGATACGCTCATCCGGGTGGGCATACTGGGTGTCGAGCTCAATGCGAAAATCACCCCAGCGCGTGCTGCGTACCCACAGACGGTGCGCGCTGGCAGCCTCTAGTTCACCGCCAAACAGGTCGTTGACCAGTTCAGCGGTGGTGCGTGGCAGCAGCCCAGCAAACTCGATTTCAACCCCCACGCGTCGATAGCCGCCGTTCGTGTTGCGCTGTGTGGGTGGCGATTGCGCTGTCATAACGTCATCCTGTGAGTCTTGGTGTCGAGCAGGCTAACATACTGCCATGCCCGTTCAGGGTCTGGAAAAGCTTATGGTCAGTGAGCCCTAATAGGATAGGAGATCCGATGTCATTTTTTGTACCGAGCCGCCTGGCTGGCCTTGCCGGCCTGCTGGTTCTGCTGATGCTGGCGTTAGCGTTGCCGCCTACAGCATCAGCCCAGACCTTGCCGTTCGGGATGAGTGGCGAAAAATCGGAAGACGGGCCCAGTGCCAAGGAGCTCCAGCAGTCGCTGGATCAGGTCATTGAAGTACTGCAGAACGAGGGGCAGCGTAAAAGGCTACTTGATGAGCTGGAAGCGTTGCGTCAGGCCAACAGTCAGGTGACGGATCAGGAAGGTCTGACCAACCAGCAAGGTCTGCTTGGCGCACTGGCCGACACCTTGACCGATCTGGGTGAGCAAGCTAGCTCGGATCAGTCGCCATTGATGGAATGGAAACGACAGCTGAAGGAAGGCTGGACAGACTGGTCAGACCTGCTGATTGCAACGGGCAACACAGAGCTGGCGCGATTCGCTATCAACCTGGTGGTGTTGATGGGGGTATGGGTCGGGTTTCTGGTGTTGTTTATCGCTCTGGGCCGACTCATTGCTGCCCGCAACAACTGGCCACTCGACCTGCCACGGGAGCCCCAGGGCGGGCTGATGGTTTTTCACTTCCTGCGTCGCCTACTCCCCTGGGCTCTAGCGTTTGCCCTGACCCTCGGGATAGCCCACCTGTTGCCGGAAAGCTCTGGGCGGCTAGCGGCACTGGTAATTGCCTATGTGGCGCTGTGTGGGCGGGTGTTGTCTGTTGTGGTGGAAACGGTAATTTCGGTATTCACCAGTGGTCACCGCTACACAGCGGTGCAGCTGCTGCACCGTGACAGCTTGCGCCCGCTGTTCATGATTGGCGCTTTTATCGCGTTGGGTGACGCGCTCAACACGGCACGTATTACTGATATCATTGGCCAGGATCTTGCCGGCTTGATGTCAGTTCTGACGAATATCCTTGCCGCCGTTCTTAGCGTCCGTTTCATCATTCGTTTTAAGCGCCCCATTCAGCATCTGATCACCAACCGCTCCTATGCTGATCGCCGCGACACCAGCAGTGCCATAGAGATGGTGCGTGCGCTGGGTGGGCTCTGGCATGTGCCGGCGCTGTTGCTGGTGGGTGGTTCGCTGGTGGCGATTTTTATCTCTGGCGGGGATGTGGGCTCGGCACTGGCCAAGTCGATCATTTCAGCCGCTTTGCTGGTGCTGGCGCTGGTCATGGTCGGGCTGATCCGGCGTAATGCCGTTCGCCGTTCCAAGCGGCGTCGCACAGAATACCGACAGCGTCTTGAGCGCTTCGGCTATGTGCTGGCACGGGTGCTGACCTGGATAGTGTTTGGTGAGTTGTTTCTGCAGGTCTGGGGTGGCTCGTTGATTGGCATTGGCCAGCAGGGCGTGGCCAGCGTGCGTATCGGGCAGGCGCTTTTGGCCATCGGTTTTACCGGGCTGATTGCCTGGCTGGCGTGGATATTTGCTGATACCGCGATTCAGCGGGCACTGGTGGCTTCTGCCGGTGCACGTGGCCGACGTGTCAACTTGGCGCGGGCCCAGACTATTACACCGATGATTCGCAACGTCATTTTCATCACTATCGTGATCATCGCTTCTATCGTCGGCCTGGCCAATCTTGGCGTAAACGTCACGCCGTTACTGGCGGGTGCTGGTGTTATCGGTCTGGCGCTGGGTTTTGGTGCCCAGACGTTGGTACAGGATCTGATTACCGGCATTTTCATCATCATTGAAGACTCTCTGGCCGTAGAAGACTTTGTGCGTATCAATGGTCACATGGGTACTGTTGAAGGCCTGACGCTGCGCACCGTGAGGCTGCGCGACCTGGACGGCATTGTGCATATCATTACCTTCAGTCGCATCGACTCCATCCACAATATGTCGCGTCAGTTTGGCATCGCGCTGATGAAGATTCGTATTCCTTACGACATGAAAATTGATGATGCCATCCAGCTAATGCAGGAGAATGCCTTGGCGCTGCGCAAGGACCCGATGATGCGCCACCACATCTGGTCGCCGCTGGAAATGCAGGGTATTCATGCATTTGAAGATGGCTGCGCCATCCTGCGGATGCGCTTTCGCACCTCCCCGGAAATGCAGTGGGATGTGATGCGCGCCTTCAACCTGTTACTCAAGCGCCGTATGGAAGAGCAGTCTGTTGATCTTGGTGTGCCGCGGATCAGCGTTGGCATGGAAGGTATTGCCGGTGGCCGTCTGAACAGGACAGATAACAGCGACAGCGCTGATGGCAATGATGGCAACGCAGATGCCGAATGGCGCGACGCCAGCGGACGTCGTCCGGGAGAGGCTGAGGCCGCCGACCCACAGCGCGATACTAGCGCCATGGGTGCCTCACCCGACCCAAGCTGATCTGACAGGCCGGCTCAGTCCGGCCCGCTTTGCAGTGCCTCGCAGCGAATGCGCCAGTCATCCAGCGAGAGTCTGGCCTGTGCCTGCCTTTTGAGCAGAAAATCCCCGTCAGGCACAAGCCGGGCATAACTGATAATGTGGTGATGTCTGCTAGCTAAGCGTGCATGATGCCATTCTTTAGTGAGCGTGTTTTCACAGTCTGGTCATAAATGAGGTATAACCTAACTGTGTCTATAAACACTGACGAATATTCGTTCAGTTACCGGAAGGGAATACACATGACGATGATGCGCACAACAACATTGACAGCGTTCACCATGGCCTCAGCACTCGGGTTGGCAGCAGGCTCGGCCTCTGCTGAGGAGTTGAAAATCATCACTTGGGGAGGCTATGCCCCTGATGATGTGGTCGCTGCCTTTGAAGAACAGACCGGTATTGATGTACAGATCACTCTGTCCAATAACGAAGACATGATTTCCAAGCTGCGAGCAACTGGTGGCGCGGGCTTCGATCTGGCTCAGCCCAGTCAGGACCGCATCGTCGGCGTACAGCGCCAGTTCAACGTTTACAAGCCGGTGGACTATAGCCGTCTTGATAGCGCCAATATGCAAGCCTCAATGGTCGAAGCAACCCAGCAGGCCACTGAGCTTGATGGCGAGTATTACGGCGTACCGATGGTGTGGGGTACCAGCGGGCTAATCGTGCATGATAGCGTGAAAGACAGCGTCAAAGACTACACCGACCTATGTAATGCAGAGGTCGCCGGCGAGGTCAGTTACCGGCTGAAGCGTCCGACACTGATGGGCTTTGCCTTCGCCATGGGGCTGGACCCCTTCGCTGCCTATGACGATAAAGAGGCCTATGCTGACATTCTCTCTCAGGTTGAAGACAAGCTGATCGACTGCAAGTCGAACGTGAAAACCTACTGGACCGGCGGTGACCAACTGTTGTCGCTGCTACGTACTGGTGAAGCGAAAGCGGCCATGGCCTGGGATGCTGGCGGGTGGAAGCTGCATGCAGAAGACCCTGAGATCAACTTCATTGCGCCGACCTCGGGTGCGCTTGGCTGGATCGATACCTTTGCCATTCCGCGCCGCAGCGAGAACGAAGATGCTGCCTATCAGTGGATCAACTTCGTGATGCAGCCTGAAATTGCCGCAAAGATCACCAACGCCTCGGGCAACTTCACCGCATCGCAAGGTGCCGACGAATTTGTTGACGCCGAGCTGCGTGATGCCTATCGCATCAGCTTCGATGAAGAGGCCATCAATAACATCAAATGGTATCCACCGGTGCCGCCGGGCCTGGAAACTGAAGAAGGCCAAGTGCTTGATCGCGTTCAGGCCGCCAAGTAACTGGTATGCCATTAGCTATTGACTTGCATTGTCAGGACTTGGTTCGCCGCTTTGGGTCACACACTGCGGTGGATCAGGTGTCTCTTGAAATTCCTGCGGGAAGTTTCTTTTCCATTCTCGGGCCATCTGGCTGCGGAAAAACCACGCTGCTACGGCTGTTGGCGGGGTTCGACCGTCCCGACTCGGGCGATATCGTTATTCGTGGCCAGCGCATGAACGATGTCGCCCCCAACCGCCGTCCGGTCAACATGGTTTTTCAGCATCTGGCGCTGTTTCCCACCATGAGTGTGGGCGACAATATTGCCTACGGCTTGAAGCGTCGCAAGGTGCCTGCCGCCGAACGCCGCCAGCGCATCGCCGGGGTGTTGGAGCAAGTTGGGCTGGCCGGTATGGAGGCACGTTTTCCGCAGCAGCTTTCCGGTGGCCAGCGTCAGCGCGTGGCGCTGGCGCGCTGTCTGGTGCTGGAGCCAACGTTGCTGCTGCTTGATGAGCCGCTGGGCGCGCTAGACCTGAAGCTGCGCGACCAGATGAAGGTCGAGCTCAAGAATCTGCAGAAGGCCTTCGGCACCACTTTTGTGTACATCACCCACGACCAGTCCGAAGCGTTGGTGATGTCAGACCGCGTCGCGGTGATGCGCGATGGCCGCTTCGATCAAGTGGCTTCCCCAGAAGCACTGTACCGCGAGCCAGCGACGCCCTTTGTGGCGAGCTTTGTTGGAGACAACAACCGCCTGAGCGGCAAGCTGATCGCCAAAGAAGGTGAACTTGTGCAGCTGGCGTTGGCCGATGGTCGCCGTGTTAGCGGGCGCTTGGCCGGCGCAGGCGAGCAGGATAAGTCTGCTGCTGGTGCCCCCGTCGTTGGAGCCCCTGGAGTTGGTGACAGCGTCGAGTTGTTCATTCGGCCTGAGTCGCTGATGCTAGACACCCCAGCGCCAGGGCACTGCACGCTGTCTGCCCAAGTGCGTACCACCTTGTTCGACGGCGCCAATAGCCGAGTGGAAGTCGAAGCCGCCGGTGAGCGCTGCTATGTGCGTTTGCCTCAAGATGGCAGCGTACCTGTGCCGCAAGAGGGCGCCAGCGTCGAGCTGGCCTGGGACCCGCAGTTGGCGCGTGTATTTCCCGCGGAGGCCGGCTGATGCGCTCGACCGGACGCTTGTCACTGTGGCTGCTGCTCACGCCCTTCGTGCTGTGGATTGTACTGCTGGTGCTGCTGCCTCACGTGCAGATGCTGCGGGTCTCGTTCCAAGTGCGGGAAAGTTGGGACACACTGGCCTTTGGCGTGGATCAGTACCGCAACTTCTTTACCGAGTCCTACTACTGGCGCACCTTCCTGCGTACCGGGGTGATGTCGCTATTTACCACTCTGATTACGTTGGTGGTTGCCTTCCCCGTGGCCTGGTATATCGCTCGGCTGGCGCGTGGACGGGCTAAGGGCTGGCTATTTCTGGCTTGCCTGGTGCCGTTCTGGGCCAGTGAACTGGTGCGTACCTACGGCTGGATGATTTTGCTGCGCGAAAGCGGACTGTTCAGCGCCTGGCTGCAAGCCCTCGGCTGGGTCGATGGCCCGGTGGAAATGCTCTACAACGACGCCGCTGTCATCATCGGACTGGTCTATAACGGCCTGTTGTTCATGGTGGTGCCGCTGGTCACTACGCTGGAAGGCATGGACGATAATCTGGTTGAGGCCGGCTACGATCTTGGCGGCGGGCATGTCACGGTGATGCGTGAAATCGTCGTGCCTTGGGCCATGCCCGGCATCGTCTCTGGCTGCATCGTGGTGTTCATGCTGACGCTGGGGAGCTACCTCACGCCGGTTTTGATGGGCGGCAAGGATAGCGCCTGGTTCACCGATCAGATATTCACCCAGTTCATTACTCGCTTTAACTGGGAGCAGGGCGCAGCACTTGGGGTATTGCTGTTGGTGCTGTCGTCGCTGATCGTGTGGCTTGGGCTCAAGTTCACCGGTCAGTCGCTGCGTAAGGTTATGGGGTAAATCAGATGATTCGTTCAGTACCGCGCTCGCGCTGGTTCAATGGCTTGTATCTGGCCTATCTCGTCGCCTTCTTCATCTATCTGGCGTTGCCGCTGCTAGTGACGGCGGCCTTCGCCTTCAACAATGCGCCGTATCCGTCGCTACCCTGGAAAGGCTTCACGCTGGACTGGTTCATCGGCGATGGCAGCGCCGGGCGTACCGGTTTTTTCCATGACAGCGGATTGCTCTCAGCACTGTGGGTCAGCGTCAAAATCGCCTTCTGGGTCACTATAGTCAGCGTCGCGCTGGGGTGTGGCAACGCGGTGCTATTTGAGCGGATACACTTTCGTGGTAAAGAGTTTCTGTATCTGCTGCTGTTGTTGCCGCTGGTGATTCCCGGCGTCATCCTGGGCGTGTCGATATTGGTGTTTTACAGCGGCATGGCCAACGAACTGTCACGTGCCTGGGCGTTTGAACTGGACATGTTGCGCCCTGGTACACCGTTGGTGGTCATAGGGCAGGTCAGTTTCATTACCACTCTGAGCACCTTGGTCATCGCCGCCCGGCTGCGTAAATTTGATCCGCAACTCGAAGAAGCGGCGCTTAACCTCGGCGCTACACCACTGGTGGCCTGGTTCACCGTCACGTTGCCTTGGCTTCTGCCGGCGATTTTCGGTGCAGCTGCCATGGCGTTTCTGATGTCGTTCGAGAACTTCAACACCACAGTTATGCTGACCGGCAGCGACACACCGCTTACCGTGGCGCTGTTCAACCGCCTACGCGAAGGCTCTACTCCGGTGCTTAATGCCGCCGCCCTGGTGCTGATGGTTGCCTCGGCCTTGTTGGCTGCGCTGGTGTTGAGGCGCAGCTCCGGCAATGAGGCAAAGTAAGATTAGACCCAGCTGGGCGAAGCGCTGGGGCTGGCCCCTACGGTGCGCGAACTGTTTCATACCCTGCGCATCGAAGGCAATAAAGCGACCTGGCAGTTTCGTACCCGGCACCGTGAAGCCATGGGCGGACTTAGGGTCGCGCGCAAGGTGGGCTGGTGTTATAAATTCTGAAGCCTGTGCAGCTTAAGTTTTTCACCCATCGATGCATGACGAGGAGAAAAGGTATGTCTGTGATCCGTCAGTTGAACGACAAGAAAACCAGAGAATTTGCCCAACATTGCTTTGAGAAGGTTAAAGAAGAAAAGCTGCAGGAGATGGCCGCAGGGCCTGCCAGCGAGCATGATATGAAGCACTGGGATATCAGCGAGGGCGAGTGGGAAGAAGCAGTCGCCGCTGCCCTGGCTGACAGGGAGTTCACCAAGAACCCGCCGCAAGATTAACCTGTCGGGATTGATTCATGGCCCAGCTTGTTTCAGGCCTGGGCCGTATTGTGTCTGGAGCTGGAGTAGACTCAAACGCCTTCAGCCACCGTCAAAACTACTGGCCGGTGCCAAGGTTCAGTTGCAGTGCCTGTAAGCCGTCAAGCTCTAGGCTGACGTTGTCGGAGAATACCGGGTTGCCGATGACGCGGATATTCAGCCCGGCGCCCACGCCGCGGGAAATCACGTTGGCCTTGATGCGGGTGTCTGTCATCAACGGTGCGGTGTAGGGGAAGTCGATGCTTTTTACTTCAACTGAGCTGAGCCCTAGTTCGCTGACTTGGGCTTCGACGGTGCGCTTCATGGTGTAATCGTAATAAAAGAAAAGGCCGGCGTAGGCCAGTCCGGCCAGCACAGCAAGCTTGAAAATGAAGCGGATCATGATATTTCCTTAGCTCCTTTAAGATAGCGAACGGTGTTTTCTGACGGTCGTCATGCTACCTGACTTTGTGCTTTATTTCTTATTTGGCTGCATCAGCCAGCCTCTGGATTTCGTCAGTCCTCGGGCCTGTCAGACGCTGGCGCCCGACTTTCCAGGCGTCTTAGACGCTGCCACATATCACTGCGCAGATCCGCAAGGCGCGGGCGCTGATCGTCAGTAAAGGCCAGCGGGCGCACTAGGCGCTGGGCTCGTAGCCCCAGGCGGGCGCCCAGCAGGCCCACGCCCAGTCCCTGGGCCGCGCGGGTCGAAAGTTTACCGGCCAGATTCATGGAAACCAGCTGCATGCTGGCGTCGCTGGCCATCTCGCTGACGCCGGCAAAGGCCATGTCGCGCAGCACATGGCGCAGCAGACGTAGCCGCGAGGCATAGTTGAGCTCCAGCCCGTACAAGCGGCTGAGCCGGTCAACCATGGCCAGATGACGCCAAGCCACTAGTGCCATATCCACCAGGGTCAACGGGCTGACCGCGACCAGCACAGCCGTTTCGCTGCTCATGCGTGAAATCAGTCGGCTGGCCTCGCGATCGCGCGGGGCCAGCAGGTGGTGGTCGAGCAGTACCTGAATGTCCTGACCATCGTGGTGCGGCTGACTGGCGGCGATAAACGCCTGCCAGTGCGGGTGGTCGTCATCAAGATCAAGGTCCTGACGCAGTGCCTGGGCAGTCGCCAGAGCGCGGCGGTGAGTGGCTTGGGGTAGTGCACCCAGCGCCTCGCGCAGTTTGTTGTGACGTCGCAGCCGACGCAGGCGGAATAGCTCGCAGATCAGCGCTGCACTGCCCAGGCCAATGGCTGCCAGGCCCAGTGCCTGCCAGCCCAGGCTGAACCAGTCGCCAGCGGCTAGGCTGGCTGGCAGCGAAAGGCCAAGCTCGACCACACCCAGCGTAACGCCACCCGCCAGCAGGCCAAGCAGCCCCCAGCGACGTTTGCGCGGGCGCGAAAGGCTATCGGCCAGCCCGCGTTCGGCTTGGCTATCCGGGTCCGGCGTGTCGATGACTAGTGGCTGGTTGTCGATATCTGGTGAGACTTGTTGGCCCGGGGCCGGCTCAGCGGGGTTGGGACGGCTGTTGCTGCGCTCCGTGGGCTCGGCATCCTGTTCTGGTAGGGAAAAGCGTCGGCCTGGGCGTGGGTCATGGTTTTGCTGATCGTTCTGGCGCTGGCTGTTTTTCTGGGTGCCAAAAGACGAATATCTTGAATTCATTGCAGTTTGTCTCCGATCAGCCAGTCGATGGCGGCATCCATGCGAATGTGCGGCAGGGCACCTTTGCCCGGGGGCAGCGGCTGAAAGGCGGTGAAATTGAAGCCTTGGCGCGCCCAGAAGTCCGCAGTTGGCAGCTGTTGGGGTACGTCACCGGGAAACATCAAGGTACTTTCTCCGCTCAGCGTAGTGCCGCGCAAAGCGGTGAGCGTCTTGCCATTGTCGTGTACCTCCCTGGCGTCGGTGGCGCGTATCGAGGCCAGCGACAGGGCCTTGACCGGCACGTTGGCATAGCGCAGATCCTTGATCGGTTCAGCCAGCAGCGCTTCCAGCAGGCCGGTCAGACGTGGGTGCTGCTCGGGCGTGACATGGTCGGCCTTGGTGGCAGCAATCGCCAGGCGGTCGATCCGCGGTGCGAACAGTCGGCTGAGCAGGCTGCGCTGGCCGTAGTCGAAGCTTTCCATCAGCCGGGTGAGGGCACGGGACAGATCTTCGAAACGTTCTGGCCCGGCGTTGAGCGCGCCGAGCACGTCAACCAGTACGATCTGGCGATCAAAGCGGCGGAAATGATCGTGGTAAAAAGGTTTGACGATGTGTTGCTGATAGTAGCGAAAGCGCCGTTTCAGGGTGGCATACAGGCTGTCGGGGGGCAGCTTGGTCAAGGTGCCGGGGGCGTGATCGCCAAGTCCGGGCAGCGGGAAAAATTGCAGCACGGGTGCGCCGTCAAGATCCCCGGGCAGAAGAAAGCGCCCGGGCTGAAGATCAGAAAAGCCTGCCTCTCGTGCGGCGCGTAGGCCGCCAGCATACAGCTCAGCAATCTCGGCCAGGCGGGTTTCGTCCAACTCATCCTGTGGGCTCAGCTGTTCAACCGCGCTGCGCCACTGGTTGAAAAATTCGCCGCGCTGCTGGCCGTCGGTGCGCTGTTGTTGGCTCCAGCTGTCAAAGTCGTGCTCAAGCAGCGGCAGGTCCAGTAGCCATTCACCGGGGTAATCAAACAGGTCCAGTGTTAGCTCTCGGATATCCGCTCCGAACAGACTGTTCTTGCGTGGGCGGTAGCGCAGTACCAGACGCAGCTCGCTGATGCCGCGTGTGGCATCCGGCCAGCGTGGCGGGTTGGCATCAAGGGCGGCCATGGCCTGATCAAAGGGAAAGCGCGGTACGCCAAGGTCCTGCTGCTCGACGCGGCGTGCGCCCAGCAACCGACCTTCCCGGGCTGCCGTTAGCAAGTCCAGCCGAGCTTCGACGCCAGCGTGACGCAGCTGGTGAATCAGCGAGGTGAGAAAGGCGGTTTTTCCCGCACGCGACAGGCCAGTAACCGCCAGACGCAACTGGCGATCGCGCGTTCGCTCCATCAGGTCATTCAGTTCCCGGGTCAGGGGCTCGAGCATGCGGCAGAGGTCCTTGTCGGTGACAGTCTGGGTCTAGAGGTTGGTATGGGGGTGGCGGCGGCGCAACGCAAGTCGTCGCCAGGCCAGCGTTACCGGTGGCAGCAGGCACAGGGGCAACAGTGACGCGTTGAGGGCTGACCAGCCCACGGTGTTGACCAGTGGGCCGGCAATCAGTGCCGTGATGGCTACGGTGGAAAATACCAGGAATTCGTTGGCGGCTTGGGTGCGTGCTCTTTCTTCTGGCTTGTGTACTTCAGTGAGCAGCCCGGTCGCTGGCAAGAAGGTGAAGTTCCAGCCCAGGCCAAGCAGCACCAGGCCGATAATGAAGTGGGCGTAGCTGGTCTGGAATTGGGCAACGGCCACGCTTGCTGCCAGCAGCAGACAGCCAGTCACTATCATGAATACTGGGCCGAAACGGGCGGTCAGCCGGCCGGTCAGAAACGAGGGCAGAAACATGGCCACTACGTGCCACTGGATGGTGGTGGCAACTTGGTCGAAGTTATGTCCGGCATCGGCCATGGCGATTGGCGTAGCGGTCATGGCCAGGTTCATCACGCCATAGCCCACCATGGCGCTGGTAGCAGCCAGGATGAAGCTAGGCTGGCGCATAATATCGAGCAGCGAACGCGTTGATGTGGTCTTTGAGTGTGGCGCAGCCGGGGCGATATGCACCCAGCGTAGCAGCACCAGGGCAAGCAGATAGAGGGCGGCTAGGCCGAAGAAGCTACCTAGATATGGGGTGTCGGCCAGCGCATGGCTGTAGCGGGCAAGCCAGGGGCCAAGGAAGGCCGCCAGCACGCCGCCGCCCATCACCAGGCCAATCGCCCGGTCACGCCCGCCTTCAGGGGCCGCCTCAACCGCCGCAAAGCGGTACAGTTGGCCAAAGCCGATCCCGATGCCGATCAGCCAGGTAGAAGCCAGGAACAGTATGAACTGCTGCGCCTGCAGGGCGACCATGGCTAGGCAGGCGCCGCTGAGGCCGAGCAAGTTGCCGAGCACGAAGCCGCGGCGACGTCCCAGCCGTCCCATGATTAGCGAGGCGGGGATGGTTGCGCACATCAGGCCCAACCACTGGGTTGCTACGGGGGCGGTAGACCAGGCTGGCGATGGCGCAAGCTGTGAGCCGATCAGCGGTGATACGGCGATTAGCAGGATATTGCCGCTGACCAGCAGTGCCTGACATAGTGACAGTAGCAGAACGACCCGAGGCATCTGATAACCTTTAGCTATGGCGATTGACCATGGCGATAAGCAGTGAAGAAAGCGAAGCGTTAGTTGGCTGTGGGCTTACTGCGGGGGCACGACGCCAGTTGCAGAGGGTTCGAAAGCCCCCATCATCTGCATCAGCATCGGGCTTGCGGCAATCAGAAAGCCGAGTACCACCAGAATGCCACCAAGTACGCGTCGATGTTTGTTGCGGGCTATGGTCAGGCCGACGATACACAGCACAATGCCGATGACGTTGAAAACATAGCCGAACATGGGAAGCATCTGGTTGAAATTCATGGGTAAGCCGCCAGTCGTTAAGTTGTATGGAATAACGCTATGCTGAATGATACCAGCCGTTGTCCCCAATGGGGCATGAACTTGGAGGCGTGGATATGCCCGATCAGAATGCAGTATATGCATCCGAAAAATTTGCAAGCGAGGTGATCAGGTACTGGTTTACAGAACTGACGCCGGCGCAGTGGTTCCAGAAGTCCAGCACCCTTGATGCTGATATTGAACGACGTTTTGGTGAAGTGCTGATGGCTGCCAAGCACGGGGAATTGTGGCGGTGGCGGGCCACGCCGCATGGTCGCCTGGCCGAGGTGATTGTACTTGACCAGTTTTCACGCAATATCCATCGCGATACGCCCGAGGCTTTTGCTGCAGACCCGCAGGCACTGGTGTTGGCGCAGGAAGCCGTGGCGCGGGGAGACGATGCTGCCCTTGAGCCCCATGAGCGGGCCTTTCTGTATATGCCTTACATGCATAGCGAGTCGTTGCTTGTTCACGAGGAAGCGCTGCGACTGTTTGACCAGCCAGGACTTGAGAAGAACCTGGACTTCGAGCATCGTCATCGAGACATCCTGCTGCAGTTTGGTCGTTATCCGCATCGCAATGAAATTCTCGGTCGTGAATCCAGTGCGGAAGAACTGAGTTTTTTGCAGCGCCCGGGGTCTTCCTTCTGAGCCGCCTCGTGTAGAGCGGAGTGAGGGGAGGCCGTTTGTGTCATTACCAGGGATTGATGTCCAGCGTTTCGGCACGACGCAACTCGCGTGCGATATCCCGGGCAATGTACAGGGCGGCGATGGCCCGGGCTTCATGGAAGTCATCTCGCTCCAGCAGTGCCGGCAGCTCTTCAAGCGCGTGGGTTTCAACGACCAGTGGTTCAGGTTCGTCGCCTGGCAGCCGTTTGGGGTAAAGATCAGTGGCCAGCATGACCTGCATGCGGTGGCTCATGTAGTTGGGTGCCAGGCTCAGCTCAGTCAGCGGCTCAATATTCCGGGCGCCAAAGCCGCACTCTTCCATCAGCTCGCGGTTGGCCGCAGTAACGATATCTTCACCCGGGTCTACTAGGCCTTTAGGTAGCGTCAGCACATAGTCCTCAAGGCCTGCCGCATACTCACGGATAAGCAGCACGTGGTCGGGGTCGGGCAGGGCGACGATCATTACTGCACCGTAGCCGCGTCCTGTGCCACCCAGCCGCTCAAAGGTGCGTTCGGCGCCATTGGAAAAGCGCAGCTCCATTTCTTCAATGCGAAACAAGCGGCTTTCAGCGACGCGGCGTCGTGCCAGAATATCGGGTTTGTGCACGGGGGAGTCGCTCATGGTGACGTCCTTATGATTAAGTGGTGAGTGAGGTAAACGCGTACAGTGACTGAGGTGACATGGCAGCAACATGCGACTGCAGCATTGATTGGTTACACTATCACGTCGTTTTCATTCGTGAACCTTTCCGGACTCTTCGAGGAACTTCATGATCGACTGGCGCGCCATCGATACCGTTCTGCTGGATATGGACGGCACTCTGCTGGATCTGCACTTTGACAGTCATTTTTGGCTTGAGCACTTGCCGCGCCGCTATGTGGAGCTTCACCAGCTCGATGAAGCAACTCAGGACGTGGTGCGTTCGCGGATTATCCGTGAGCAGGGCTCGTTGGACTGGTACAGCCTGGCCTACTGGAGCCGCGAACTGAAGGTGGATGTGCCGGCGCTCAAGCGTGAAGTGCAGCACCTCATCGGCCTGCGCGATGACTCGCTGGATTTTCTCAAGTGGCTCAAGGACGCTCACCCCAGAGTGGTGCTGGCGACCAATGCAGACCGTGAAAGTCTGGCGTTGAAGCTGCCGCTCACCGGGCTTGACCACTACCTAGATGCTATCGTGTCCTCCCAGGATCTGGGCGCGCCCAAAGAGCAGCAGAGTTTCTGGGTCGAGCTGCAGAAAATCGAGCCCTTTGACCCGCAGCGCACGCTGTTTATTGACGATAACGTTACCGTGTTGGAGAGTGCGCACCGTTTTGGTATTCGTCACCTGTTGGGTATTAAGCAGCCGGACAGCACGCGCCCAGAAAAGGTGTTCGAGAGTTTTTCGGCAGTTGACCGGTTTGCCTCTTTGCTGCCGCAGGTCGTTTCATCTGCAGGAGGTGCCCATGAGTAGTGTGCGTCTCGACAAGTGGTTGTGGGCGGCACGCTTTTTCAAGACCCGGGCGCTGGCCAAGAAGGCCATTGAAGGCGGCAAGGTGCATTACAACGGCGCCCGGGCTAAAACTAGCAAGCTTGTGGAAGTGGGTGCGCTGATTCGGGTTCCCCAGGGCTGGGATGTGATGGAAGTCGAAGTGCTGCTGTTGTCGGATCAACGTCGTGGCGCCCCCGAGGCCCGGACCCTATATCAGGAGACCACCGAGAGCCAGGAACGTCGTACCCAGGAAGCCGAAAGCAGGCGTCTGGCCAATCAGGCCATGCAGCATCCGCTCAAACGTCCCGACAGCCGGGACCGCCGCCAGATTAAGCGTTTCATGCGTGGTGAGGACAGTGGCAAGGGTTGACGCCGCATTTTCCGCTGGCACGTTGTGGCCTATCCGCTCAAGGTTTCAATACTTGTCATTTTTTACTCAGGTAATCAGGTTTTCCAATGACTGATCAGATTCAGCGTTTTCTTTTTGAGCGCACCAACGTACGTGGTGAGATCGTTAACCTTGCCAAGGCGCATCGTGAAGTGATGGCGCGTCATGACTACCCTGATGCCGTGACGCGTCAGTTGGGTGAGTTGCTGGCTGCTGTGGCGCTGTTGACCGAGACGGTCAAGCTCGACGGCACCATGAGCATCGAGGTGCGTGGCCAGGGTGCGGTGACCATGATGATGGCCGAATCCAATCCCGGCGGTGAGCTGAGGGCCATTGCCCAGCTTGACGACAGCGCGGCCTTGCCGGATGAGAATGCCAACTTCACCGACCTGTTTGGCAGCGGGCGCATTACTATCACGCTGGACCCCAAGGGCGGGCGCCGTTACCAAGGTGTCGTGGCACTGGAGCGCGACTCTCTGGCCGGTTGCCTTGAAGATTACTTTGCCCGCTCCGAACAGCTGCCGACACGGCTGTGGCTGGCCGCTGACAGTGAAACAAGTGCCGGAATGTTGCTGCAGCGCCTGCCGGATGAGTCGCTCAATCAGGATGATGATGCCTGGGAGCGCACGGTAATACTGGCCCAGACCCTGAATGAAGCTGAGATGCTTGAGGTGGGGCCTGAAGAGATGTTGCGTCGACTTTATCATGAGGAAAGTGTGCGCATTTTTGAGCCCAAGGAGCTGCGCTTTGGCTGCACCTGCTCGCGCGAGCGGATTGCTGGCGCTTTGCTGACGTTGGGTGGCCAGGAGCTGCGCGAAATCCTGGCAGAGCAGGGCAGTATCGATACCCAGTGTCATTTCTGTCATACCAATTACAGTTTCACTGCCGCTGAGGTCGAGTTAATGCTGGATACACCAGATTCGCCACCACCGACGCTGCATTAAAATAGCGCTTTCCGGTAATAAAACTACATAATTCCACTTAAAGATGACGTTCCACGTAGCGTGAATATTTGCAATAATACGCGCCATTCATCTAGGTGAGAGCAGGGCGGGACGAAACGGAATGCCGTTTGCGGAGCTCTCGGGATGAGCGAGCAAGTACCACTCACGCACGGTAAATGAGAGAACGGCCCAAGGCCCAGGAAACGACATGAACATGACGCAATCAGCCCCCACTAAAGCCCACGTCAACCTCAGCAGCACGGAGCTTATCGAGCGTGCCGTCGCTAACGGCGAAGGTCGTCTTGGCGCTCAGGGAGCATTGGTAGTGAATACGGGTGAGCGTACCGGTCGTTCGCCCAAGGACCGTTTCATTGTCGATGAGCCGACCACGCGTGATGAAATTGACTGGGGCAGCGTCAACCGTCCTTTTGCTGCCGACAAGTTTGATGCCCTCTGGGCGCGTGTCGAGGAATACCTGCACGGCCGCGAGTATTATGTTTCTGAGCTTCACGTTGGCAGCGATCCGACCCACTATTTGCCGGTTCGTGTTAATACCGAGACTGCCTGGCATGGCCTGTTTGGCCGCACGATGTTCGTGCGTCCTGATGCCTATAACCCGGCGGGTAAAGATGAGTGGACGATCATCAACGCGCCGTTCTTTGTCTGCGATCCGGCCCGCGATGGCACGAATTCCGACGGTTGTGTGATCCTGAATTTTGCTGAGAAGAAAGTACTGATCGCTGGGATGCGCTATGCCGGCGAAATGAAGAAAGCCATGTTCTCGGTGCAGAACTTCCTGCTGCCCGCGGCTGACGTGTTGCCGATGCACTGCAGTGCCAACGTGGGTGAGGACGGAGAAACCACGCTGTTTTTTGGTCTTTCTGGCACCGGCAAGACCACGCTGTCAGCTGACCCCGCGCGTTTCCTAATTGGTGACGATGAGCACGGTTGGGGTGTCGGTACAGTGTTCAATATTGAGGGTGGCTGCTACGCCAAGTGTATCGATCTGTCTCAGAAGAATGAGCCGATCATCTGGGATGCCATCAAGTTTGGCACTGTGCTGGAAAACGTGGTGCTCAATGATCGTCGTGAGCCGGATTACACCGACGACAGCCTGACCCAGAACTCGCGTGCCGCTTATCCGCTGGAGCACGTCGAGAAGCGTGTGGCCGAAAACCGTGCCGGTGAGCCCAATGCCATCGTTTTCCTAACCTGCGACATGAGTGGTGTGTTGCCGCCGGTCTCTGTGTTGTCCAAGGAAGCGGCGGCTTACCACTTCCTGTCTGGCTACACCGCTAAAGTCGGCTCGACCGAAGTGGGTTCCTCCAGCAGCCTGGAAGCGACCTTCTCAACCTGCTTTGGCGCCCCTTTCTTCCCGCGCCCAGCGCGTGTCTATGCTGACCTACTGATCAAGCGTGTGGCTGAGAAAGACGCCCAAGTGTATCTGGTCAACACTGGCTGGACCGGTGGCGTCTACGGCGAAGGTGGTTCGCGTTTCTCCATTCCGACCACTCGCGCCATCATCAGCGCGATTCAGGCTGGTGTGCTGCGCGATGTGGAAACCCGTCATCTGCCAGGCCTGAATCTGGCCGTGCCTACCGCTGTCCCGGGCGTTGATTCGCGTCTGCTTGATCCGCGTGAAACCTGGGAAGACCAGAACGCCTATGATCGTCAGTTGGGCGAGCTGGTGGCCAAGTTTGTCGACAACTTCAAGATGTTTGACGGCGTTAGCGACGCCATCACCAAGGCAGGGCCGAGCCTGGGCTGATAAAACGCCAGTAACACAAGGCACTGCGTTTACAGTGAACTTGGTGCCTGGCTGCAAGTCTATAAGGGGAAGCGATGGCTTCCCCTTTTTATTTTTGAATACCTCTGTACCGACCGACTCAACGCATGGGAGATCACATCATGAAGCGCCGCCAGTTTTTAGGAATGATCGGTATTGCCGGCCTGGCTACGGCGCTGCCAGGAGTGGTCAGCGCACGTCCCAAGCTGGATCTGTCACCGGCCGAGGGGATTGAAAAGCTCGAGCTATCGGCAGACGAATGGCGTGAGCGCCTGGGCGAGGCCCGCTATGAGATTCTGCGTGAAGCAGGAACTGAGCCCGCCGGGTCGAGCCCGTTGGATAAAGAAACCCGCGACGGTGAATACCGCTGTGCCGGCTGTGGCCTGGTACTGTTTGACAGCGACATGAAGTACGACTCAGGCACCGGCTGGCCGAGCTTTTTCACCCATGTGGAAGGCCACCTGCTGACTGAGCGAGATTTTGTGCTGCTGATTCCTCGTACGGAATATCACTGCGCCCGCTGCGGTGGTCATCAAGGTCACGTTTTCGAGGACGGCCCAGAGCCAACAGGCTTGCGTTGGTGCAACAACGGTCTGGCGCTTGAGTTTGTGCCTGCTTAGTGACTCACCCTATGTGGTGTATCGTTGCTCTGTCTTGTTGTTCTGTCTTTGTATGAGCTCGTGTTTGACTCTTTTGATGGCATTGCCAACTCTTAAAGAAGGAAAGTGAACCATGGCGCGTTTTGATAGCAAAGTTGGGTTGATTACTGGATCTGCCAGCGGCATCGGCAAGGAAATTGCCATCCGTTTTGCCGCCGAAGGCGGCATTCCCATTATTGCTGATCTTAATCTGGATGCTGCAAAGACTACTGCAGATGAGATCAAGGCATCCGGGGCTGATGCTTTTGCTGTGGCCATGGATGTCACTGACGAGGCGCAGGTTGAAAAAGCGGTGGATGAGGTTATTGCCAAGTATGGCAAGATTGACATTCTTGTCAGCAATGCGGGTATCCAGACGGTACACCCGCTGGTAAATTTCCCGTTTAACGACTGGAAAAAGATGCTATCAATCCATCTTGATGGCGCCTTCTTGACCACCCGCGCCTGCCTCAAGCATATGTACAAAGCCAATTATGGTCGTGTTATTTACATGGGTTCGGTGCACTCCAAAGAGGCCTCGAAGCTTAAAGCGCCTTATGTGACTGCCAAACATGGCCTGATTGGTCTCTGTAAGGTCTTGGCCAAGGAGGGCGCTGAGCATAATGTCACTGCGAATGTGGTCTGCCCGGGTTTTGTGCGTACGCCGCTTGTCGATAAACAAATTCCTGAGCAGGCCAAGGAGTTGGGCATCACTGAAGAGGAAGTGATCAAGGATGTCATGCTCAAGGAAACGGTAGACGCTGAGTTTACTACTACCGACGACGTGGCTGATGCCGTGCTGTTCTTTGCTGCTGCCCAGAGCAATGTGATGACCGGTCAGTCGCTGGTTGTCAGCCACGGCTGGTTCATGCAGTAAGCGATTAGCTGCAGCAGGCGGCTTACAAACGGGAAGGCATTGCCTTCCCGTTTTTGTGTGCGGCTTTACTGATTGTTTCAGGGCTTTAAGTCGGGAAAGTCGTCCTCGAAGAATTCTAGCTCTCCGCGCTGGTCATCCGCTTTGTTGGTTTCGGCATGGCGTAGCTCGACGCGGCGAATCTTGCCCGAGATGGTCTTGGGCAGGTCGGCGAACTCCAAGCGGCGGATGCGCTTGTAAGGCGCCAGGCGTTCGCGGGTGAAGGCGAAAATATCCCGTGCCAGTTCGGCATCAGGCTCAAAGCCGGTGGCGGGGATGATGTAGGCCTTGGGTACTGAGGTGCGCACCGGGTCGGGGCTTGGGACGATGGCGGCTTCGCCTACTGCGGGGTGCTCGATCAGCACACTTTCCAGCTCGAAGGGGCTGATGCGGTAGTCAGACGCCTTGAACACATCATCGGAGCGGCCCACGTAGGTGATGTAACCTTCATCGTCGATGCTGGCCATGTCGCCGGTGCGGTAATAGCCGCCAAACATAGCTTCCTCGGTGCGCTCAGGGTCGCCAGCATAGCCGACCATCAGCCCAGCGGGGTGCTTGTCACCCAGCACAAGGGCCACCTCACCTTCGCTGCTTGGGTTACCTTCGGCATCGAGCATGGCCACATGGTAACCCGGCAAAGGACGGCCCATGGAGCCAGGCTTGAGCGGCTGGCCGGGCGAATTGCCGATTTGAGCAGTGGTCTCGGTCTGGCCGAAGCCGTCACGAATGGTCAGCCCCCAGGCAGTTTGCACCTGGTCGATGACCTCGGGGTTGAGTGGCTCGCCAGCACCGACGATATCGCGCAGCGCGATGTCATACGCCTTGAGGTCCTGCTGGATCAGTAGGCGCCATACGGTGGGCGGGGCGCACAGCGTGGTGATCTGGTAGCGCTCCAGCACCTGTAGCAGGGCCAGGGCATCGAACCGTTCATAGTTGTAAAGAAATACGCAGGCACCAGCATTCCATGGGGCAAAGAAACAGCTCCAGGCGTGCTTGGCCCAGCCTGGCGAGCTGATATTGAGATGCCGGTCGCCTTTCTGCAGACCAATCCAGTACATGGTGGAAAGGTGCCCTACCGGGTAGGACTGGTGGGTGTGGGTTACTAGCTTGGGCTGTGAGGTGGTGCCGGAAGTGAAGTACAGCAGCATTGGATCATCGGCTTTGGTCACACCATCGGGTGTGAAGTCAGCATCGGCCTTTTGAGACTCGGCAAAGTCATGCCAGCCCGGCGTCGCGCCACCGACGCTGATACGCGTGAGCCTGGCGTCGATGTCATCAAACTTGTCCAGATGGGCATGACCGATGATCAGGTGCTTGACGCCGCCGCGGCCAACACGGTCGTCGAGGTCCTCTGGAGTCAGCAGCGCGGTGGCGGGAATCAGTACCGCGCCGAGCTTGATGGCGGCCAGCATGACTTCCCACAGCGGCACTTCGTTACCGAGCATCAGCAGGATGCGGTCGCCGCGCTGGATACCCAGTCCACGCAGCCAGTTGGCCACCTGGTTAGAGCGTTGGGACATTTCGGCAAAGCTCAGGCGCGCCTCACTGCCGTCTTCCTCGACGATCCACAATGCCGGGGCATCGTTGCCTTTAGCCATGGGGTCGAAGTAGTCCAGCGCCCAGTTGAACTCGCTGAAGCGCGGCCAGCGGAAGTCGCGGTAGGCGGTAGCGTAGTCTTCACGGTGGGCCTGTAGGAAGTCACGGGCCTGCACAAACTGTGCTATATCTGGCGCTGTCGACGGGGTGCTCATGATGGGTATCCTCTTTGCGTTGTCGTTTGTTATTCGGAACGGGCTGCTCAGACAGACGGGGCGAAGCTTCAGAGATTGTCGACAATGTAGCCGGATTTTAAACCGTCTGTCCAAGGTCCAGGCCATCAACGCGACTAAAGTCGTCATGCGCGGATGCGCGTGGCTCAACTTGGCGTTTGTGGTACCTTGTCGCGATACTTCGTATCTGTATCGGCAAGGACTTCATGGACGTACAAGCCAAGATCATCACCCGTCTCGCCGAGGAACTCGGCGTTCGCCCCGCGCAGGTGGCGGCCACCGTGGAACTGCTCGACGGAGGGGCTACTGTGCCCTTCATCGCTCGTTATCGTAAGGAAGTCACAGGCGCGCTCGACGATATCCAGCTGCGCAACCTGCATGAGCGCCTGGGCTATCTGCGTGAGCTGGAAGAGCGCCGCGACGCGGTGCTGGTCAGCATCGACGAGCAGGGCAAGCTGACCGATGAGCTTGCTGGGTTGATTCGCGACGCGGACACCAAGCAGCGTCTGGAAGACCTCTACCTGCCGTACCGTAAGAAGCGCCGCACCAAAGCCCAGATTGCCCGTGAAGCAGGCCTTGAGCCGCTGGCCGATGCGCTACTGGCCGACCCGATGCTGGACCCCGAAGCCGAGGCGGCCAAGTACCTTCATGTCGCAGAGGGCGACAACCCAGCCGTTGAAGATGCTAAGGCGGCACTCGACGGCGCCAAGCAGATCCTTATGGAGCGCTTTGCCGAAGACCCGGAGCTAGTCGGGCAGCTGCGCGAGCGGCTGTGGAATGAAGGCGAGCTGAGCGCGCGGCTGATTGACGGCAAAGAGCGCGAGGGCGCCAAGTTCTCCGATTACTTCGAACACGACGAAACACTGGCCAAGGTGCCATCGCATCGTGCGCTGGCGATGTTTCGCGGTCGCAACGAGGGCGTGCTGGCGCTGACTCTGCGTCTGCCTGGTGAAGACGAGGCAGCGATTCATCCGGCCCAGGTGGCGATTGCGCGTCACTTCGAGATTCGCGATGAGCAGCGTCCGGCTGACCGCTGGTTGGCCGAGGTGGTGCGCTGGACTTGGCGGGTCAAGCTGTATACCCACTTGGAAACCGAGCTGATGGGTCGGCTGCGTGAGCGCGCCGAGATCGAGGCCATCGAGGTGTTTGCTGCCAACCTCAAGGATCTGCTGTTGGCTGCACCGGCCGGTGCCAAGACTACGCTGGCTATTGACCCCGGCTTGCGTACTGGTTGCAAGGTGGCGGTGGTGGATGCCACCGGACGCTACCTTGATGAGACAACCATTTTCCCCCATGCACCGCGCAACCAATGGAGTGAGTCTCTGGCGACCCTGGCTCGCCTGGTCGAGCGCCATGACGTGGCGCTGATCGCCGTGGGCAACGGCACCGCCAGTCGCGAGACTGACCGCTTGGCCGGTGAGCTGGTTAAGCTGGCGGCGGGCAAGCGTGTGCTGTCCAAGGTCATGGTGTCGGAGGCCGGCGCCTCGGTGTACTCGGCGTCTGAATACGCGTCACGTGAACTGCCTGATCTGGACGTGACGGTGCGCGGCGCAGTGTCTATCGCTCGCCGGCTGCAGGACCCGCTGGCCGAGCTGGTCAAGATCGAGCCCAAGTCCATTGGCGTGGGGCAGTACCAGCACGATGTGTCT
The DNA here is from genome assembly GCF_052095765.1 of Halomonas sp. Classification (GTDB taxonomy): domain Bacteria; phylum Pseudomonadota; class Gammaproteobacteria; order Pseudomonadales; family Halomonadaceae; genus Halomonas. Next base: position 31,088 of record NZ_JBQDJZ010000002.1, read on the forward strand.
CAGGTGCAGCTGTCGCGTAGCCTGGAAGCGGTAATTGAAGACTGTGTTAATGCCGTGGGTGTTGATCTCAATACCGCCTCTTCGGCGCTACTGTCGCGGGTGGCTGGCTTGAACCCGGGGCTGGCCGAGAATATCGTGGCGCGCCGAGATGCCGAGGGGGCGTTCCGCTCGCGTCGCCAGCTGCTGGAGGTCAGTCGGCTGGGACCCAAGACCTTTGAGCAGTGCGCCGGCTTTCTGCGTATCATGAACGGCGATAACCCGCTGGATGCCAGCGCCGTGCACCCCGAGGCCTATCCGCTGGTGGAAGCCATCGCCAAACGCAGCCAGCGTGAGCTTGGCAGCCTGATAGGCGACAGTGCCACACTCAAGTCACTCAAGCCCGGCGACTTTACCGATGAGCGCTTCGGCGTCCTAACGGTCAGCGACATCCTTGCTGAGCTCGACAAACCGGGGCGTGACCCGCGGCCCGAGTTCAAGGCGGCGGAGTTCCGCGAGGGAGTAGAAACCCTCAAGGACCTGGAGCCGGGCATGGTGCTCGAGGGCAGCGTGACCAATGTGACCCACTTCGGCGCCTTTGTGGATATCGGCGTTCATCAGGACGGCCTGGTGCATATCTCGGCGCTGTCCGACCGCTTTATTGATGACCCGCGCACGGTGGTCAAGGCCGGAGATATCGTCACGGTCAAGGTGATGAGCGTGGATATCGAACGGGGTCGTATCGGGCTGTCCATGCGCCTGGATGACCAGCCCGAGGAACAGGAAGCGCCGGGCCGCTCTGGCCGGGCAGCGCAGGACAGACCCGCGCGCCGCGGCGGAAGGTCGCGCGGCGACAGCAGTGGTGGCGGGCAAGGGAACAAAGGCCCGCGCCAGGGGCAGCAGGGCAGCAATCAGTTGGGTGCGCTGGGGGCGGCACTGCTCAAAGCGAAGGAAGGCAAGTGACCCTGCTTGCAAGGCGCTTCATGAGCGCCATAATTGACCATCTTATGGGTGCTTCGGTGCCCGAGGAAAAATGCGATGCCGGCGCTGCGCCGGCGTCCCCGACACGGGGTGTTCCACTTGTCTGAATCGCTCACAGCATTGATTGAACGGCTTCGCGAGCCGGCACAACAGGGGCGTCTTGGTCGTCTGCGCCGAGGCATTGAAAAGGAAGGCTTGCGGGTCGATCCTGACGCACACGTTGCCCAGACACCGCATCAGCGCGGGCTGGGCTCCAAGCTGACGCATCCGTATATCACCACGGACTATTCTGAAGCGTTGCTGGAGTTCGTGACGCCAGTCTTTACTGAGACGCAGGAAGCGTTGGACTTTCTGACCGAATTGCACCGCTTCACCTACCGTAAGATTGGTGATGAAAGCATCTGGCCGGCGAGTATGCCGTCGCGGCTGAGCGGCAATGACAGTGTGCCGATTGCCGACTATGGCACCTCCAATAGTGGGCGCATGAAGCACGTCTATCGCAAGGGGTTGGATCTGCGCTATGGGCGCATCATGCAGTCGATTGCCGGCGTGCACTACAACGTTTCCCTGCCTGAGAGCTTCTGGGACCACCTGCTTGAGCTCGATGGCCGCAGTGACATTTCCATGCAGGACTATCGCTCGGCCCGCTACTTTGACCTGATCCGCAACTTCCGTCGTCACAGCTGGCTGCTGCTGTATCTGTTCGGCGCCTCACCGGCATTTGATACCAGCTTTATGCCTGATGGTCGCGTACCAGAAGGGCTCGAGCGCCACGGCGAGCACACCCTGATCTCGCGTTATGCTACCAGCCTACGGATGTCGGACCTGGGGTATCAGAACAAGGTGCAGGAGCAGATCAAGATCTGCTTCAATTCGCTGTCCAACTTCGTCAATACGTTGCGTCATGCCATTTCCACACCTTGGCCGACTTATGCGGCAAGGGGCGCTCAGGCTGACAGCGACTGGCCTCAGCTCAATGCCAGCATCCTGCAGATTGAAAATGAGTACTACAGCGACATCCGGCCCAAACGTGTGGCTAAGCAGGGTGAAACACCCAGCCAGGCGCTGGAATGTGACGGTGTGGAATACATCGAGGTGCGCTGCCTGGACCTTGATCCGTTTGATGTGCGTGGCATTGATGCTACGCGCTGTCGTTTCCTTGATACCTTCGTGGCTTGGTGTCTGTTGTCTGATAGCCCGTGGATTTCCGATCTGGAGTGTGAGCACCTGGATGATAACCGCCGCCTGGTGGTCAGTCGTGGCCGCGACCCGGAGCTGCGTCTGGAGCACCACGGCAACAAACGTAGTGTTGCCGACTGGGGTGGCGACATCTTTGCTGAGATGGGGCAGGTCGCCGAACTGCTGGACATCGAAGAAGATGGCAGCCCGCACGCTGATGCGCTTGCCGAGCTCGCGCCGCTGCTGGATGACCCTGAGCTGACGCCGTCAGGGCAGTACCTGAAGAAGTTATTGGACAGCAACAGCGAGTTCTCTGAGCTGACCTACGCTGAAGCGCGCCGACAGGCCGAGCTACTGGCAGCACAGGATCCGGATCCAGAGCGCCAGGCCGAGTTTGAGGCGCTGGTTGCAGACTCCGAGCAACAGCAAAAGGAGATTGAAGCGGCAGATACACAAAGCTTTGATGAATTCATGCAGGACTACTTCACACGCGCCGATAAATCGTGTGCGGCTGTCATCATGGCGGCAGAGGGCACACAGTAATGTGGGACGAACTCAGGGAGGTGAGTGTGCGCCGCTGGGCGCTGCTGGGCCTGGCATTTTGTGTGCTGATGATAATGGTGGCTCTTGGCCTGGAGCATTTGGCCGATCTGGAGCCGTGTCCGCTGTGTATCTTCCAGCGTGTGGCTGTGCTGGCCGCTGCGCTGGTATTTGCGATAGCCGCTATTCACAACCCCGAAGGGCGCGGCGGAGCCTTTGTTTATGGTCTGCTCGGCCTACTGGCGGCAGCTGGTGGTATCGGTCTGGCATGGCGTCACTTGTGGCTGCAGTCGCTGCCTGCCGATAAGGTACCCAGCTGCGGGCCGGGGCTGGACTACATGATGGACATGCTGCCGTTGCAGCAGGTGATCAGCCAAGTGCTGACCGCTTCCGGCGAATGCGCCGATATCAGTCTGCGCTTTCTCGGTCTGTCGCTGCCTGGCTGGACACTGATCGGTTTTGTGCTGCTGGCCCTGATCCCCTTGGGGATGCTGCTGAGTCTTATCAGAGCGCGGCGCAGCGGTTATCGTTGGATGGATGTTCCACCTGCCGATTGATGACGCTATTGCTTCGCTAGGGGCTGTCAGTGATGATTTACTGACCCTGGCACTTGTGGAGAAGAACCATGCTTGAGAAATGTAAAACAGCTCAGGAGCGTTGGGGCGGTGTCCACCAGCTGGTGGATCACTGGCTGGAGCAGCGCCAGGCGCTACTGGTGAGCTTCAGGGTGCTCAATGACGCCTGTGACGCCGAGATGGAAACACCGACCAAGCAGTATATTGACGATTTCAGTCAGCTGCTGATGGACTACGTCAGCTCCGGGCATTTCACGGTGTATCCCCAGCTGGCCAAAGAAGCTGAAGCCTTTGATGACAAGCAGGCGCTGACGCTGTCGGAGCGCCTGCTTGAGCGCCTGGAAATGTCGACAGAGCTGGTGCTGGCGTTCGATGAAGACTACGACACGCCAGCCAGCTGTGAGCGCAATCTTAACCGGCTGCCGGCCTGGATCGAGCGACTGACAAAAGGCCTGGGCGAGCGCTTTGCCCTGGAAGATGAGCTGATTGCCCGACTGCATGACGCCAATACCCCGGCTGCTGAGTAATATTGGCGTATCCTGAAGTCTCTGCTAACAGGCCAACCTAATCACCGCTGCGCGGCGTTTTCGCCTTGTGAACAAGGCTTCTACGAAAATCGGTGCATCTCGTTGTTTATAAACGGGTGATTCGCCTTCGTGGGAGAAGTCTTCAGATTTTGACCTTCGTGGGAGCTGTCTTTAGACAGCGATGGCGCCGTCAGGCGCCCAAGTCTATCAGCTAACCCTGTTTTTTTGCTTTGCGCTGCTTGCCCAGCACCAGCATGCAGGGTGTCAGTAGCAGCGTCAGGCCGGTAGCAAAAGTCAGGCCACCGGCAATGGCGCTGGAGAGCTGGGTCCACCACTGGGTCGAGGGCGCGTTGAATCCCAGTGCAGGGCTGAACAGGTCGACGTTGATCTGCAGCACCATGGGCATCAGTCCCAGCACCGTGGTAATCGCGGTAAGCAGCACCGGGCGCAGTCTGAGCCCGCCAGCCTCCAGTGCTGCCTCAATCGGCTCCAGCCCTTCGTCGCGCAGCTGATTGTAGGTGTCGATCAGCACGATGTTGTTGTTCACCACGATACCGGCTAGGGCAATGATTCCCATGCCCACCATGACGATGCCGAACGGCTGAGCATTGATCAGCAGGCCAAGCAATACCCCGGCAGTTGAGAAAACAATGGCCGAGAGCACCAGCGCGGCCTGGTACAGGCTATTGAACTGGGTGACCAGAATCAGCGTCATCAGTGCAATGGCCACTAGGAAGGCAGTAATCAGAAAGCCCATGGTTTCCTTCTGATCCTGCTGCTCACCCGCCACCTTGACCGTTACGCCGTCTGGCAGGCCGTCTTCCTGCATGGCGTCAAGCAATGCATCTAACCGCTCCTGAGGCTGTCTACCCGACTCAACGTCGGCTTCAAGCGTCAGTGCTCGGCGACCGTCAATGCGCTGCAGGGTGCCGACTTTGGTGTCTGGTGTCATGGTGACGAAATTGGTGATGGGCACTTGGCCGCGAGGGGTGTTCAGTGTCAGTCGACCAAGCTGGTCCAGTGAGCGGGCGTTTTCCGGTAGGCGGATACGGATATCCACTTCGTCGTCGACGTCGATGCCGGTGGGGCGGTAGCTGGCGACTTTGAGGCCGGTAGTAATCAGCTGGATAGCGCTACCAACCGTGGTGACATCGGTGCCGAAGCGGGCAGCGGCTTCACGGTCTACCTTGATGCGCCACTCCACGCCGGGCAGGCTGCGATTGTCTTCGATGTCACGAAAGCCGCCCAGGCTACTCATGCGGCTGCGGATAGCATCAGTGGCAAGCTCTGCCTTGTTGCTCTGTGCGGCGGCAATTTCAAGCACGACGGGCTTGCCGCCTGCTGGTCCCTGTTCCTGTTTGCGGAACTCCAGCTCTATACCCGCCAGATCCTCGGTCTGGCGCGCCATGTCGTCGAGGATCTTCTCTGCCTGGCGGCGCTGCTGCCAGTCAACAAACTGGAACTGCAGCACACCGATCACATCGCTGCCTAGCTGCTGGTTAGGGTTGGCAAAGGAACGCGCATAGATCGCCTGAATTTCACTCATGCCACCCAGGCGTGCCTCCACGCGGCGCACGATGGCGTCGTTTTCCTGGACGGAAAAATCGCCTCTTGCGTGAACCAGTACCTGGGCGGTATCTGGCTCAGCACTGGGAAAGAACTCCACGCCGTGATTGAAGCGTGCATAGCCCACGTAGACCAGCGCGATCAGCAGCACGGCGCCCAGCAGGGTCAGGAGGGGGTGGCCCAGCAAGCGAGCGAGCAGAGCGCGGTAAGCGCGTCCGCCGGCGCTGACGGTGCTGGCCTGTTGGGTTGTCTTGCCGCCCAGTACGCCCCCCAGAGTGGGTAGAAAGATCAGCGCCATGGCCAGCGAGGCCAGCAGGCACAGGATCACTGTAGCCGGCAGGAATTTCATGAATTCGCCGACCATGCCGGGCCAGAACAGCAGCGGCAGAAACACGGCCAGGGTGGTGGCGGTGGAGGCGATGACCGGCCAGCTCATGCGGATCGCGGCCTCGTTCCATGCCTGCACCGGGGGCATGCCCTGATGTAGGTTGCGGTCGGCTAGCTCGCTGACCACGATGGCGCCATCAACCAGCATGCCGGCTACCAGGATTAGCGCAAACAGCACCACCATGTTGAGGGTAAAGCCGATTGCCCAGATCAGCAAGATGCCGGTCAGAAAGGCGCCTGGAATGGTCAGTCCTACCAACAGGGCGGGGCGCAGCCCCATGGCGGCCAGAATCACGATCAGCACCAGCACAACGGCGGTAAGCACGTTGTTGAGCAGCTCTGACAGCAGGGAACCTACCATGTCGGACTGATCGGTAATGGTGGTAATGACCATACCCTCGGGTAGCTGGTCAGCCGCCTGCTCAAGCAGCTCGTTGACGGCGGCCACGGTGGCAATCAGGTTGGCGCCGGTGCGCTTGGACACTTCCAGCACCATGGCTGGCTGGCCGTCGATGCGCGCGAATCCGCCAGGGTCCTTGAAGGTGGGGTATAGCTGTGCCACATCCTTGAAGGTGACGACCCGGTCGCCATCGACTTTGACCGGCAGGTTGAGGACGTCCTCGACATCTTCGATGACCCCGGGCACTTTCAGGGCGATGCGCCCGGCACCGGTATCCAGGCTGCCTGCGGCAACCAGCTGATTATTGCGGCTGACCTGGTTGAACAGGCTGCCAAAGTCGACGCCGTAACTGTCGAGAACCTGAGGATCGACAATGATCTCCAACTGGGGCTCGCGATCCCCGCCGATATCCACCTCGAGTACCTCGGGAATGCCCTCGATGGCCTGTTTCAGGCGCCGTGCGGTGATCGCCTGGCGCTCTTCATCCACTGGACCTGACAGCCCGATGGTCAGTATCGGGAAACGGCCTACGTTAACCTCGATAACCCGCGGCTCCTCAGCTTCATCCGGTAGTTTGACCTTGGCAATATCCACTTTTTCGCGAACGTCGGTTAGGGCTTTGTCTGGGTCGAAGCCCGGGTCGAATTCCAAGGTCACCGAGGCATGACCTTCCGAGGCCTGTGCTGTGACCTGGCGTAAGCCTTCGATACTGCGCAGCTCCTGCTCCATAGGGCGAACCAGCAACCGCTCAGCGTCCTCGGGGCTGACGCCTTCAAGCATCAGCGACACATAGACGAAAGGAATGGTGACGTCGGGGTTGGCCTCCTTGGGAATTGCCTGCCAGGCGTTGACCCCGGCCACCAACAAGGCGATCAGCAGCAGCAGGGTAGTGCGGGCATGGGACGACGCGGCTTCGATCAGGCGGCGCATCATGGAGTGGAGGACTCGTCGGTGTGTTGTGAACTGTCCTGTCGACTGTTGACTGGACCCGCGGTGTTGGGATTGCTAGTGGCCAGGACAGGCGCAACCTTTTCTCCGGATGCGACGAAACCGGCGCCGAGGGTAATTAGACGGATATGCTCGGGCAGACCGGCTACCCGGGCCTGGTCGGCGTCGCTGGAGACCAGCTCGACCGGCTCGAGAACGACGCGATCCTGGTCGTCAAGGTGCTTGAGTGCCAGCTGGCCTTCCGGGTTCAGGCTCAGCAGCCCCGGTGAAACACGATGGACGCGCCTTGTGGGGAGCGTCAGTTCGATGGTGGCGCTGGCGCCGGCCAGGCGGCGCTGCTCAGGGTTATCCAACATCACTTCGATAGCAAAACTGCGTGTGGCTTCGTCGGCACGATGGGAAATAGAGCTCAGCACACCGTTCAGCTTGCTGCCGTCCAGTAGTTGGACTGAGGCAGGTAGCCCAACGTCCAGGTCGAGAGCTTGGCGCTGAGGCACCCAGCCCTTGGCGACAAGCCGGTTATCCTCGATCAGCAGGCCCCAGGTCTCGCCAGTCTGGAGTTCATCGCCTGGGTCCACGTCGAGGCGATCTAGACGGCCTGCGAAAGGCGCCTGGGGGCGGGTGTCGTCAAGCTCGCGGCTGAGCATTGCCACTTCGGCCCGGGCCCGGCTGAGATGGCTTTGCAGGCGCAGGTATTCTGTTTCAGAAATCATCGAGCGTGTGCGTAGGCGCTCTGCTCCATCAAGCTCGGCCTGGGCCAGGTTCAGCTCTGATTGGGCCTGATTCAGCCTGGCGGGCAGCGCTTGCTGGTCAATTTCCAGCAGCACTTCGCCCTTGGCAACGCGACTGCCTTGGCTGATCGGCAGGCTGGCCACCTGACCGCTTTGGCGTGCACGCAGCTCTACCTCATACTCGGCCTCGAGCTGACCCTGAACCCTTAGGCGCGGGGCGAAGTCGCTGGCGTCACGCTCCATGATTTCGACCCGTGCAGGCGGAGTCTGTGAGACGACCTCGGCTTCGGGCGCATCATCGCGAAAACTTGACAGGTCGCCGAAGGCCAGCCACAGCGCCAGTATGGCCACCAGGGAAAAGGCCATCAGTACGGGGCGTGAGGGACTTCGATAAGACATTGGGTGTTCCGGATGGCGAACGGTGGATAATACAACGAGAGATTAAGCCAGTCAGCATAACGCAAGATCAGTCTATAAAAACATATACTGTCAGTGTAGTCGCAGGTCGCATTGAGTTTTGTGCAATGCAGGCATACCATTTTGCCCACTTGAATGTCGGCGCGATGTAAAAGCGCCGGTTTTCCTCACGGTGATAACCGAAGGAGTTACCATGAAAGCCCCCGTACGTATTGCCATTACCGGCGCTGCCGGCCAGATCAGCTACTCACTGGCGTTCCGTATCGCCGCTGGCGACATGCTCGGTAAGGATCAGCCGGTCATTCTACAGCTGTTGGAAATTACGCCTGCTCTCGACGCTTTGAGCGGCGTTGTTATGGAGCTGAACGACTGCGCTTTCCCGCTGCTGCATGACATTGTGGCAACCGATGACGCCAATGTCGCTTTCAAGGACGCAGAATATGCTCTGCTGGTTGGCGCACGCCCGCGCGGGCCCGGCATGGAGCGCAAGGATCTGCTCGAAGCCAACGCGGCGATCTTCTCTGCCCAGGGCAAGGCCATGAACGACAGCGCCAGCCGCGATATCAAGGTGCTGGTGGTGGGCAACCCGGCTAATACTAATGCGCTGATCGCCTCGTGCAATGCGCCGGACCTCAGCCCGAACCAGTTCACCGCGATGATGCGTCTGGACCACAATCGGGCTAAGTCGCAGCTGGCTGAGAAAACTGGCAAGCATTCCACTGATGTGGAATCCATGGTGGTGTGGGGCAACCACAGTGCTACCCAGTATCCGGACCTGGCTCACTGCAAGGTCGCTGGCAAGCCGGCACTGGAGCTGGTTGAGCAGGACTGGTATGAGAACGACTTCATTCCTACCGTACAGCAGCGTGGCGCGGCGATTATCAAGGCGCGCGGAGCTTCCTCTGCGGCGTCAGCAGCTTCTGCGGCCATTGACCACATGCGCGATTGGGCGTTGGGCAGCGATGGCATTGTCAGCATGGGCATTCCCGCTGATGGCAGTTACGGCATCGAGCCGGGCATCATGTACTCCTACCCGGTGATCTGTAAGGGTGGCAAGTACGAGATCGTTCAGGGTCTGGATATCAGCGATTTCAGCCGTGAGCGTATGAGCGCTACCGAGCAGGAGCTGCGTGAAGAGCGCGCTGCCGTTGAGCATCTGCTTGGCTAAGCGTTAGCCCGCAGCTGCAAGCCGAAAACAACGACTGCAAGTAACGTAAAACCCGCCGGGAAATTCCCGGCGGGTTTTTATCTTTGTTTCACACCGTTTTTTTTGCGTTGTCTGGGGCATCTGTCACAGCCTGAAGGCAGCTCCTACCAAAACCCGCATGGTGCCAGTCAAGCGTCGCGGTCCATCAGGGGTCAGTCACGCAAACTGATGATCCGCCAGTCGCGTTGTTTGGCGATTTCTTTCAGCTGGTCGTCTGGATCGACGGCCACGGGATGGTCAACCATCTCCAGCAGCGGCAGGTCGTTGTGAGAGTCGCTATAGAACCAGGCGTCTTCCATGGAAAGTTCTTTGTCGGCCATCCACTCTTTCAGGCGAGTGATTTTGCCCTCGCGGAAGCTGGGCGTACCGACGGCGCGGCCGGTGTAGCGTCCACCTTTCATTTCCGGTTCGACGGCGATCAAATTATCGATGCCCAGGCGCCTGGCAATGGGGGCTGTGATGAAACGGTTGGTGGCCGTAATGATCAGCAGAGTATCGCCGCTGGTACGGTGGCGTGCGATAAGCTCTTCGCCACGCTCAAGTATATGGGGTTCGATCCAGCCGGCCATGAACTGTTGATGCCAGGATGCCAGCTGCTGTGGAGTGTTCTCGGCCAGTGGCCTGAGTGCCACTGCCAGAAATTCATCCATATCCAGGGTGCCGGCTTCGTAGTCAGCCATGAAACGGTCGTTAGCTTCACGGTAGGCTGTTGGGTCCACGGCGCCCTGTTCCAGCAGAAACTCTCCCCAGGCGTGGTCGCTGTCGATGGAGATCAGGGTGTTGTCCAGATCGAAAATGGCTAGGCTCACGGTTTTCCTCAAGTTATGGCGGTCTGCATTCGCGTCAAGAGTATGGCAGAAGCACCTGAAGACGACGAGTTCAGCAGAGGCGCAATTTGCCGGCTGTATTGCGGCCCTTCACAGCCTTATGGAAGAATGAGACTAATACTTGAATTCATAAGGTGAAGTCCGTGATCGACGCTGACGGCTTTCGCCCCAATGTTGGCATCATTATTGCTAACGACCAGGGGCAGCTGCTTTGGGCGCGTCGGGTAGGGCAGAACGCATGGCAATTTCCCCAGGGAGGCATTAACGCAAGTGAAACACCTAAACAGGCGCTCTTTCGTGAGCTGCAAGAAGAAATCGGCCTGACCGCCGATGATGTCGAGGTGCTTGCTTGTACCCGGGGATGGCTTAGGTATCGTCTGCCGCGACGCATGGTAAGAACACATTCCCGGCCGGTTTGTATCGGCCAGAAACAGAAGTGGTTCCTGCTTAGGATTCGTTGCCACGATGATCGGGTGTGCGTGAGTAGCGGCTCGGCCAAGCCTGAGTTTGATGGCTGGCGCTGGGTCAGCTACTGGTATCCGTTGGGCCAGGTGGTGTCGTTTAAGCGGGAAGTCTATCGCTGTGCGCTGCGCGAGCTATCACCACGCTTGCAGCGGCTGACACAGCACAAGAACTGAGCAAGCCCGGACCGGGAATAGGCGTAGAGAATAGGCAGAGACAGGACCGCCGGACCATTCGGCGAATAGGGTCGGGATCCCTCCCGGGCAATAGCAGTGGGGCGAGAGACGAACATGGATAGCAAAACGCCGATGCTTGAGGTACTGCGGCGCATCATTCTGGAAGTAAACGGGGCGCGTAATCTTGAAGTGGCCCTGTCCACCATGGTGCGGCGTATTCGCAAGGCGATGCTTACCGATGTGTGCTCCTTTTATCTGTATGAGCCTGAGCATGAGCAGCTGGTGCTGATGGAAACCATCGGCTTGAGAACCCAGTCTGTGGGTCATGTGATCCTGCCGCTCGGGGAGGGGCTGGTAGGGCTGGTGGCCAAGCGCGAAGAGCCGCTCAACCTTGAGGATGCCCAAGCGCATCCGCGCTTCTGCTACTTCGCTTCCACGGGTGAAGAGCGTTATTTCAGCTTTCTGGGTGTGCCCATCATCCATCAGCGCCGGATGCTCGGTGTGCTGGTGGTGCAGCAGGCTGACAAGCGCCGCTACAACGAGTCCGATGAGGCTTTTCTGGTCACCATGGCCGCCCAGTTGGGCGGCGTGCTTGCCCATGCGATAGTGACGGGCAACCTGAATCGCCCCGGCGCCCTTGGTGGCCAGGTGACCTTCCACGGTGTGGCTGCATCCCCCGGCATGGCGATCGGCGAAGGGGTCGTCATTGCGCCGCTGGCGGATCTGGATAGCGTGCCTGACCTGATACCTACCGATCAGGAGTTCGAGATTGCGCGCCTGAAAGATGCCATCGACCATGTGCGGGAAGATATTCGTGCCGCGGGCGAGCGGCTGGCCAGCCGGATTTCAACCCAAGAGCTGGCACTCTTTGAGGTTTACCAGCAGATGCTGGGCGAGGCCGCGCTGTATCAGGAGGTCGTCAAGCGTATTCGTGAAGGCCAATGGGCCCCCGGTGCCCTGGCGGATGTGGTGCGCCGCCATGTGCAGTACTTGGAACGGGTTGATGATGATTACCTTAGTGAGCGTGCCGCTGATGTGCGCGACCTGGGGCGCCGAGTGCTGGCCAACCTTCAGGAAGAAACGGTCGACAGACCGGCGGTCTATCCCGAAAGCACCATTCTGGTCGGCGACGAGATCAGCGTAGCCATGCTCGGTGAAGTTCCCCGGGAGCGCTTGGGCGGGCTGGTGTCGGTCAACGGCTCGAGCAACTCCCATGTGGCGATCATCGCGCGGGCCATGGGCATTCCTACGGTAATGGGTGTTTCTGATCTGCCGCTGCCCCGGCTCAATGGCGCCAACGTTGTGTTGGATGGCCATCGGGGACGGCTGATTGTGCGACCAGGTGAGGATCTTGAGACCCGATATCGCGCCCTGATCAAGGAGGAACGCGCCATCAGTGAGCTGCTTGAGCATGAGCAGGACTTGCCCAGCTGCACACCGGATGGCCATGAGATGCCGCTACTGGTCAACACCGGTCTGGCAGTGGACGCTGTGGCCTCTTTGAAGCCACGGATCAGCGGTGTCGGGCTGTACCGCACCGAAGTGTCCTTTATGGTGGCTGAACGCTTCCCCAGTGAGCAGGAGCAGATGCGCCTGTACCGTGACCAGCTGGAGAGCTTTTCGCCGCTTCCTGTGGTGATGCGTACTCTGGATATCGGCGGCGACAAGGATCTGCCGTATTTTCCCATCAATGAAGCCAACCCTTTTCTGGGCTGGCGTGGCATCCGTGTGACCCTGGATCACCCGGAGGTCATGATGGTGCAGCTGCGCGCCATGCTGCAGGCCTCACAGGGGCTGAACAACTTGCGCATCCTGCTGCCGATGGTCACCAACGTGGAAGAGGTCGATGATGCTCTGCGGCTTCTTGACCGTGCCGTTGTTGAGCTGGCAGAAGACGGCATCGAGGTCGACCGGCCGCGAGTCGGTGTCATGTTGGAGGTGCCGGCTACGTTGTATCAGCTGGGGCCGCTTTCTCAGCGGGTCGACTTTTTCTCGGTGGGCAGTAACGATCTGACCCAGTACTTGCTGGCGGTAGACCGTAACAACTCGCGTGTCGCTGACCTGCATGATGCCTGTCACCCGGCGGTGCTGTCGGCACTGTCGCGACTGGCCATTGAAGCCCGCGCCTTGGAAATGCCGGTTTCTGTGTGTGGTGAACTGGCCGGCGATCCCGCCGGGGCCTTGCTGCTGATGGGGATGGGCTTTGATGCGCTGTCGATGAATGCGCTCAGCCTGCCCCGGGTGCGTGCGGCCATTCGGCGCGTGTCCCTCGCCGCCGCCCAGCAACTGGTTGACGATACCTTGATGCTGGATTCGCCCCAGGAAGTCAGACTACTGCTGGAGGCGCGGTTGCAGGGCTGGGAGCTGGGCCACCTGTTGCCGCCCAGTACGGATTGAATGCTGGTTACGTGTTGGCCGCCTGGTACTGGCAGGCTGACACTGACTGGCTAGCTAGCGGACTGTACTGCTGCCGACGGGAGCCTGGATGACCAGCTGTCGTCTAGCGCTGGCTGCTGCCGGCATTGTTGGGGTGGAGCAGGCCCCGTAGCTGAGTTCCTCGATTTCAAGACTGCCTCCAGCGTGCCATTCAAGGCGGGTCGTTGCGCGGGTGCCGTACTGCTGACCACGAATGAACGCTGCTGACAGCTGCCGCTCCCAGGCGACGCCCATGCCGGTGTCGGGCAGTTCGCTGTCGGCGGCAAGCTGCTCGTCGGCAAAGGCCGCCAATGCCGTGGTCGGCCAGTCGCCGAGCTCAAGGCTGCGGGCCAGCGCCTGGCGCACTTTGAGAACCTTGGGCCAGGCAGTGTCCAGGTTGGCGTTGGAAAGGGCATATAGGCCGGGAGAGAGGTGGTTAAGTTCAATACCGTCATGGCCGCGGTGCAGGTGCCAGAGCTGCTGGCCATCACCGACCAGCAGGTTGAATCCGGCGTAGGTCCAGGCGTCGCCGCTGGCCAGTTGCTCAAGCCAGCTGAGTGGGTCATCGGTGGTCAGAGCCGTGGTGACTAGGTGGCCGCGGCTGGGGCTGTCGGGGGCGCCAAGCAGGCGAGGGTCACGGACATTGGTCAGTGCAGCCACGCGGCCACGGCGATGCGCTGCCAGCCAGCTGCCACCTGCCTGCAGATCGCGTCCGCCAACGATACCTTCCAGATCCGACCAATTGGCCAGCGGTGCCGTGGGGCGGGCATGAAACTCGTCACGGTTGGCGATCATACGAAGCACAACCGGTCCGTTGGGGTCGTGATGCAAGGCAATAAGACACATCTGCATAGCTTACCCCTTGTTGATGTGGCGCGGAAGAGCGACCTCGCGGTGTGAGTGTTGTACCATGCGCCAGCGTCTGCGGGGCGCGAGGTTTCAGTGTTGCCACTCCCGTTCAATAAGGATTGTCATGACGTTGATGTTGCTATTGGCCTATCTGGCGCTAGGCGCTGTGGCCGGCACCCTGGCCGGATTGTTCGGTATCGGTGGCGGTCTGGTGATCGTACCGGCGTTGGCTGCTGCCTTTGTCGTTCATGGCGTGGCTGAGCCGGTTATCATGCATCTGGCGATCGGTACCTCGCTGGCCACTATCGTGATTACCGGCAGTTCATCGGCCTGGGGGCATTACAAAAAAGGCAATATCCGCCGTGATTGGTTCATGCTGCTGCTGCCGGGGTTGATGCTGGGTGCGCTCAGCGGGGTGTTTATCGCTTCCAGCCTGTCGAGTGGTGCACTGGGCAGCCTGTTTGGTGTGTTTTTGCTGATTGTTGCCGGTCGCATGATTGCGGTGAAAGAGATCGCCGAAGGGAGACAGGCACCCAGCCGTTGGATCATGCTTGTTGCTGGTGCCTTGATTGGTGGTTTTTCGGCGCTGTTCGGTATCGGCGGCGGCACGCTGAGTGTTCCGTGGCTGGCACGCTGTGGTGCTACCATGAGGCAGGCCGTGGGTACCTCTTCGGCTTGCGGAATGCCCATTGCAGTGGTGGGTGCGGCAACCTTCATTGCTACGGGCTGGGGAGTGCCAGACCTGCCAGCGGGGGCCACCGGCTATGTGTTGTGGCCGGCTTTTCTGGCCATCGTGGTGACCAGTGTGCCGTTTGCTCGAGTCGGCGTTCGCATGGCCAGTGTGCTGCCAGCCAAGAAGCTTAAAATAGCCTTTGCAGTACTGCTGTTGATCGTTGGCGTACGCTTTCTATTCTGATTGTTCTGTTTTGATTTGGTTTGAACTTCACTCATCGTATGCGCATTGGTATTTGTAGAGGACATTATGCTCAGTTATCCCACCATTGACCCCGTTGCTATCTCGCTGGGCCCTTTACAGGTTCACTGGTATGGCTTGATGTATGTGCTCGGCTTTGTGGCCGCTTTGCTGCTGGGGCGGATGCGCATTGAGCGCATCGGGCTGAGCAAGGATGACATGGGCGATTACCTGTTCTATGGCGCCTTGGGTGTAGTGATTGGTGGTCGTCTGGGTTATGCGCTGTTCTATGGTCTGGGGCAGTGGCAGGCCGATGCGCTATGGGTGTTTCGTGTCTGGGATGGTGGCATGAGCTTCCACGGCGGCCTGCTGGGTGTGCTGCTGGCCTCGCTGTACTTTGCCCGCCGCAAGGGGCTGGCCTTCTTTACGCTGACGGACTTTGTCGCACCCCTGGTGCCGATTGGGCTGGGTGCTGGGCGCATCGGTAACTTCATCAACCATGAGCTGCCGGGGCGGGTGACCGACTTGCCCTGGGGCATGCCGTTTCCTGGTATGGGGCCGCAGGCGCGCCATCCGTCCGCGCTCTACGAGGCGCTACTGGAAGGTGTGGTGCTGTTCGTCGTGCTATGGGTCATCTCAGCCAAACCGCGCCAGCGTGGTCTGGTATCCGGCTGGTTTCTGGTGCTGTATGGCATTTTCCGTTTTGCGGTGGAGTTCGTTCGCATGCCGGACGCACACATCGGCTTTGTCGCCCTCGACTGGGTCACCATGGGCATGTTGCTGACGCTGCCGATGATAGTGGCCGGGCTAGGATTGATCCTGTGGTCGCGTAGCCAGCCGGTGGATGCGCGAATTCCCGCGAAAGCCAGTTGAGCGGCGTCGCCAGCAGCGGTTAGGTGCAGTCAACCAAGCTCGTGAATGACATCGGCCGGGTAGAAGTGCCCGGCCAGGGTGTCGCGGATACGCCGCATGACCAGCGGGCTGCGTAGCCGCTGCTGGCGTTCCAGCTGCTCGATTTCCTTCAGCGTCAACCAATGAGCCGCCACCACGCCCGAATCAATCGGTCTGTCGAGCGGATGGAGGACTGTGCCGCTGAAGCCGTGACTGTGGAATGTCTTGCCGTCAGCCGCTTGGAACACATAAAGGCCCAAGTAGTGGGCAATGTCGACTTCCCAGGCGGATTCTTCACGCACTTCACGCAGGGCGCCGTCGCGGATACTCTCACCGGGTTCCAGGTGCCCAGCCGGCTGAGTGAATAGCGTCGCGCCCTGCCCATGACGCTCCTCTATCATCAGAAAACGGCCTGCTTGCTCGATTACCGTGGCGACGGTGGTAAAGGGCTGCCAGCGTGTCATTGATGCCTCCGTTTTGATGGTGATGAGGACGGTTTGCGTGGATGGCGTTTGTGCTGTGCTGGCGCATGCAGGGTTTCCCTTCGCCACTCGCCTGGTGCCAGGCCGTCCAGCAGCCAGTGACCGATAGCCACGCGCACCAGGCGCAGTGTTGGGTAGCCGACATGAGCCGTCATGCGCCTTACCTGCCGGTTGCGGCCTTCGCTGATAGTCAGCTCAAGCCAGCTGGTAACAGGGTGGCGCTTGGGATTCAACGGCGGCTCGCGCTCGGCAAGGCCGCTTTTGCGAAGGCGTTTTACCCGCGCCGGGCGGGTGAGCCCATCTTTCAGCGTGATGCCCTTACGCAGTGCCTCGAGTGCGGTGTCATCGGGCGTGCCCTCAACCTGCACCCGATAGGTCTTGGGCTGTTTGAAACGCGGATGGGCGATGCGATGGATCAGCTCGCCGTCGTCGCTGAGCAGCAGCAGCCCTTCTGAGTCGTAGTCGAGGCGCCCGGCCGGATAGATGCCGGGGACGTCGATCATGTTAGCCAGGGTCGCGCGTGGATTACCTTCACTGCCAGTCCGGTCAGTAAACTGGGACAGCATGCGATAGGGCTTGTGGAGCAGGTAGAGGTTCATTGCAGCCTCTCTACTGTTTCGGTGTCAGAACGTAACAGCTCCCGTCTGCCATGGGCGGACGGGAGCCAGTAAGACCGCCCTGTTCCTGTCAGGGCAGGGCGGTGGTTGCAGTACGCTTGACTCAGCCCTTGGCGACCATCGCCAGGGTTTCGTTCAGGGTCTTGCTGGGGCGCATCACGGAGCGTGCCAGCTCAGCATCGGCGTGGTAGTAGCCCTTGAGATCGACCGGTTGGCCCTGCACGCTGTTGAGCTCTTCGAGGATGGTCGCCTCGTTGGCTCTGAGGGTCTCGGCCAGACGACCGAAGAGCTCCTTGAGGCCTGCGTCTTGGTCCTGGGCGGCCAGGGCGTCGGCCCAGTACAGCGCCAGGTAGAAGTGGCTGCCGCGGTTGTCCAGCTCGCCTACCTTGCGCGAGGGCGACTTGTCGTTCTCGAGGAATTCGCCGGTGGCTTTGTCCAGCGCATCAGCCAACAGTATTGCGCGCTCGTTACCGAACTGCTTGCCGAGGTGCTCTAGAGAGGCGCACAGGGCCAGGAACTCTCCAAGGCTGTCCCAGCGCAGGTGGTTCTCCTCGAGAACCTGCTGTACGTGCTTTGGCGCGGAGCCGCCGGCTCCGGTTTCGAACATGCCGCCACCCGCCATCAGCGGTACGATGGAGAGCATCTTAGCGCTGGTGCCAAGCTCAAGGATCGGGAACAGGTCAGTCAGGTAGTCGCGCAGGATATTACCGGTTACCGAGATGGTGTCGAGGCCACGGGCGAGGCGCTCCAGGGTATAACGCATGGCACGAACCTGAGACATGATCTGGATATCCAGGCCTTCGGTGTCGTGCTCGGCGAGGTAGGTCTTGACCTTCTTGATCAGCTCGTTCTCGTGGGGGCGGTAGGGGTCGAGCCAGAACACCGCCGGCATGCCGGAGTCGCGGCAGCGATCCACGGCGAGCTTGACCCAGTCGCGGATCGGCGCGTCCTTGACCTGACACATGCGCCAGATGTCACCTTCCTCAACGTCCTGTGACAGCAGCACTTCGCCGGTCTCCAGGTCGGTGATGTTGGCAACGCCAGCTTCCGGCACTTCGAAGGTCTTGTCGTGGGAGCCGTATTCTTCTGCCTTCTGTGCCATCAGGCCGACGTTGGGCACGGTGCCCATGGTGGCGGGATCAAAGGCGCCATGCCATTTGCAGAAGTTGATCATCTCCTGATAGATACGCGCGAAGGTCGACTCTGGCATTACCGCCTTGACGTCCTTGAGGCGGCCGTCGGCACCATACATCTTGCCGCCGGCGCGGATCATGGCAGGCATCGAGGCATCCACGATCACGTCGCTGGGCGAGTGGAAGTTGGTGATGCCGCGCGCTGAGTCAACCATCGCCAGCTCCGGGCGCTGGTCGTGACAGGCGTGCAGGTCGCGGATGATCTCGTCACGCTGGCTTTCGGGCAGTGTGTCGATCTTCTCGTAGAGGTTGGCGATGCCGTTGTTGACGTCGACGCCCAGTTCGTCGAACAGTGCGCCGTGCTTCTCAAAAGCTTCCTTGTAGAAGATCCTGACGCAGTGGCCGAACACGATGGGGTGCGAGACCTTCATCATCGTCGCCTTGACGTGCAGCGAGAACATCACGCCCGTCTTGTAGGCGTCGTCAATCTCTTTCTCGTAGAAGTCCAGCAACGCCTTCTTGCTCATGAACATGCTGTCGATGACTTCCCCATCGAGCAGCGAAATCTTAGGCTTGAGCACTCTGGTCTCGCCGCTTGCGGTGATCAGCTCCATCTTCACGTCACGGGCGCGGTCCAGTGTTATCGACTTCTCGCCAGCGTAGAAGTCACCCTCATGCATGTGTGAAACGTGGCTGCGCGAGGCTTGGCTCCATTCCCCCATGTGGTGGGGATACTTGCGAGCGTACTCCTTGACTGCCTTGGGCGCACGGCGGTCCGAGTTGCCTTCACGAAGCACTGGGTTGACGGCACTGCCCATGACCTTGTCGTAGCGCGCCTTGATGTCCTTCTCTTTCTCGTTTCCTGGCTCGTCCGGGTACTCCGGCAGGGCATAGCCTTGGCCTTGGAGTTCTTTGATGGCAGCCCGAAGCTGCGGCATGGACGCGCTGATGTTAGGTAGCTTGATGATGTTGGCTTCTGGCGTTTTAGCCAGGGCGCCCAACTCGGTCAGGTGATCCTCCACACGCTGATCCTCGGTCAGCCAGTCGGAGAACTGGGCGAGGATCCGTGAGGCCAGGGAGATGTCGCGGGTTTCTACCTCGATGCCGGCAGCGTCGGTGTAGGCGTCGATGATCGGCAGCAGCGAGTGGGTCGCCAGGGCAGGCGCTTCGTCGGTGAACGTGTAGATAATCTTGGGCGTTTGGGACATGGACATAGATCTCTCTGGTCACTGCGGTGGCAAGGAACGGAGGCGTCGCACAGGGCACCCTCCAGTGAGAGTTGATTATATCTCTCTTGTCGACTGGTGTCCCCCCGCAGCCTACTCTGGCCCATGGCGTAAATGCTATACTCGAGGTTCCACTGATAGACCAGACAGGGGAGTTCTCCATATGGGGTTTCAGAAAATTGTCGTTCCCACGGACGGCACCAGGATAACCGTTAACGCCGATAACACGCTGAACGTGCCGAATGATCCGATCATTCCGTTCATCGAAGGTGACGGTATCGGTGCTGATGTGACACCGGCAATGAAGATTGCCATCGATGCCGCTGTCCAAAAGGCCTACAACGGTGAACGCAAGATTCACTGGATGGAGATATACGCTGGTGAAAAGGCCACCCAGGTCTATGATGGCGACACTTGGTTACCCGAAGAGACGCTTAAAGCGGTCAAGGACTTCGTGGTTTCCATTAAGGGGCCGCTAACTACGCCGGTGGGCGGTGGTATCCGCTCGCTGAATGTGGCGCTGCGCCAGAAACTCGATCTCTATGTCTGTCAGCGCCCGGTACGCTGGTTTACCGGTGTGCCGAGTCCGATCAAGCGCCCCCAGGACGTGGATACGGTCATCTTTCGCGAGAACTCCGAGGACATCTACGCCGGTATCGAGTGGCAAGCGGGTTCGCCGGAAGCCGACAAGGTCATCAGGTTTCTGCGCGAGGAAATGGGTGTCACCAATATCCGCTTTCCCCAGGACTGCGGTATCGGCATCAAGCCGGTGTCCGAGGAGGGTACCAAGCGGCTGGTGCGCCAGGCCCTGCAGTATGCCATTGATAACGATCGCGAGTCGGTGACGCTGGTGCACAAGGGGAACATTATGAAGTTCACCGAGGGTGCCTTCAAGGATTGGGGTTACGAGCTGGCCAAGGACGAATTCGGTGCCGAGCTGCTGGATGGCGGGCCCTGGATGACCATGAAAAACCCGAAAAGTGGCAAGGATATCGTCATCAAGGACGTGATTGCCGACGCCATGCTGCAGCAGATCTTATTGCGTCCGGCGGAATATGACGTCATTGCGACGCTGAACCTGAACGGCGATTACATCTCTGATGCCCTGGCCGCTGAAGTCGGCGGTATCGGTATCGCACCAGGGGCCAACTTGTCTGACGCCGTGGGCATGTTTGAGGCCACCCACGGTACGGCGCCGAAGTACGCTGGTCTGGACAAAGTTAACCCAGGCTCGCTGATTCTCTCGGCCGAGATGATGTTGCGCCACATGGGCTGGGTCGAGGCGGCTGATTTGGTGATCAAAGGCATGGAGGCAGCCATTTCCAAGGGGGAAGTCACCTATGACTTCCATCGTCAGATGGACGATGCCAAACTGCTCAAATGCTCCGAGTTCGGCCAGGCTGTCGCTGACAACATGTAAATTAGCCATCGTGATCGAGTCGCTTCAGGGCCCTTGTCCGCCAGGCGGACAAGGGCTTTTCACGTACTCCAGTGCTATTTTGGGCCGGCTTTTCCATCAATGATGTGATGAACGATGCGCTGCTTGTGGCGTCTAATGAAACAATACTTAGATACCGAAGGTGGCCCCGGTTGCAGGCTCGTCGCACGTATCCGATCTTTATGCGTCTATTTTAATGAAACCTATGACAACGACTTTCGGCAGCAAGGTAAATCAGTTGCCACCTCCGCTGCCGCGTGCCGGCATGACACGTCCGTCTACGCCAGATGAAGGCGGTGGCCTGGCGGTTCTTCCCGCTAAGCCTGTGCTGGGCAGGCCGCCAATGTACAAGGTGGTCTTGCTTAATGATGACTACACCCCCATGGACTTTGTGGTAGAAGTGTTGACGACATTTTTCAATATGGACAGTGAAAAAGCCGTTCAGATCATGCTGGCGGTGCATACCCAGGGGAAGGGTACCTGCGGAATTTTTCCGCGAGACATTGCTGAGACCAAGAGCTATCAGGTCAACGAGTATGCGCGCGCCTGTGAGCACCCGCTGATGAGTGATGTTGAGCCTGTAGACTGACCGGGGTAGGGTTTTTAGTGCATAAAGGTGCTAAATACAGTTGACTAGGCTTGCATCCAAGGTGTTTGCGCGCCATGTTGAAATTACTGGACCGAGATGGACCCAAAGCACGTCCTGAGCGGCGAAAAGGGGACTGCCATGCTAAGTAAAGAACTTGAAGTGACCCTGAATACAGCATTTACTGTGGCGCGCGCCAAGCGCCATGAATTCATGACTGTTGAACACCTGCTGCTGGCGCTGCTGGACAATGCGTCAGCCTCAGTGGTGTTGAGGGCCTGCGGGGCAAACCTCGACAAGCTGAAAACCGATCTGCAGGATTTTATCAACTCCACGACGCCGCTGATTCCTGAAAGCCACACTGAGCGCGAGACGCAGCCCACGCTGGGGTTTCAGCGAGTGCTGCAGCGTGCGGTTTTTCATGTGCAGTCATCAGGAAAGAGTGAGGTGACCGGTGCCAACGTACTGGTTGCGATCTTCTCTGAGCAGGAGAGTCAGGCGGTCTACTTCCTCAAGCAGCAGAATGTGGCGCGGGTCGATGCGGTTAATTACATCGCCCACGGCATCTCCAAGGTGGTCGATCAGGGAAACAGCACTGATGCTGACGCCCAGCAGGTCGACGACGCTGAAGAGGGCGGTAGCGAGACCGCCGGCAACCCATTGACTAGCTACGCGACTAACCTCAACGAGCAGGCACGGCTTGGCAAGATTGATCCCTTGATCGGGCGTGCCCATGAAATCGAACGCGTGGTACAGATCCTGGCCCGCCGCCGCAAGAATAACCCGCTGTTGGTGGGTGAGGCTGGCGTTGGCAAGACGGCAATCGCCGAAGGTCTGGCCAAGCGCATTGTCGAGGAAGACGTGCCGGAGGTGATCAGCGATGCGGTGGTCTACTCGTTGGACATGGGCGCGCTGCTGGCTGGTACCAAGTACCGCGGCGACTTTGAAAAGCGGCTCAAGAGCCTGCTGGCCGAAATACGCAAACTGCCCAGTGCGGTGCTATTCATTGACGAGATTCACACCGTGATCGGTGCGGGTGCCGCCTCGGGCGGTGTCATGGATGCGTCGAACCTGCTCAAGCCTTTATTGTCCTCTGGCGAGCTGAGCTGCATCGGTTCAACCACCTATGAAGAGTTTCGCGGCATTTTCGAGAAAGACCGCGCGCTGGCCCGCCGCTTCCAGAAAGTCGATGTGCCGGCACCGTCGGTTGAGGACACCATCCAGATCCTCAGAGGGCTGCGCTCACGCTTTGAAGAGCACCATCAGCTAAAGTACACCGACAAGGCGTTAGACAGTGCGGCCCGGCTGGCGGATCGCTACATCAATGACCGCCACCTGCCCGACAAGGCGATCGATGTGGTAGATGAAGCCGGTGCCCATCAGCGGCTGCTGCCGCCGGAGGCTCGGGTGGACACCATTGATGTTGAGCAGGTCGAGGCGGTGGTGGCGTCTATGGCGCGAATTCCCCCCAAGAGCGTGTCAAGCTCTGATCGCAAGCTGCTAAGTAATATTGAGCGCGACCTTAAGATGCTGGTGTTCGGTCAGGACGAAGCCATTGATAACCTGTCGGCGGCCATCAAGCTGTCGCGGGCCGGCCTCAAGTCGCCGGACAAGCCGGTGGGCAGCTTCCTGTTTGCCGGACCCACAGGGGTCGGTAAGACCGAGGTGGCGCGACAGCTTGCTAATGTCATGGGCATTGAGCTGGTACGTTTCGACATGTCGGAGTACATGGAGCGCCATACGGTCTCGCGGCTGATCGGTGCGCCACCGGGTTATGTGGGCTACGACCAGGGCGGCCTGCTGACTGAAGCCGTCACCAAACAGCCGCACTGCGTGTTGCTGCTGGATGAGATCGAGAAGGCGCACCCGGAAGTCTTCAACCTGCTGCTGCAGGTCATGGACAGTGGCCGCTTGACCGATAACAACGGGCGTCAGGCTGACTTTCGTCATGTCATCCTGATCATGACCTCCAACGCCGGGGCTGAAAGGGCGTCGCGGCGCTCTATTGGGTTCCAGACCCAGGACCACTCAACCGACGTGATGGAGGTGATTCTCAAGACCTTCACGCCGGAATTCCGCAACCGCCTGGACGGCATCATCCAGTTTGATGCCTTGCCTCCGGCCGTGGTGCGCAGCGTGGTCGACAAATTCCTTGTCGAGCTGCAGGCACAGCTGGATGAAAAGCGGGTGCAGATGGATGTGGATGACGATGCTCGGGCTTGGTTGGCCGAACGTGGCTACGATCCTGACATGGGAGCAAGGCCACTGGCGCGGCTGATTCAGGAGCAGCTCAAGAAGCCGCTGGCTGAAATGATCTTGTTTGGTGATCTTTCTGAGAATGGTGGCCAGGTGCATATCACCGCCCAAGACGACGAGCTTCACCTTGAGACGCAGCCGGAACTGGCCGGAGCCCCTGAATAGATATTCGGTGTAGCGGCCAAGCACAGAAGTTGCTTTTCACAGAAAGTTGGTTTGCACAGAAAACACGCCCTGCCTGATAGCGGGGCGTTTTCTTAGTGCACTGGTTCGATGTGCCTGGGCTCGCTTTCTCAGGTAAGGCGCGCCGGACGGAAAACCGGTATAAAAAACGTCGGCGCTGGCGTCTTAGCGGGAGCGGTAGACGATGCGGCCTTTGGTCAGGTCATAGGGAGTCAGCTCGACCTTGACCTTGTCGCCGGTCAGGATGCGGATATAGTTCTTGCGCATCTTGCCGGAAATGTGGGCAGTGACTACGTGGCCGTTCTCAAGCTCGACCCGGAATGTGGTGTTAGGCAGTGTATCGACGATAACGCCTTCCATTTCAATATGGTCTTCGCGTGCCATATGTGGCATTTCCTCGCTGTTGGTATTACCTGGTGGCGGTCCGGATGCCGTATCATGCTGATTGTCGCATCTAGTATGACCGTCAGAATAGCGCGATATTGTGCCGCATGATGCGGCACAAGGCAAAAAAAGTGCATGGATATCGGATCGGAGTCTTGACCGGGCGTCTTGGCGAGGAGAGATCAGTCTGACAGGATAAGTGGGCGCCAGTGCCGTCCATCGAGTTGTTCGAGGGGACGGAAGTTATGCTTGTAGGCCATTTTCTGGCACTCCTTGATCCAGTAACCCAAGTAGAGATAAGGCAGGCCCAGTGTGCGGGCACGTGCCACCAGGCTGAGAACGGCGAAGGTCCCCAGCGAGCGGCGCTCCAGCTCGGGTGCGGGGTCAAAGAAGGTGTAGATGGCTGACAGGCCCTGTCGAAGCGTGTCAAAGGCGCATACTGCGATAAGGCGATCGCCAAGGTGCATCTCCATGAGTTGTGCGTAGTCTCGCTCCAGACTTAGAAAACTGCGATATTGCTCGGCGCTGGGCGGATACATGTCACCATCGGCATGGCGCTGCTGTATATAGCGTGCATAGAGCAGATAGTGCGTCTGTTCGAACCCGGATGGCAGAATGGACAGCGTTAGGTCGGCATTGCGATGGATGATTTTGCGCTGTGAGCGGCTGGGCTGAAACAGCGTGACCGGAATCCTGACTGATATGCAGGCATTGCAGCCTTCGCAGTGTGGGCGGTACAGGTGACGGCCGCTGCGCCGGAAGCCATGCTGTGTCAGGCGATCATAGACATCCAGGCCGGGCATTTCTTGGGGGTCAAGAAACAATGTGGAGGCCTGGCGATCTTCCAGGTAACTGCAGGCGTGAGGTGCCGTCACGAAAAAACGCAGATCGCGAAGCGGTTGTCTGGCACTGTCGCTGCTCAATTCAGACGTCTCCTGCAGGGGTGAGTGTGGCCGGTCGGATATTGTTTACTGCTTGCCTGGTTGTTGGCTCCGCAAGAGGCCAGCAAGGGGTTGAGGTGCCAGTTGGGTGGCGTTACCCATTGTGAAAGATTGTTTTCTGCGGGCGGCGGCAGCCATGTTTCAAGGTAGCCTATGAAGGTGTCTCTGGATATGTCGCGGGCGCCAAGACTAGCCAGGTGAGGTGTATGCATCTGGCAGTCAATCAGTTGGCCCTGTCCGGCTGACATGCTGCGGGCCAGGCAGGCCAGGGCTACCTTGGAGGCGTCAGGGGTGCGGGAGAACATGGACTCGCCAAAGAATACAGGCCCCAGTGCGATGCCGTAGAGGCCGCCTACCAGGCGTCCTTGCTGCCACACCTCGACAGACTGTGCGGCGCCTAGCCGATGTAGTTGGTGGTAGGCGTGGCGCATTTCATCGGTAATCCAGGTGCCGGGCTGTTCGTCTCTGGGCGAGGCGCAGGCAGCCACCACGTCATCAAAAGCCTGGTTGGCGGTCAGTAAAAAACCGCCGTTGCGAATGCGTTTGGCCAGGCTGCGGCGGACCCGGATTTCGTCAGGGAACAGCACCATACGTGGGTTCGGGCTCCACCATAACAGCGGCTGGTCGTCGCTGTACCATGGGAAAATTCCGCTGCGATAGGCTAGTAACAGGCGCTCGGGACTGAGGTCTCCGCCTGCGGCCAATAGACCGTCTGGTGCCTCCAGGGCGTCCTGAACGGGTGGGAAATAGACAGGAGAAAGGGGGAGCCAGGGCAGCATGTGTGCTTTCCAGAGAAAATAAGCCACCTAGTCTGCCGCTGCTACACTCGAGGCTCAAGCCTCTGGCTACTGTGATGGAGTGCGCAGGCTCGGTATGATACTGCGTCGATATTGATCAGGTGACGCCTGCGGGCGCAAGGGGATGGCTGGTTGACTGCCAATGACAAGTCCACGCGGACTGGACAGACCAGAACGGCCAGGGATCGTGCCAAGCGCGTAGGGTTGCGACTGCAGGGGTCGCTGCGTGAAGGCCTTGTTATCGTGCTGCTGGCGATTTGTGTGTTTTTGCTGCTGGCGCTGTTTAGCTACGATGCCGCTGATCCCGGCTGGTCGCATACCAGCCCTGAGGGCGACATCAGCAACTGGATGGGCGCCATTGGTGCCTGGATTGCTGATGTGCTGTATTCCCTCTTTGGAGCCAGTGCCTTGTGGTGGCCGAGTATTTTTGGCTACGGCGCCTGGTGGATGATTCGCACGCGCCAGGAACGGCTGGAGTGGAATCCTATAAAACTGACGTTGCGCTGTACTGGGCTCACGCTGGTGCTGATGGGAACCACCATGTTCGGTGCGTTACTCTTTCCACTGTCTGAAAGTAGCCTGCATTTCGGCACCGGTGGTGTATTTGGCGAAGGCCTGGTGAGCGTGCTGCTGCCGCTGCTGGGCAGTGGCACTTCGCTGTTGGCGCTGGCTGCCCTGCTGTGCGGTGTGCCACTGTTAACGGGACACTCTTGGTTGCTGGTGATTGACGACCTAGGTCGCCACGGCTTGCGGGCCTGGGACTGGCTGACGGCGCGCGTCGCCAGCAAACGGGAAGCCAGGCAGTCCGCCAAAGCGGCCAAAGCCGCTGCCATGGCGGATGCGTCCGTCGAAGAGGCGTCAGAGCTGGAGGAAGCCGGCAGCGAGCCCGCCGGAAAGACGACTTCATGGTGGCGTCGCCTTGGGCGCAAGGCCCCGGCAGAAAAACCCGAGCCCGCCGTATTCGCAGAACCAGTATTGGGTGAACCCGTGACCGGAGGCAGCGACACCCAGACTCCCTGGGCCGCTCCAACGGCAGCGCCTGCCCGAACCTCTGCCGGGAGCAATGCAGGACTTTACGGCAGTAGTCGTCTTGACTCGTTGCATGAGGAACCGTCCACCAAGCCCGTATCTGAGCCCAAAGCCCCCAGCGGAAGTGGCACCGGGCAGGACAAGATAGAGCCACGTCGATCAGGAGGTGAGCGCAAAGAACCGAAAGTTTCCTTTGCTTCGCCAGGTGCGTCGGCTGCCAGCAGTGCTACTCCTGAGTGTGATGAGGCATTTTCGACGACATCGTCAGCTTCGCTCAGCGCGCCTGATGAGTCTCAGGAAGCTGCACACCAGAAAGAGCCGCGTGCAGAGCAAACTGTTATCGCCCAGCCTGCTGAGCACGATGGGCTTGCCGAGCGAGCGGAGTCGGTACCTGACAGCCCGCCAACCTCAGAATTGCCAGAGCCAGAGCCAGAGCCAGAGCGCCAGCATGTATCTCAGGAGTCCGAGATCTCGTCTGCTGAACAGCAGAAGCCCAAGGTAGTGCCCAAGCCCGAGTCTCGTTCACCTGAAGAAGTGCCTGAGCCGGTGCTGCCGGATGATGATGGGCCGCTGCTGCCAGCTTCCTATGTTGGGCCTTCGGTTAACACTGAGCCGGGTACCTCAACCTCAAGTCTGTCGAGCCCCTCAAGCCCGTCAAATAACACGGCCTCAGCTGCTGGTGTCTCGATGGCTGTGACAGGCGCGGCAGCTACCGCCGCTGCTGTCAGTCATGCCCAAGGCCATGACCACCCAGCTGCGGTAGAGCCGTCATCTGACAAGGCGGTGCCTGTGACCGACGTGCCCTCCAAGCCTGAGGCTGACACTGATGAGCCTGAAGGCCAGCTGGCAACCGCTGGCCAGGCGCACGCAGCAGTGGCTGAGCAAGGCAAAAAGCTTTGGACAGTGGAGCACCTGCAAAGCCAGCGGCCCAGCTTTGAGGGCGATGAGGTGCCGGAGGGCGATTTACCGGACTACCGACTGCTGACCGAGCCATCTGCCCACGAGCCGAATTACACGGAGGAGCAGTTGGTCGATATGGCCGAGCTGCTTGAGGTGCGCCTGCGCGAGTATGGCGTCAAGGCCGAGGTGGTGGATACCTGGCCCGGTCCGGTGATCACGCGCTTCGAAATCAAGCCGGCCGCCGGGGTCAAGGCCTCGAAGATCAGTAACCTGTCCAAAGACCTGGCGCGCTCGCTGATGGTCAAGAGTGTACGGGTGGTGGAAGTGATTCCGGGTCGCCCTACCGTGGGTATCGAGATACCTAACCCCAACCGTGCCATGATTCGGCTGCGCGAGGTGATCGACTCTGAGCGCTTCCAGAAGGAAACCTCGGCGCTGACGCTGGCGTTGGGCCAAGACATCGGTGGTGCTCCGGTGGTGGCTAACCTTGGCAAGATGCCGCACCTGCTGGTGGCTGGCACTACTGGCTCGGGCAAGTCGGTGGGGGTCAACGCCATGTTGATCTCCATGCTGCTCAAAGCGACACCGGATGACCTGCGCATGATCATGGTCGACCCCAAGATGCTGGAGTTGTCGGTATACGATGGCATTCCGCATCTGCTGGCGCCAGTGGTTACCGACATGAAGGAAGCCGCCAACGGCCTGCGCTGGTGTGTGGCCGAGATGGAGCGCCGTTACAAGCTGATGGCATCCATGGGCGTACGTAATATTGCCGGCTTCAACGAGCGCCTGGATGAGGCTAAACAAGCCGGTGCTCAGGTTGCCGACCCGCTCTGGGAGCCGCAGCCCTGGGAAATGCATCAGCCGCCACCGGTGCTGGAAAAACTGCCCTACATCGTGGTGGTTATCGACGAATTTGCCGACATGTTCATGATCGTCGGCAAGAAAGTCGAAGAACTGATTGCACGTCTGGCACAGAAGGCCCGGGCTGCCGGTATCCACCTGATTCTGGCGACGCAGCGTCCATCGGTGGACGTGGTGACCGGCCTGATCAAGGCTAACATCCCGACTCGTATGGCGTTTCAGGTGTCGTCGCGGGTTGACTCCCGGACCATCCTTGACCAGGGCGGCGCCGAGAACTTGCTGGGTCACGGCGACATGCTGTATCTGCCGGCGGGTTCCGGTGCGCCGACCCGGGTGCACGGTGCCTTTGTCGATGACGATGAGGTGCACCGTGTGGTTGACGACTGGAAGCGACGCGGCGAGCCGCAGTATATCGATGAAATACTCTCTGGCGGTGTGACCGCGGATGCCCTGACCGGGCTCGAAGCGGATGGCGCGGATGGCGATGATGCCGAGCAGGATGCATTGTATGACGAGGCGGTGGCCTTTGTGACAGAAAGCCAGCGCGCCTCGATCTCGGCGGTACAGCGGCGCTTCAAGATTGGCTATAACCGCGCAGCACGGTTGGTTGATGCCATGGAAGCTGCTGGTGTGGTATCGCCCATGGGCAGCAACGGTGCCCGGGAAGTGCTGGCCCGCTCGCACGGGGCGTGAGACGAACGTGCAGTTAGGGTGCAAGTTGCCGCCACAACGAAACTTGTGGCGGCAATGCCGGTCGCAGTAAACAGGCCGTTTTGGCGGACTGTTGCGCCACATTACAGGGAGAGACACGATGAAGTTGAGGATCTTGACTGCCGGAGTGCTGGTATCACTGGCTGTGCCGGGCTTTGCCCTTGCCGATAAGGGCGCTGATCGCCTGACTCGGATTCTCGAGCCGCTGACGACCTATGTAGCAGATTTTGACCAGCAGATTCTCGATGGCAGCGGGCAGCGCTTGCAGTCGGCCAGTGGTGAGATGTGGCTGGCGCGCCCCGGGCGTTTTCGCTGGGAAGTTGATGCGCCTTACTCGCAGATTGTGGTGTCAGACGGTGACCAGGTCACACTGTATGATCCCGATCTGGAGCAGGCAACCATTCAGCCGCTGGACCAGCGCGTGACCCATACGCCGGCGCTGCTACTGTCCGGCAGTGCCGAAGCGTTGACTGAAAACTACGAGGTAACCTCGAGTCAGCGTGGTACCACCGAGGTGTTCACACTGACGCCGCGTAGCGCTGACACCTTGTTTGAAACCCTTCAGCTGACGTTCCACGGTGAGCGCCTGGGTGGGTTGCAGATGACCGACAGCACCGGCCAGCAAACAGCCATCGAGTTTGACAGTGTCAAGCAGAATGGCAGCGTCGATAACGCTCGCTTTCGTATCGAGCTACCTGACGGTACTGATGTGATTCGTGGCGGCAACTGAACCGCTCAGCAGCCTTCGTAACGTTTTTGATGTTCTTCAGGCACCATTGCCAGTACGACCTTAATGCCTCTGCCAGGAAAAACTGTCAGGGGCATTATTGTGAGGCGAGAGGTATCAGGCGTTGTAGCAGCAACTCTCAGCCTGGTGCGGGTTTGCTGTCTGTCTGGCCGCGGTCGGCCGCTTCGTCCAGTGCGGCGCGCTGCTGCTGGATCTGTCTAAAGCGTTGCTCATGTCCGTATTCGCTGGGCATGAAAAACGTCTCCTTTGGCAAGCCTTCTGGCCAGCAATCGTGGACGCTCCCCGCGGGGTAGCCGTTGGGCTCGTTGTGCGCGTAGCGGTAGCCGTGGCCGTGGCCGAGTGACTCCATCAGCTTGGTGGGGGCGTTACGCAGGTAGTTGGGGATGTCAAGACTGGGCTGGGCGGCAGAAAAACGTTGGGCCTGCTTCCAGGCAATCTCGATGGCGTTGCTCTTTGGCGCAACACTCAGGTGGATCAGTGCGTGGGCAATGGCACGCTGTCCTTCATGGTCGCCCAGGCGCAGGTAAGCATCCCATGCGGCCATGACCAGCGGCAGGGCGCGGGGATCGGTATTGCCGACGTCTTCTGAGGCGATGGCCGCCAGGCGGCGCACCACGTCCAGCGGGTCGCCGCCGCCCTGAATGAAGCGCGCCATGTAAAGCAGCGCTGCATCGGTACGCGAAGAGCGAATCGACTTGTGTATGGCTGACAGCAGGTCGTAGTAGTAATCGCCCTGCTTGTCGAAGGCGCTGGCGGTGTGGCCGATCACGTCTGCTAGTGCTTCTAGCGGTAGCCGCTCGCCATGGCTGTCGGGCTGGGTAAAGCTTGCCGCCGTTTCAAGCAGCCCCAGGGCGCGTCGAGCATCGCCTGCTGCCGCCCGGGCCAGTGCCTGCAATATGCTGTCGTCTGCCTGGATATGACGTTGGCCAAGGCCACGCTCGGCATCGTTCAGCGCTTGCTGAAGCACTTGCAGTAGCTCGTCTTCGCTGAGCGACTTGAGCACATAGACCCGGGCACGGGACAGCAGTGCCGAATTGACTTCAAAAGAGGGGTTCTCAGTGGTGGCACCGATCAGCGTCAGCAGACCGGACTCCACGTGCGGCAGCAGGGCGTCCTGCTGGCTCTTGTTGAGGCGGTGGATCTCGTCGAGAAACATCACCGTGCTGCGCCCTTGGCCCTGGGCGACTCTAGCTCGCTCGGTCGATTCGCGGATATCCTTGACTCCGGCCATGACAGCAGACAAGCGCTCCAGGTGAGCGTCAGACTCCGCGGCCAGGATTTCAGCCAGGGTCGTCTTGCCGGTGCCCGGAGGCCCCCACAGGATCATTGAGTGCAGAGAGCGGCTTTCAACCATCAGGCGCAACGGCTTGCCCGGACCAACCAGGGCGCGTTGACCAATATATTCGCTCAGCTGGCGTGGTCGCATCCGCCACGCCAGCGGGGCGCTGTCCGCAGTGGCGGCCTGCTGGAACATGTCCATTTCGGATTCCTCGCTGGAGCCTGCTAGGATGGGAAGGGTTCGATCACTGTGCATGGCTGATCCCCTGAACTCCAAGGATGTCCCGGTTTTTTCAAGGAGTGCCAGACTGTACCCCTGTCGTCGGATTACCCTGCATTGTACAGAGGGGAACCCGGTGAAGGGCGGGGAGTCTCATGATATAGGCCACTTGGCTTATTGCTGAAGGAGGTTGTCGTATGGCTACGCTGAACCAGCTTCGTCAGGACCATGTCAACATGGCAGGTATGTTGCATGTTCTGAAGCTCAAGCAGAAGGTGCTGGTGGACGGAGAACGACCCGATTTCCGGCTTGTTCGTGAAGTTGTCGATTACATTCTTGATTACATGGACGGCTTTTCCAAGCTGCTGGACGAGGTCTTTGCCCGTCTTGTTCACGACAAGGTGCCAGAGGCTGACAGCACCAGCACCCTGCTGGCTGATCACTATCGCGAGCTCAAGAAGCAGTTGATGCGCCTGTCTTCCGACCTGGACATGATACTGATGGACGGCGTTATGCCCATGGATCGTTTTGCTGCAGACCTCGATGGCTATCTGGCAATGCACCAGAGCTATCTGCGGGAAGAGCGTGAGCATCTGGTGCCATTGATGCGTGAGCACTTCGACGACAAGGACATGGAACACTTCGCAGCGGCGCTTCCCGAAGGTGCGGCCAACCAGTTCGAGCAGCTCAAGAAAGTCTATCCTGCACTTGAAGAAGATCTGCGCGGTGTTGAGCCACCAGCCATGTGACCCTTGTTCCATGCGGATGCTGTGGTGCTGATAGCGACTGTACTGCCGGGATCAGGCCACAGACATTCCGACTGCCTTTGAAGCAGGCTTCGAGACAACCCGCGGCTGGGGTAGAATCTCCCTTGGATTTCCGAAGCGTACTGCCACTCTAAACAATGAGCCATTGCATGCCCCAGCCGTTACCCCTGCCCACAGACTCTATTTCAGTGGTTGCTCTACCCCCGGCCTGCTGCATATCGGTGTGGCGCTGATGGCGGGCCCGATTCTGGTATTTGATTCGGGCGTTGGCGGGCTGTCGGTTGCCGCCGCTCTGCGTCGTCACCTGCCTGCCGCTGCGTTGGCTTACGCCTGCGATAACGCCATGCTTCCCTATGGCGTGCGTGATGATGACTGGCTGGTGAAACGGATTGTTGATGTCTGTGAGGCCGCTGTTAGGGCGAGTGGTTGCGTCGGCTTGGTGGTAGCCTGCAATACCGCCAGCACGCTGGCGCTAGAGCGGCTTCGCCAACGCCTTGAGGTGCCGGTGATCGGCACCGTTCCGGCGATCAAACCAGCGGCCGAGTTGAGTAGATCTCACCATATTGGCCTGTTGGCCACCAGTGCGACGGTGCGCCGCCCCTACACCGATCGTTTGATTCAGAGCTTTGCCGGAAACTGTCGGGTAACCCGAGTGGCGGCTGATGCGCTGGTAACTGAAGCTGAGCAGGTCGTACGCGGTAAAATGCCTGATATGTTCTGCTTACGAGATGTGCTGGCACCGCTGGAGGCTCAGCATGACCTGGACACGGTCGTGCTTGGTTGTACGCATTTTCCGCTGCTGATGGACTGGTTGCCCAAGGCGCTAACCCGGTCCTTGCAGTGGGTAGACTCAGGCGATGCCATTGCCCGTCGCTGCGGGCAGATAGTGACTGCAGTCGCGCCACGTAGCGAGGCTGAAGCAGCCTGGCTCACAGCACCTGCTCCTGAGCTTGCTGCCGGGCTGCGGGCGTATGGCTTCAGCCGCAGCTACTCGTTGTTGATTGACTGAGCAGGTGTTTTGACTTTCTGCCGGTATCTTACGTGTCACCCTTCGTTTCGATTTCTCTGTCTTTCCCAGGAGCCGCCATGGCTATTCCCGTTGTCGCCCCCGAACGCTATGACGACCAGCTCGCTGCCAAGCGCAGTAGCATCACTGAGCGCTTTGCACGCTTTTCGCCACCAGAGCTGGAGGTCTTTGCCTCGCCGGCCAGCCATTACCGGCAGCGCTGTGAGTTTCGCGTGTGGCATGACGCTGATGACATTTACTACGTTATGTTCGAGGTGGAACCGGAGAACCCGGCCCAGAAGCAGGTGGTTCGCATGGACAGCTATGCGGTCGCCAGTCGGGGCATCAATGCGCTGATGCCGCGTCTGATGGATGCCATCCGCGACAGGCCGGTGCTGAGGCGGCGCCTGTTTCAGGTGGACTTCCTGACCACCCTGTCCGGGGAGCTGCTGGTGACGCTGATCTACCACCGCCCGCTGGAGGAAGACTGGGAAGTCGAAGCCCGTGGGCTGGAGGCGACGCTTGGGGTGATGATCATTGGCCGTTCGCGGAAGCAGCGTATCGTACTGACCCGCGACCATGTCTGGGAGCGCCTGGAGGTAGACGGCCGTGAGCTGGTGTATCAGCAGGTCGAAAACAGCTTTACTCAACCCAATGCTGAAGTCTGTCGGGCCATGCTCAGCTGGGCGCGTGATGTGACAGCAGGCAGCCAGGCGCATGACCTGGTGGAGCTCTACTGTGGCAATGGTAATTTTACCATTGCGCTGGCAAACAACTTCCGGCGCGTGCTGGCCACCGAAATTTCACGTACGTCGGTGGCTAGCGCCCGGGAAAACGTGCTGGCCAACGGCATAGACAACGTGGTGATAGGGCGAATGTCTGCCGAGGAGTTTTCCCAAGCGCTGAGGGGAGAAAAGGAAGGGCGCCGGGTCACCGAGATGCAGCTGGAGGATTACGACTTTTCTACGGTGCTGGTAGACCCGCCCCGGGCAGGCCTGGATGAGGCAAGCTGTGAGCTGCTGAGCGGCTATCAGCGTATTGTGTATATTTCCTGTAATCCTGAGAGCTTGGAAGCCAACCTGGACGTGCTGACTCGCACACACGCGATCCATCGCTTTGCTCTGTTCGACCAGTTTCCGTGGACAGACCATACTGAGTGTGGCGTGTTGCTGGCGCGCCGAGCCGAAAACGGATAGGCGGGTCATACATGCCAGGTCGTTATGGATCATGTGCAAATCGGCATCTCCTTGGGCTTGCACTGAGAGTTGGCGTAAGCTCAGAGTAAGGCTGGCTGATCCAGCCCAACGCAAATAAAAAATGACTTGGCCGCGCTGGCGGCCACTGCCAGTCGAGGTGAAGGATGCTAGATTTTGTAAGTGGCGAGGCTCGTGAGGATATCCTCAAACAGCTGAGTGAGCGGATAGAAAACCGCTTGGATGAAAAAAAGGCGAATCAGGTAAAACCCTTTGCCAAAGATTTCTACTGCTCGGTGCCGGTTGAGGATCTGAACGAAAGAGACCCGGAAGAGCTCTACGGAGCAGTCTTGTCCCTTTGGCAGTTCCTGCAACAGTTTGATGAGAGCGAGGCCAAGGTCAGGGTGATCAACCCTGATTTCGAGAATCACGGCTGGCAATCATCACACACCTACATTGCCGCGTTGAACAAGGACATGCCTTTTCTTGTCGATTCAGTGCGCGTTGAGCTTAACCGTCGTGGCATGACGGTGCATGCCATCCACAATACTGTGATACAGGTTGAACGTGACGGCGGCAACCAGCTGATTCGAATTCTTGCACCCGGCGAGAGCAGCAGCCAGAGCACCAGCGAGTCGTTGATTGCTGTCGAGGTGGATCGCCGCACGGATCCCAGCGAGCTTGAGGATATCGAGGCTAGCATCGCGGACGTGCTGATTGACGTGCGTACTGCCGTGAGTGATTTCGAGCCCATGGTCAGCAAGGTGCAGGAGGTTATTGACGAGCTTAGATCGCACTGCCCAGCGCAGATTGACGCCCAGGACCACCAGGAAGCGATCGAGTTCATGGAGTGGCTGCGGGAAGACAACTTTACCTTCCTAGGTTACGACGAATACTCGGTTGCTCCTGGCGGTAAGCAGCTCGACAAGGTAGAAGGCAGTGAGCTTGGCGTTTTCCGTCTGGATCAGCCGCGTTACCGTGAGTGGGTCCGCGCCAACCAGGGTACAGAAGGCGAGCAGATTGTGCTGGTGCCCAAGCTGGTGTCCTTTGCCAAAAGTGCGCACCGTGCACGGGTTCATCGGCCCGCCTATCCGGACTACATTTCCGTGGACCGCTATGACGATCAGGGGCGCATCACGGGTGAATACCGCTTTATGGGGCTATTTACTTCGACGGTATACAACGATTCGCCGCGCCATGTGCCCATCTTGCGTCGCAAGATCGACAAGGTAATGGACAGCGCCGGCTTCAGCCCTACCGGCCACAATGGCAAGCAGCTGCTGCAGACCCTTGAGGTCTATCCGCGGGACGACCTGTTCCAGATCGATGAGGGGGAGCTCGCCGCCATGGCGCTGAGCATCCTAGATCTGCGCGAGCGTCGCCGTGTGCGACTGTTCATCCGCGAGGACAAGTTCGGCAAATACTACTCCTGCCTGGTGTTTGTGCCGCGAGACGTGTTTTCTACCGAGCTTCGCTTGCGCTTGCAGGATGTACTGTGTAACGAGCTTGATGCCACCTTTGGTGACTTCAACACCTACCTGTCGGAGTCGGTGTTGGCGCGTATCCAGTTCATTCTTCGCTTCAACGGTGATGCGCCCGTCGAGTACGACATCAAGCGCCTTGAGAAGCAGATGGCGAAGCTGGCTCGCAACTGGCGCGATGATCTGTTGAATGCCGCTATCGAAGGCTTTGGGGAAGAGCGCGCCAATCAGCTGATGAACCGCTTCCGTGATGCTTTTCCGGGCAGTTATCGGGAAGACTTTGCGGCGCGCACGGCAGTGTATGACCTGCAGCACATGTGTGAGCTGTCAGACCAGCAGCCGCTAGCGCTGGCGCTGTATCGCCAGGTCGAGGAAGAGGGCAGTGGTGTCAACCTGAAGCTGTTCCATCGCGATCAGCGAATTCCGCTGTCTGATGTCCTGCCGATGATGGAAAACCTTGGTCTGCGTGTGCTGGGGGAACGCCCTTATGAGGTGATCGCTAGCGATACCACCTACTGGATT
The DNA here is from genome assembly GCF_052095765.1 of Halomonas sp. GTDB lineage: Bacteria > Pseudomonadota > Gammaproteobacteria > Pseudomonadales > Halomonadaceae > Halomonas. Next base: position 67,817 of record NZ_JBQDJZ010000002.1, read on the forward strand.
CACGATTTCGACCTTGAGCATCATGCTAGTAGCGAGGTCAACCTTCAGGAAATGCGCGAGTCGTTTATCGAGGCGTTTCAGCGCATTTGGGCTGGTGAGGCAGACAATGATGCCTTTAACCGTTTGATCATTGGTGCCAACCTCGACTGGCGTGAGGTGGCCATGCTGCGCACCTATGCGCGCTATCTCAAGCAGATTGGCCTTGGCATGTCGCAGAGCTATATCGCCAACACTCTAAGCAGCTACCCGAACATCACACGCGAGCTGGTGTCGCTGTTCGCGTTACGCTTCAATCCTGTGGAGCGCCCCGATGATGGCGCGGAGGAGGCCTGCGAAGCGCATATCCTGACACTGCTTGATGAGGTACCCAGCCTGAACGACGACCAGATGCTGCGCCGCTTCATGGCGCTGATCAATGCCACCTCGCGCACCAACTATTATCAGCATGATGAACAAGGCTGTGTGAAAGATTACATCGCCATCAAGCTTGAGCCGGCCAAGGTGTCGGGCATGCCCAAGCCCCTGCCGGCGTATGAAATTTTTGTCTGTTCGCCTCGGGTTGAGGGTGTACACCTACGGGGTGGTAAGGTGGCGCGTGGCGGGTTGCGCTGGTCCGATCGGCTTGAGGATTTCCGGACTGAGGTGCTGGGTCTGGTCAAGGCACAGCAGGTCAAAAACGCGGTAATCGTGCCGGTCGGTGCCAAGGGTGGCTTTGTCTGCAAGCGCATGCCGGAAGGTGCAGACCGCGATGCCACTCAGAAAGAAGGTATCGCCTGTTACCAGATATTCATCCGGGCGTTGTTGGACGTCACCGATAACCTGGACGGCGAAAAAGTCATTCCGCCTCGTGAGGTCGTTCGCCACGATGGTGATGACGCCTACATGGTAGTGGCAGCTGATAAAGGTACCGCGACCTTCTCCAACATTGCCAACGCTATTTCTGAGGAGTATGGCCACTGGTTGGGCGATGCCTTTGCCTCGGGCGGCGAGCATGGCTACGACCATAAAGGTATGGGCATTACTGCCACGGGTGCCTGGGAGTCGGTAAAGCGTCACTTCCGCGGCCTAGGTGTGAATACTCAGCAGGACGAGTTCAGCGTGGTCGGTATCGGTGACATGGCCGGTGACGTGTTTGGTAACGGCATGCTGCGTTCCGAGCATATCCGTCTGGTGGGTGCCTTCAACCACATCCATATTTTCGTTGATCCCACGCCGGATGCCGCGGCGACATTTGTTGAGCGCAAACGTCTGTTCGAGACACCGCGCTCAACTTGGGAAGACTTCAACGCTGAGCTGATCTCCAAGGGCGGCGGCGTGTTTTCACGCAGTGCCAAGACTATCGCTATCTCGCCTGAAATGAAGAAGGTGTTTGGCATCACGCAAAGTCAGCTGCCACCCACTGAGCTGATTCGCGCCATGCTCAAGTCCTCGGTGGACCTGATTTGGAACGGTGGCATCGGTACCTACATCAAGGGCAGCGCCGAAAGCGACGCGGATGTTGGCGATAAGGCCAACGACGTTCTGCGCATCAACGGCTGTGACGTCAATGCGCGGGTGATCGGTGAGGGTGGCAACCTTGGCATGACCCAGCTTGGGCGGATGGAGGCTGCTGCTAAAGGTGTGCGTGTCAACACCGACTTTATCGATAATGCCGGCGGTGTGAACTGCTCGGACCATGAGGTCAATATTAAGATCCTTATCGATGATGTTGTGACCCGCGGTGACATGACCGAGAAACAACGCAACCAACTGCTGGAAGACATGACCGGCGAAGTGTCCGAGCTGGTGCTGGCTGGCAGTTATCGTCAGACCCAGGCGCTGGATCTTGCCGAGCTGGCTTCGCTGAACGATCTGGATGCTTTCCGTCGCTTTATCAATGAGCTTGAAAATGCGGGCCTGGTCGACCGTGAGTTGGAATTTCTGCCTGGCGACGATGTGCTGCAGGAGCGTGCCCAGCAAGGGCAAGGCATGCTGTTGCCCGAGCTTGCTGTGCTGTTGTCCTACGCCAAGAGCTCGCTTAAGAATGACCTGGTGGCCTCTGACGTGCCAGATGATCCAGTGGTGCGGGCCTATGTGGAAGGGGCCTTCCCGAAGGTGCTGGCCGAGCGCTATCACGAGGAAATGTATCAGCACCGCCTCGTGCGTGAAATCGTAGCAACACAACTGGCCAACGACTTGGTTGAGCACATGGGCATTGTGTTTGTACGCCGGCTGATGGATTCCACCGGCTTTGCCCGTGCAGAAATTGCCCGTGCCTATGTGGTGGCGGCTCAGAGTTTCCAGCTGCACAGCCTGTGGGCGCAGATCGAGGCGCTGGACAACCAGGTGCCAAGTGCCGTGCAGTATTCGATGATGCTTGACCTGATGCGCATGATGCGCCGTTCCACCCGCTGGTTCCTGCGTCAGCGCAGCACCATGACCACCAGCGAAGCCATCGATTATTTCAAGCCGCGGTTGGCCCAGATGCAGGACAGCATCGGCAAGCGCCTGCGTGGTGAAGATGCTGAGCGTTGGCAAGCACGTCGCGACGAGCTGATCAAGGCCGGTGTGCCTGAAACGCTTGCTGCCACGCTGGCCGCGTCGACCAGCCTGTATGCTGCGCTGGGTATTATCAACGTCGCCAGCCAGACTGGCGGCAAGCCCCAGCGGGTTGCCGAGGTGTTCTATGAAGTAGGCGCGCGCCTCGAGCTGCCCTGGGTAGTTCAGCAGGTTACGCAGTTGCAAGTGAGCGACACCTGGCAGGCCCAGGCGCGTGAAAGCTTCCGTGACGACATCGAGCGTCAGCAGCTGGCGCTTACTGCCAGTGTACTTGATATGCAGGATGGTCCTCAGGAGGTATCAGAGCGCACCCAGGTCTGGCTAGCCCAGCATGAAACCATGCATGAACGCTGGTGCCGTCTGCTGGAAGAAGTGCGCGGAACCCAGGCGGACTTCCCGCTGTTTGCCGTGGCGGTGCGTGAGCTGGTCGATCTGAGTGAGGGCAGTCGTGCTGGCTGATGCACCAATAGCATGGTGATAATGCAAGAATAACCCCGCTTCGGCGGGGTTATTTTATGCGGTAAGAGTCGTCACACAGGGCGCTATGCTAAGGCTCGTTAGAGCAGAAAAATGGTGGACAGTCCTAAAAACGACATGAAGCCGATGACATCGGTGACGGTGGTCAGGACCACCGAGCCGGATAGCGCCGGGTCGGCGCCCATACGCTTGAGCGTCAGAGGCACCACAATGCCGGCAAATCCGGCCGCCAGCATGTTGATTACCAGGGCAGCGGCAAGAATGGCACCGATGGCCAGGCTGTCGAACCACAGCATGGCCAGGCCGGCGACCACCAGTGACCAGAGCACGCCGTTAAGCGCCGCGATGCCGACCTCCTTGCGCAGTAGCCAGCCACGGTTGGTACGGCTGATCTGGCCAAGGGCCATGCCGCGAATGGCCAGCGTCAGCGTCTGGCTACCGGCGATACCGCCCATACTGGCAACGATCGGCATCAGCACGGCAAGTGCCACCACCTTGCTGAGCACATCCTCGAAGCGACCGATCACCCAGGCCGCCAAAAAGGCCGTGAGTAGGTTGATGCCGAGCCAAATAGCACGGCGCTTGGCGCTTGAAAAAACCGGGGCGAACAGGTCTTCCTCTTCGTCAAGGCCGGCCATGCTCATCAGTGCCTGTTCGGACTCTTCCAACATGACGTCGACCATGTCATCAATTACGATGCGGCCAATAAGAATGCCGTCATCGTCAACTACCGGTGCCGAGATCAGGTCGTGGGTTTCGAACAGCGTTGCCACATCACGCGCTTTCATTGTTCCCTGAATGATGTCCACCTCGCTGTTCATCAGCTCAGCAACGGCCATTTCAGGGTCGCTGGTGACCAGCTGCGACAGCGACAGAATGCCCATGAACTTGCCGCTGCGATCGACCACCATCAAGCGGTCAATGTTATCCGGCACCACGTCCTTCCAGCGCAGAAAGCGCTGAACGGTTTCTAGGGTAACGTCTGGGCGTATCACAATGGCATCGGTACGTAGCAGGCGACCCGCAGAGCCGTCTTCGAAAGCGAGGGTTTCTTCCAGACGCGAGCGTTGCAGAGCGTTCATGGAGAGCAGCATGTCTTCGGCGACCTGCTGGGGCAGGTCCTCAAACAGCTCTGCTAGATCAGAGGTGTCCAGTCCGGCAGTGGCTGCGACGATTTCACTCGGCTCCATGTCCTTGAGCAGGGTGCTACGCACCTCATCGTGTACGTGCAGCAGAACCTCGCCATCGACTTCCGGGGGAACCTGCTCCCACAGTCTGGTCCGCTCGCTAGCGGGTAGCGACTCGAGTAGCAGAGCGATCTCGGCTGGCTCAAGGTCGGTCAATACTTCCGTGACCTGATCAATGCGTTCAGCTTCCAGGGCCTGATGGATCAACGAGAGGCGGGTTTCCAGCGTTTGCGTGGATTCAGTCATGTGGTTTGTCCTGTCGTGTGCCATCGTTTCGTCATACACAATATGTCAATTTTGCTGTGAAGTAATAGAACCCTGCCGAGAGGGGTTCGTCGAGGTGGACCAGCTGCGCTATAATCGGCGGCGTTATTTTCTGCATCCTGACCGGCCTGCTCTCGTCCAGGTCACGCCCCGGAGTCGTCATGTATTCACTAGCCCGCTCGCTGCTGTTTCGTCTCGAGGCAGAAACGTCTCATGCCCTGGCCTTGTCGGGCCTGGATGGCGCCCATCGCCTGGGACTTTCAAAGCGCCTTGGCGGAGAGCGGGTGGATGACCCCGTCACGCTGATGGGGCTGCGCTTTCCCAACCGTGTTGGGCTGGCTGCCGGGCTGGACAAGAACGCCGATCATCTGGACGCGCTGGGTGCACTTGGTTTTGGTTTCGTCGAGGTCGGCACTGTGACGCCCAGGCCTCAGGCAGGCAACCCGAAACCCCGACTGTTTCGTCTGCCCGGGTCAGGCGCCATCATCAACCGCATGGGATTCAACAATGCCGGCGTCGACCATCTAGTGGAGCGAGTCAGCACGGCGAAATTTGCTGGCATTGTCGGTATCAATATCGGCAAGAATCTGACTACGCCAGTAGAGCAGGCGGTGGACGACTATCTGCTGTGTCTAAATAAGGTACATGCCCATGCGGATTACATCACCGTGAATATTTCCTCGCCAAACACGCCCGGGCTCAGAACACTGCAGTTTGGCGCCCAGCTTGATGAGCTGCTGGGGCGGTTGCGTGAAGCGAATACCCAGCTCGATCAGCGTGCTGGTCGCCGCGTGCCGCTGGCGGTGAAGATTGCGCCTGACATGAGTGAGGAAGAAGTTGCGCTGGTAGCACGCAGTCTACAAGACAACGGTATTGATGCGGCGATTGCCACCAATACCACCGTTTCGCGTGACGCTGTGCAGGGGCAGGCCCATGCTGACGAGCAGGGCGGGCTGTCAGGTCGGCCTGTTTTTGTCTCGTCGAACCAGGTTATCGCCGCGTTGCGTAAACAGTTACCGCAGATTGCAATCATCGGTGTTGGCGGCATCGACAGCGGTGAGGCGGCACTGGCCAAGCGGGCCGCAGGCGCTGATCTGGTTCAACTTTACACTGGCTTCATCTATCGCGGGCCAGCACTGGTAGGAGAGTGCGCACGGGCACTGAGCCGGGAGGGTTGAGGCAGTAAGCCAAGCATGAAAAAAGCCCATGAAGGATCATGGGCTCTGTCGTTTTTCGCGCAGGCTGTTGGTGTTGGCTGTTAGCCACTCCGGTATTCCAGCATCAGAGTTGTTGCATCACCATGGGGTTCTTATGAATTCCTGCGATACCCGTCATGCCTGACCATTGGTCACCACGACCTTCACGCCAACCGCTCATCCAGTATTCGCGCAGGTTGACCTCCTGGCTGGGGCAGTCATCCCTTGACTTGCCAGTGACGCCGGCTTTGTATCCTTTGACATAGGCCCGTTGGAAGCGATCACGTTTCTGTCGTTTCATTGCTAACCCTCTTGTGATTTAGGTAGCTTGCGACTTGCTGGAGAGCGCCAGAAATTTTGACCATGCGCCCTCGCCATGCCTGGGACGTTCTGTGTTGAGATATCAGCTCTTGTTGGTAGATTGATGGTCCGTTAGGACCGTGTTTGACAGATTGTGCGTCGGCGGGCGTGTCAGCCCTGCCTGTAAGCCGCCCAACAATCTATAGCGCAGAAGCTGGTCTGTTGTCGACCAGAAAATTGCAACTGAACGTGGCACAGTATTCGCCGTCAGCAGATATTGACGGCACTCACCGATGAGATAGGCAATCATGCAAGCACAGACCCACCCGGCATTCACCTTTCTGGCTACCTGCCCCACAGGCATGGAACTGTTGCTGGTAGACGAGTTGGCAGCGTTGGGGGCAACGCCGGGCAAGACCACCGTGTCCGGCGTACATTTCGAGGCCAGTGTGGCCGTCGCTTATCGGGCTTGCCTGTGGTCGCGGCTGGCGAACCGCATCGTGCTGTGCCTGGCGCGTGAAGACGGTATTGAAACTCCGGAGCAGCTGCGCGCTGCATCTGCCGCGATCGATTGGCGGCATCACCTGTTGCCCGGGCGCACACTGGCTGTGGGCTTTAACGGCAGAAGCGATGCCATCCGGCATACCGGATTCGGCGCCCAGGTGGTCAAGGATGGCGTAGTGGACCGTCTCCAGGCCGACGGGCAGGAGCGCCCCGATGTGGACCCGCAGCAGCCAGACCTAGTGATTTACGCGAGCCTGCATCGTGGTCGGTTGACGCTGGGTATCGATTTTTCTGGCGAAAGCCTGCATCGGCGCGGCTATCGTCGCGACGTAGGCCATGCGCCGCTCAAGGAAAACCTGGCTGCTGCGCTGCTGATCCGCTCGGGCTGGCCTGAACTGGCAAAGCAGGGTGCTGCGCTGGTTGATCCCTTGTGCGGTGCGGGAACCCTGTTGATTGAAGGCGCCATGATGGCTGCTGATCGAGCGCCTAACTTGCAGCGCGAACGTTTCGGCTTTCACGGCTGGGCGAACCATGACGCTGACGCCTGGCGTGAACTCAAGCGCGAAGCCGAAGCCCGTGCCAGTATTGGCCGTAAGCGCTGCCGTAACCGGATATATGGTTTTGATCGCAGCCCGCCGGCGCTGGCAGCTGCCAAGGCCAACGCCATGCGCGCCGGTATTCCCGCATTGATCCAGCTTGAGGGCGCCGGCCTGGGGGAGTTACGCCGTCCGGCGGAACTTGATGCGACGGCAAACGGGCTGATTCTGACCAACCCGCCTTACGGTGAGCGGCTGGGCGAGTTGCCCGAGTTGGTTGGGCTCTACGCCACCCTGGGTGAGCGCGTGAAGGAGGCGTTTCCAGGCTGGCACTTGGCGGTATTTACCGCCAATCCGGACCTTGGTCATCGCCTTGGCATGCGGGCTTACAAGCACTACTCGTTGAGGAACGGGCCGCTGAACGCTCGCCTGCTGCTGATACAGGTGCCAGGTTCAGAGGCGTCTGGTTCGGCGCCAGAAAGTATGCCTCGGGGCCAAGCGGCGGACGCCAGGGGGAAGCGCCCTGAGCCGTCAGCACCGGCGGCACCGCCGCCTCCCGTGCGCTCGGAAGGCGCGCAGATGTTTGCGAATCGTCTGGAAAAGAATCAGCGGCGGCTGCGCAAGTGGTTGAAACGCAGCGGCGTCAGCTGCTATCGGCTGTATGACGCAGATATGCCGGAATATGCGCTGGCCATTGATGTGTATGGCGATCATGTTCACGTACAGGAATATGCCGCGCCGCGCTCGGTGAATGCAGCTCAGGCTCAGCGGCGCCTTCATGATGCGCTGTCGGTCATTCCGGATGCGCTGGAGGTTGACCCTGCCAAGATCGTGATCAAGCGGCGTGAGCGCCAGAGCGGGCGAGGCCAGTATCAGCGCCAGGACAGCCGCGGTGAGCGCTTTGAAGTGCAGGAAGGGCCAGCTCGCCTGTGGGTCAACCTGCGCGACTACCTGGATACCGGGCTGTTTCTTGACCATCGTCCGGTACGCCGGCGGCTGGCTGAACTGGCAGCAGGAAAACGCTTTCTCAACCTGTTCTGCTACACCGCGACGGCTACAGTGCACGCGGCTTTGGGTTCAGGAAAAGGCACAGAAACCAGCGGGGCCAGTGACAGCGTCAGTGTTGACATGTCCAACACCTACCTGGACTGGGCGCAGGATAATTTTGCGCTGAACGGCCTGGACCCTAGGCGTCATCGACTGGTGCGTGACGACTGCTTCCGCTGGCTGGAAACTGCCACCAGCCAGTTCGATGTGATCTTTATGGATCCGCCGACGTTTTCTAACTCCAAGAAGATGACCGATAACACCCTTGATGTGCAACGCGACCATGGACGGTTGGTGCGCCTTGCCATGGCAAGGCTGGCCCCCGGCGGTACCTTGATATTTTCCAATAACCAGCGCCGTTTTGTGCTGGATGCGGACCTGGCTGAGGAGTTTGCGGTAGACAACATTTCTGCTGACACTTTTGATCCGGACTTTCAGCGCCGACCCGACTTGCACCACTGCTTTGTCATTTCTCACCGCGAGAGCAAGTGATGCATCTGCGACTCTACACCACCCTGGGCTGTCATCTATGCAGTGCCCTTGAGGCTTGGCTTGATCGGTTGGCCAACGAGCCAGTCACTCTGGAGCGCGTTGAGATCAGTACCGATGAAGCACTGATGCAGCATTACGCTGTGCGCATTCCGGTGCTGGTTGATACGCAGGGCCAGGAATTGGATCGTGGCTTTGAGCCTGCACGGTTGGCAGAGTGGCTTGCTGAGCGCGGCTGGCTGGATGCTGTCGTCTGGCAGAAGGTGAGCCAGGGTGTCTGTGAAGAGGACGCAGGGGCGGAGAAGCCGCGCGGCGCGCACCTGCGTCAAGGGCGACGCTACCTGAAATAAAGCAGGCTGGCTGAGCCTTAGGACGGGGCTCAGGATGAGATGTCGAGAAACGATAGCTGGTGCATGGCGTCGCGGCCTTCAGGGCTGTCATCGTTGGTTTCCAGCACTTTACGATAGCCCCGCGCCGCCTGAATGGTTTCCTCGTCGGCAAGCCAGGTCTGGGCCAGTTGCCGATCGTCAGCCAGCTGATGCCTGAGCCCGCCGGACTGGGTGCCAATCTGCCCCCAGGCTCGGCTGAAGATCCAGTCGCCAAACATGTCCTGGTGAATATGTACCAGCACATAGTCATACTCGGTTTCCCAGCGGACGATCACGGCAGCTCCTGACGTTGATGGCACTGTTGGCCCCTGGCGCGTTGCCGGCATCCAAAAGTGGTTATCCGAGCAACGGTTGTGCGATGAATGGCTGTACGATGCACAGCTGACAATGAGCGGCTATTGTAAGGGCTCGTGGGCTGCGGGCAAGTCCGGTTGTTAAGCTCGCTTATCACGCCCGTTTTTCACGTCCGTTTTTCACGTTCTTCGGAGGTCATGATCATGCGTATTGTGGTAGATGCCAATGTGCCGGCTGCCGATGCTACCTTTGGCACACTGGGCGAGGTGGTTCGGGTGCCGGGACGTGAGATCACGGCCAGTATCGTCCGGGATGCAGATGCGTTGGTGGTGCGTTCAGTCACACCGGTGACGGCGGAACTGATTGAGCGGTCACGGCTGCGCTTTGTCGGCACCTGCACCATCGGCACAGATCATGTTGATGTGGCGGCGCTAGAGGCCGCCGGTGTCGCTTTTACCAGCGTGCCGGGCTGCAATGCCGAAGCGGTGGTCGATCAGGTGCTAATCAGCCTGCTGACACTGGCTGAGCGCCATGGTTGGCTGCTAGGCGAGCGCCGTGTTGGCGTAGTGGGTGCCGGCAATGTGGGCAGCCGTCTGTTACAT
>NZ_JBQDJZ010000003.1:0-70671 GCF_052095765.1 Halomonas sp.
TTATTCGTGATTATTCGTACGTTTCGTAAATAACCCATCAGCAGTTGCGCACTTAACGAGCTTGCTTGAGCCAACCCAGACCTTCCTCGGTGCTGGCTGCCGGCTTGTATTCACAGCCAATCCAGCCGTCGTAGCCCAGCCCATCGAGGTGGGCAAACAAGAAGGGATAGTTGATCTCGCCAGTGCCCGGCTCGTGACGCCCCGGGGTGTCGGCCAGCTGCACGTGAGCAATGCGACCCAGATGCTTTTCAATGGTCGGCGCCAGATCACCTTCCATAATCTGCATGTGATAGATGTCGTACTGCAGCTTGAGGTTGTCGCTGCCGACGTCATCAAAAACCTCCAGCGCCTGCTCGGTACGATTTAGGAAGAAGCCTGGAATATCCCGGGTATTGATCGGCTCAGCGATCAGCAGAATGCCTGCCGCTTTGAGCTTGTCAGCGGCAAAGCGCAGGTTTTCGACCAACGTTTTGCGTGCTTCATCATCGCTAACACCTTTCGGCTTGATGCCAGCCAGGCAGTTGACCTGCGAGTTGCCCAACACCTTGGCATACTCGATGGCCTTGTCGACACCGGCACGAAACTCGTCAACGCGATCCGGATGACAGCCAATACCGCGCTCGCCGGCGCCCCAATCGCCTGCTGGCAGGTTAAACAGCACCTGCTCCAGGCCATTGTTGTTGAGGCGCTGCTTGATCTCGGCAGCCTCAAAATCGTAGGGAAAAAGATACTCGACGCCCTGAAAGCCGGCTTTCGCAGCCGCCTCAAAACGGTCAAGGAAATCGACCTCGTTGAACAGCATACTGAGGTTGGCAGCAAACTTCGGCATATCAACTCTCCTGTTGTAATAAATGTGACTTGAATACTGGCGACACTCTGCAGCGGCAATCAGCGCTGACTTTCAAAAACACAGAGTGCCACCTTTACTGGGTCAGCGTCGCGAACCGGATCAGGTCAGGCTCGCGATCGAGGTCGGGGCATCTGTCTCATTCTCAGCCAGTGCCTCGAACTCATTGACGGTGGTCAGATCCTTTCCGCTCATGGAGATGTTGGTCACCCGCTCAAGGATAACCTCAACCACTACCGGCACTTTGAACTCGTCTTTCAGCTGCTTGGCTTTTTCCAGTGCCGGACCGATTTCACTCGGGTCGGTCACGCGGATGGCCTTACAGCCTAGGCCTTCAACAACCGACACGTGATCAACACCATAGCCGTTGATTTCCGGGCAATTGACGTTTTCAAACGCCAGCTGAACCTGGTAATCCATGTCGAAGCCACGCTGGGCCTGACGGATCAGTCCCAGGTAAGAGTTGTTCACCACCACATGAATATACGGCAGGTTGAACTGTGCACCCACCGCCAGCTCCTCGATCATGAACTGGAAATCGTAGTCGCCGGACAGCGCGACAATTTCAGTGGTCGGGTCAGCGCGACGCACACCCAAGGCCGCTGAAATCGTCCAGCCCAGCGGCCCGGCTTGGCCGCAGTTGATCCAGTGGCGCGGCTTGTAAACGTGCAGGAACTGGGCGCCGGCAATTTGTGACAGACCGATGGCCGTGACGTAGCGAGTGTCCTTGCCAAACGCCTTGTTCATTTCCTGGTAAACACGCTGGGGCTTGATCGGCGTTTCGTTAAAGTCGGTCTTACGCAGCATGGTGGTGTTGCGCTTACGCTCATGACATTCCTCTGCCCAAGCGCTGCGGTCTTTCAGCTTACCTTCAGCCTTCCACTCTTTAGCGACGTCAATAAACAGCCCCAGTGCCGCCTTGGCGTCGGAAACGATGCCGTAATCTGGACCGAAGATGCGCCCGATCTGGGTCGGCTCGATGTCAACGTGAACGAACTTTCGGCCTTGGGTGTAACTATCCACATCGCCGGTATGACGATTGGCCCAGCGGTTACCGATACCCATGACAAAGTCGGATGCCATCATGGTCGCATTGCCGTAACGGTGCGACGTTTGCAAACCGACCATGCCCGCCATTAGCTTGTGATCGTCCGGAATGGTGCCCCAGCCCATCAGCGTCGGGATGACCGGCACCCCGGTCAGCTCGGCAAACTCGGTAAGCAGGTCGCTGGCATCAGCGTTAATGATGCCACCGCCAGCCACCAACAACGGTCTGTCAGATTCGTTAAGCAGGTTCATGGCTTTTTCGATCTGCGCACGGCTGGCGCTCGGCTTATAGGCCGGCAGCGGCTCATAGGTATCCGGATCGAACTCGATCTCGGTCATCTGCACGTCAATGGGCAGGTCAATCAACACGGGGCCGGGGCGCGAGCTGCGCATCAGCTGGAAGGCTTTCTGGAAAGCGCGCGGCACCTGGGCAGGCTCAAGCACGGTAATCGCCCACTTGGTGACAGGACCGGCAATCGCCTGGATATCAACTGCCTGAAAGTCTTCCTTGTGCAGCTTGGCAACCGGCGCTTGGCCAGTGATGCACAGGATCGGAATGGAGTCGGCAGACGCCGAGTAAAGGCCGGTAATCATGTCGGTACCGGCAGGACCGGAGGTGCCGATGCAGACTCCGATGTTACCAGGCTCGGTGCGGGTATAACCCTCAGCCATGTGCGAGGCTCCTTCCACGTGGCGAGCCAGCACATGATCCACACCACCAACACTGCGCATTGCGGAATAGAACGGATTAATAGCAGCACCGGGCACCCCAAAGGCAACGTCAATACCTTCTTTCTTGAGCACGTGTACGGCGGCTTGGGCAGCGGTCATGCGAGCCATGTCGAGATCCTCTTGTGGTGTTTTGTTTTTGTGGAAATCAATTCCATGAACAAAACATAACCAAGTCACCCACCACCGTCAAGCGAATTTGGAAAATCATTCCAAAATAATTACGGCGCAAAAAAAAGCCGACCGGCTCATGCCGGTCGGACAGGAAAAAACTGCAAAAAAACTAGAGTGCAGCCAAGGCTAATCCTGATTCCAATCAGCGCCCCCTGTTACTGTAAGGCAGCGCCATATGGCGGTTGACGTCCTTATACAGCAGGTAGCGGAACGGCCCGGGGCCTCCGGCGTAACAGGCCTGGGGGCAGAATGCGCGCAGCCACATGTAGTCACCCGCTTCGACCTCGACCCACTGCTGGTTGAGGTGATAGACCGCTTTACCTTCCAGCACGTAGAGGCCGTGCTCCATCACGTGTGTCTCGTCGAAAGGAATCACGCCGCCGGGCTGGAAAGTCACGATATTGACGTGCATGTCGTGGCGCACATCGTTGGGGTCTACAAAACGCGTCGTCTTCCACACTTCGTTGCAGTCTGGCATCACCGCCGGCTCGATGTCGTTCTCATTGGTGACGAAGGCCTCAGGCACATCAATGCCATCGACGTACTCATACGCCTTGCGCACCCAATGGAAACGCACCGGCGCATCAGAGACGTTGCGCAATGTCCAGTCACTGCCGGGCGGGATGAAAGCGTAACCGCCGGCGGTCATGTGGTGGGCCTTGCCCGCCAGGGTCAACTGCATTTCCCCTTCCACCACGAACAGCACGCCTTCGGCACCGGGATCAGATTCGGGACGATCACTGCCGCCACCCGGCGACACCTCCATGATGTATTGTGAAAATGTCTCGGCGAATCCGGACAGCGGGCGCGACAGAACCCACAAGCGGGTGTTTTCCCAGTGCGGCAGATTACTGGTGACGATATCGCCGAACACACCTTTCGGAATGACCGCAAAGGCTTCGGTAAACATGGCCCGGTCAGTGGTCATGACCTTCTGGCCCGGATGACCGCCCTTAGGGGAGTAGTAAGTATGCTTTGTCATGACATGTCCTCTTGTTCGCTGTTGTTTTCTATCAACCATTCACTATAAATCGTTCGCGGCAATGCGATATCGCAACGACGTCTCAAGCCAAGGTCACGCGGATATCAATGGGATATTCTTCGCAGTTGTTGCCGTCACCGCCGCGATCCACCACCAAAAACTCGCCTTCGCGCTCCAGCACCGACTGGATGGCATGCCAGGTGCCAGGGCGATAGTTGACGCCCTGACGGCCATCGGTCACGAAAGCCCGCACGCTGTCAGGGTCGATGCTTTCGCCGGGCGGCGCCACCACCACAATGAAGCGCTCTTCATGCATCGGCACAAAGGCCTGACTGCCCAGCGGATGACGCTCAAGCAGGGGCAGCACCAGCGGCACCTCCACTGGCTGACTGACAAAGATGCTAACCAGGGTGCGGGCGTTATCACCCAGCGTCTCGACCCGCGCCAGGTCGTGATGACGCTGGGTGCGCCCAGCATTGATCGGAAAGTGATCCGACGTGCGCGAATCAATGACATCGCCAAAAGGCGCAAAGGCCTCGGCGGTAAGGGGCTGTGCGATAAGTTCCAGCATGATCTTTCCTCAAAAAAACACGATCCGTACGATAAAGGCCCGAGACATTGGCTCATTACTCAGAGCTCATGTATCAGAGCTCATATATCAAAGCTCAGGGTGCCGGGTGGTGCTCGGCCCAGTGACGCGCGATATCGACACGGCGCGTGATCCACACCCGATCATGCGCTTCGATATGATCGAGAAAACGCTGCAGCCCCCGAAACCGGCCTGGACGACCCAACAGGCGGCAGTGCATGCCGACCGAGAGCATCTTGGGCGACTCCTCACCCTCGGCGTAGAGCACATCGAAGGCATCACGCAAGTAGGTGAAGAAGTGATCGGCGGTATTGAACCCTTGCGGAGCAGCAAAGCGCATGTCGTTGCTGTCCAGGGTATAAGGCACAATCAGATGCGAGTGCTGCTTGCCTGAACTGTCGGCTTCCTGGGTCCAGAATGGCAGATCATCGCCATAGTTGTCGCTGTCGTAGAGGAAGCCCCCCTCGTCCAGCACCAACCGGCGCGTGTTGGGACTGTCCCGGCCGGTATACCAGCCTTGCGGACGCTCGCCGTAGAGCCGCTCAAAGATTTCGATACCCTTGCGCATGTGCTCACGTTCGACCGCCTCGGGCACGTTTTGATAGTGGATCCAGCGATAGCCGTGACAGGCGATCTCGTGGCCCAGCTCCTTGAATGCCTGGGCCACTTCGGGGTTGCGCTCGAGCGCCATGGCCACGCCAAACACGGTCAACGGCAAACCACGACGCTCGAACTCGCGTAGGATTCGCCACACGCCGGCTCGGGAACCATACTCGTAGATAGACTCCAGGCTCAGATGCCGATCCGGATAGCTGTCTGCGCCAATGATCTCAGAAAGGAACTGCTCAGACCCTGCATCGCCATGCAATACGCAGTTCTCACCGCCTTCTTCATAGTTGAGCACGAACTGAACAGCAATTTTGGCCTTGCCGGGCCAGTTGGCATGCGGCGGCGTAGGTCCGTAACCAATCAGGTCGCGGGGATAATGAGAAGTGGGTGATGCACTCATAATGAACTCCTGAACGGATTGCCGTGATGATCCCGGCTTGCCGGGTCCAGCGATATTTTTTGGGTAAGGCGCAAGAGGCAGCAAACCACGTGGTGTCAAATCGGCGTCATACGACTAAAGAACAACACCCTTTTTTTGTGGTTGACTGTACCTATCATCTCTCCGCCTATGTATACAAAGACAAAATAGAGTGTATCCAGCGTTTCATCAAGCGCCCCTGAGTCTCCAGAATCTTCTAAAGCACAATCAGCAGGTTTTTTTAAAAACTCTCCCAGCAGACGATTTATCAGAGGTATTCGCCAGCGCACTCTAAAACACCCGATGACTCCCAATGACTCGAACCAATCCGGGCAAAACTGTATTAGCTATCAAAGGCTCCTTCAGGGTGAACACCTGGGAAACACACCATAATTGTATACAAAGAAAACATCAAAATCGATACAATATCGTGAGATAAAACACGTAACAGCACTTCAGAAAAAGCAATAATACCCGCCCTTCAGGCAGCCAACCCATGATTAATTATTTTATTTTACAGAGGTAAGCCGCCTGGATCAGTACTTCCTAGGTTGCAGCAGCTTCGTGAAGCAATTAACTTGTGTACAAAGCATAACCACTTAGTTCACAAGAGCAATCACCCATGCGCATTCACCTGGTCAATCCCAACACCACCCAAAGTATGACCGACACCATTGGCGAAGCCGGCAAAGCGATTGCCGCTACTGGTACCCAGATCAGCGCCTCGAACCCGACGAGCGGCCCGATTTCCATCGAAGGACACTTCGATGAAGCCATCAGTGCCGTCGGCGTCGTCGAAGAGATCCTGCGACTGGATCGAGAAACGCAAATAGACGCCTACGTTATCGCCTGCTTCGGTGACCCGGGGCTGCTAGCAGCACGCGAAGCCACCAGCGCACCAGTGATCGGCATCGCTGAAGCGGCCTTCCACATGGCAACGCTGATCGCCACACGTTTTTCGGTGGTCACGACCCTCTCTCGCACCGGCATCATTGCTGAACACCTGCTCGAACAGTATGGCTTTCGCCATCACTGCCGCCGAGTACGTGCCGCCGAAATTCCGGTGCTGGACCTTGAGGAAGACAGCGACCGTGCACTTGAAAAGATCATCGCGGAGTGCCGTCTCGCCCGCGACGAAGACGGCATCGGCGCCATCGTGTTGGGCTGTGGCGGAATGGCGGATCTGACTGAAACCATCAGCTATGAAGTCGGCCTGCCCGTCGTCGAAGGAGTCACCGCCGCCGTAAAACTGGCCGAGGCACTGGCCGGACTGGGGCTAAAAACCAGCAAAGTGGGCGATCTGGCCTACCCTCGCCCCAAAACTTTCACCGGTAACTTTTCCCACCTCTCAGGTCTCGATCTGGACCGCCGCTGACGTCAAACGGCGTTGTGACGTTCCTTGATCAGCCATAACAACCACAAACTCAAGAGGCCACTATGACCACACCAACCTCAAACCCCACCGAGGCCAGCAATACTGGTCAGCATCAGCAGGCGCCAGCCACCAAGAGTGCCGGGGATGAATCCCTGGCTCCCCAAGAAACCCGTATCATGGGACGCTTTTCCTACCTGTTGGCCTGGTTTGGCGGCTGTGTTTCCATTGGCACATTTACCATGGGGTCCAGCGTCGTAGGCACCCTGAACCTGCTCCAAGCCACAGTCGCAATCGCCATTGGCTGTTTTGTGATCGGTATTGCACTGTCGCTGAACGGTGCGGCTGGCTACAAATACGGCATCCCGTTCATGGTACAGGCGCGCAGCGCCTTCGGCTTCAGCGGCTCGCGGATACCAGGGCTGGTGCGCGCACTCCCCGCTATTGTGTGGTTTGGCTTTCAAAGCTGGATCGGTGCTGGGGCGCTCAATATGGTGTCGGAAACGCTATTTGGTTACGACAATTTGGTGGCATTTTTCATTGGCTTCCAACTCTTGCAACTCGCGCTGTCATACTTCGGCTTCCAGGGCATTAAATGGCTGGAAAACTTCGGTAGCGGCTTCATCCTGCTATCGCTGGTCTATATGTTTTACAGCACTGTCCAGCGTTACGGCGACGTGCTCTCGACTAACCTGTTCACCATGGAAGGCTCCTGGGGGGTGCCGTTCTGGGGCGCCACCATGCTGTTCCTGGGAATTTATTCGACGATGATCCTCAACGTCAGCGACTATGGCCGCGAGCTCAAGAAAGGCACTGGCCCGGGGCTTCTGACGACAATCTACGCGATGTCAATCCTGCCCTGCACCTTGTTCATGGGCCTGATCGGCTACATGGTTTCCGAGGCCACTGGCGTAGCCGATCCGATCAAGGTATTTGCCAATGCCGTGGACAATACACCACTGCTGATGACCACGCTGCTGTTCATTGCTTTCGCTCAGGTCACCACCAACGTATTAAATAACGTGGTACCACCTACCTATGTGTTGATGGATGTGTTTAAGCTGAGCTTCCGCAAGTCGGTCACTATTGTCTGCCTGCTGCCCTTTGCCACCTTCCCGTGGGAGCTAGTCAAGGATGAGTCCGCCGCCGGTTTGCAGCTGTTCGTACAGACCTATTCAGCGTTCTTGGGCCCAATCTTTGCAGTAATGGTGGTTGATTACTTTCTCATTCGTCGCCGCACCCTAAATCTGGAGCAGCTATATGATGAAAACGGCCCCTATCGTGGCTTCAATCCAGCCGCATTAATCGCAACCGTTATTGGCATAGCAGCCGCGCTATCGTTCTCACAGATCTCCTGGTATGCAAGTCTGATACCCGCGGGCCTGGTCTATCTGCTGCTGATGCGCCACTGGGCACCCTGCCAACGCTTTAGCAACTAAGCCTAACGGCAGCTGTAATGAGCGGTTTTTTCTGGAAACGTAACGAACAACACCTCGTGTCATTCGACACGAGGTGTTGTTCTATTTACTTACCGGCCCGTTTCAACAGCCCAAACACGATTAAGCCATCCCGAGCGTTAGCCTGCAAAAACCTGATACAGGTCCGGCAACTCATCCTCATCTTCGCGAATCGATAGTGAGGCCTCTATCGCCTTCAAATGGTTTCCCATAAATATCTGTGCCTTATCGCCCTCCCGGTTCTCGAGCAGGCCAATTAGGTCATCATGATCGTGAGACTCACAACCAAGGTGGCCGGCATTGCCGTATACCGCCAGAATCAGGGAGGAGCGCGAGCACAACCCTTCGACAAAATTACTCAGCACCGCATTTCCTGAGATACTCGCCAAACGTCCATGGAACTCGGCTGACAGCTTGATGGCAGCGCTTCGTTCTCCGCTGCGCAGTGCTTCGCGCTCACGCTGGGCAATATCACGCAGCACCTTGATGTCATCTCTGCTCGCCCGCCGGGCAACGTTAAGCATCAAACCGCACTCAATCATCTGACGGGCTTCGAACACATCCCGCGCCTCATCAGCGGTGGGCCGGGTCACACTGGCGCCTCGCCTCGGTGTCAATGTGACCAGCTGCTCTAACGCCAGGCGCTGGAGAATCTTGCGGATGCCGGTTCGGCTAACCCCAAACACGTCGGCCAGCGCATCTTCACGCAGCCGTGCACCCGGCTTGAGGCGATGTTCAATGATGGCGTCGCTGATCGAGAGATAGATCGCCTCATGGCGCTTGGCGCCGTCGCCATCTTTGCCCATGCCACTGCCTGCGCGGGACTTGCGTTCGGTCACGACCTGACGCTGATTCATTATTCTGTCGCCTCCTGAAACCTTGTATTACGATTATTGTATACGTATTGCGAGGAGATATACGATATTCGCCCACCAAAAGGTGGGCGATATACTTGAAAAATCAGCTTAACGTTACATTTACCACTGCGCGATGCTTTTACGCTCTTCCTCCGTCATCTGGGTAATGTTACCCAACGGCATATAACCACTGCCCACAACATCCTTGATCTGGGGAATCTGGCGCTGTATGGATTCGTGGCTGTCCAAGACGATTCCCGCTGGTGCAGCCGCAAAGGCTGCATGTGTCGGCTTTTCTGCATGGCAGCTGGCACAGCGCTCTTGAATAATCCCTTCATTGGCACTGAGAGCCGGCGCACCAGCCACTTCAGCAGTCTCGCCTGCACCGCCCAGTGCCGCCGTGTCTTCAGGCGCCGTCTTGCTGGGCGCACCCATCCAGACCGCCACCAGAATCAATGCCACACCAGCGGCCGGATAGGCAGGCCTGATGTAACCGGCATGCATCAGCACGAAGAACTGACGGATCAGGGCACCAGCAAAGATGAACAGCACCATCAGCACCCAGGACAGCTCATGGGAGAAGATGAACGAGTAGTGGGTGCTGAGCATCAGCAGCACGACCGGCAGCGTGAAGTAGGTGTTGTGAACAGAGCGCTGCTTGCCGCGTTTGCCGTCGATCGGATTGGGCTTGTCACCCGCCTTCATGGCTTTCACCATGCGGCGCTGACCCGGAATAATCCAGAAGAACACGTTGGCAGACATGGCCGTTGCCATGACAGCACCGGTCAGCAGGAAGGCAGCACGTCCCGGGAAAATGTGGGTGCTGAGATAGGCAAAAACCACCATCATGACGGCAACAGCAATACTCAGGATACCGTCACGCTCCATGTTGGGGCTGATACGCTTACACAGCTCGTTGTACACAACCCAGCCTGCCGCAAGAAACGCCAACGCCACCAGACTTGCTTGCCAAGAGGTAAGGCCAGCCACCCAGGCCCAGTCACTGCCAGGATTCACCAGGTAGATACCCGAATTGGATACATACAGCAGCAGGAACAGACCGAAACCTGATAACCAGGTGGTGTAGGCTTTCCAGAACGACCAATGAAGGTCATCCGGCAGTTTTTCAGGTGCACTGGCGTATTTCTGATTGTGGTAAAAACCACCGCCATGAACAGCCCACATTTCTCCGAAAACACCTTTTTTCTTGTCTTCTTCGGCTTTGGGGGGCCGAAGACCGTTATCCAGCATGACGAAGTAGATTGACTCGCCAATCCAGGCGATAGCCGCGATCACGTGCAACCACCTCAACAGGAGGTTGGCAAATTCCAGCAGGTAGGCTTGCATGGGTCAGGTCTCTTGTTGTTTGTAAGTAGTCAGCTCTGCTTCAGTCTCTGCATGAGCTGACTGACATGCCGTTACTTAGTCGCGACATCAGCTCAATCAGCTACCGCGGTAGGTTGAATAACTGTAAGGCGACACCAACAGCGGCACATGATAGTGCTCACCAGCATCAGACACGCCAAAGCGCAGCGGGATCACATCAAGAAAGCGCGGCTCATCAGCCTTGAAACCATTAGCCCGCAAGTAGTCTCCGGCATGAAACACCAACTCATACTCGCCGACTGTGAAGTCACTACCTTCCAGAATCGGTGAGTCACAGCGCCCGTCGCTATTGGTGACAACCTCAGCAAGCTTCTGGCGACTTTCATCTTTCACGCGATACAGTTCAATACGGATTCCCTCACCTGGGCATCCAAGAGCGGTATCAAGTACGTGGGTAGTCAAGCGTCCCATGTATACTCTCCTTATTATGTTTGTTTCGACATTGGTGTTGGTTGGTGGAGTATTCACAAAGCAAGCATAGCTTGTCATGAGACCCACCTCCACCCATGAATACATTTTTATCTGTTTCGGAGTACATTTCAAATCATTTTATGTATACAGTTAGTCGTACACCTGATTCCCAGCATGGAGCAGCATAATGACAACCAGTATCCTGACACCTCGCCCCAGCCAGATGGACAAGGCCACCTTCGTCGCCAACTTTGGTGAAATCTATGAGCATTCGCCCTGGGTAGCCGAACTGGCGTGGGAGCGTGGCTTGGAGGAAAAACACGACCAGCCGGCTGAACTGGCTCAGCTGATGGGCGACGTTCTTTCCAGCGCCTCACCGGAACGCCAACTTGAAGTGGTTCGTGCTCACCCGGACCTCGCCGGCAAAGCAGCGATTGCCGGCGACCTCACTGACGACTCGACCCGCGAGCAGGCCGGCGCAGGCCTTGACGAGTGCACACCAGAAGAAATGGCACGCTTTGAGCACCTCAACAATGCCTATAAAGAGCGTTTCGACTTCCCTTTTGTAATGGCGGTAAAAGGCAGTAACCGGCACATCATTCTTGAGGCGTTCGAAACACGCCTGAAAAACGACCCGGTTCAGGAGCGCCACACCGTGATCGAGCAGATCAACCGTATTGCCCTGTTCCGCCTGGAAGCCCGTGCTGCCAGCGAGAGCTGATCCTCCTCGGATACTCAGCGGCACACAAATACGCCCCAGCCTTGAATGGCCGGGGCGTATTTTTAGCTGTTGTTTTCAGCGCGGCATCATTTGCTTGCTCAGACGTGACCGCACATGCGTAATCACTCAGCGTTACCAGATGTCTGCTCATGGTGCTTGGCACTGGCTTCGGCATCCGCCCTGGCAATTTCTTCACGCTCCTTCTGCTCATCGGCCAGGCTGTGCTTAGGCAGGACGATGTTGAGCACAAAGGCCGTGATGGCAGCAACAACGATAGGAGCACCGCCGATGACGCTGATCAGTCCGTCAGGAAGTTGCTCAATGGCTGCGGGTACCTGTGCGATACCCATGCTCAGCGCCAGCGACAGGCCGACGATGGTCATGTTACGTGCCGACAGTTCATCTTTAATCAACAGCTGGATGCCGGTCATGGTAATCATGCCGAATACAGTGATAGTGGCACCACCCAGCACCGGGTAAGGAATGGTAGTCATCACCGCACCAAATTTGGGGCTCAGGCCAGCAAACACCATGAACACCCCAGCAATTGCCAGCACATAGCGGCTGATCACCTTGGTCATGGCGACAATGCCAACGTTCTGACTAAAAGTAGAGGTCGGCAGCGCGCCGAAGAACGAGCTGAGCGCTGTGGTCAGGCCGTTACCCAACAGACCACCAGTCAGCTCTGATGTCTTGAGCTCACGGTTCATGCCGCCTACGCTGGTGGCCGACAGGTCGCCGATAGTCTGAACCGAGTTGATAACGCAGATCACCACCATTGAGATGATAGCGCCGGTGTGAAACTCAAGCTCAAACGGCATGAGTTCCGGAATGGCCACCCACTTCGCATTGAGAATCGGGTCGAAGTTCACCATGCCCAACACCAGCGCCAACGCATAGCCCACCAGAATACCGACGATAATCGCCGCCAGCTTTACCACGCCTTTACCAAACTGAGAGGCAAGTAGCACCGTCAGCAGCGTCACCAGGCCGACCATCCAGTTCATTGGATCGCCAAAGTTTGGTGCGTTCACGTTGCCGCTGCCCGCCATGTACCTAACGGCAATATCATAGAGCGACAAGCCGATGACCAGCACCACAGTGCCCGCAACAACCGGCGGAAAGAGGTGGCGAATGTACTGTATAAAGTAACCAACCACCATCATGGTGATGCCGCCGATCAGCTGCGCGCCAAGAATGCCGCCGATACCGTACTGGGCACCTACCGCAATCAGGGTCGGCACATAGGCGAAGCCCACACCGAAGATGGCAGGCAGGCGTGCGCCGAATTTCCAGACGCCGTACAGATGAAAAAGCGTGCAGACACCAGACGCCAGTACAGCAATCTGGATCAGCAGCAGTTTTTCCTGTGGTGTACTCCCCACCACCCCAGCAATGATGATGGGCGGTGTGATAACCCCTGCAATCATTGCCAACACGTGTTGCAGGGAAAGAGGCAACGCCTTCAGAAAAGACGGCTTACCATGAAAGTCGAACAGAGAAGTATTCTTGACGTTTGTCTGCATGGGGCTATCCAGGGTTCGTTGTCAGTCACTACTGAATACAGCAAATGCTTACTGATAACCAACAAACTGTCATCAATTCATCACAAAGTTGTATACAGTGCCTGTTGTTATTAGAGGTAAAACAGCCGGAGATAAGCTGGCCTGAGAATTCAGTCTTAGCAACACCTCAGGTCGCTGCCACTAACTAGCGAAGCAGCAACCTTGCCAGCCAATCAGAAGTGCCATTCCAAGTTGAACGTCAGCGCATCGGTATCCACACCCGGCTTGCCGTGGTTCCCGAACTTGTTGCGCCAGTATTCATAGCCAACGCCACCCCACAGGGTGTTGTCATCGCCCCAAGCGAGCTTACCTACGTCGACCAGCAGCGCGGTGCGCATCAACTGCTCAGGCTTGGTGGCAACACCGAAGTAATCATCGCCCTTCTTGCCGTTATAGTTGTAGAAGCCTTTGAACGTCATGGGCAAAGCGCCGACATCAAACGGGAGGCCCCAGGCTAGGTTGATCTGGTAGTAAGGATCAAAAAGGATGTCATTTTTGTTGCCCGGCGCACCGCAGGGCGGCAGTCCACAGTGGTTCCATTCCCGTGAATAGAACAGACTGAGGTCAACAAAGCCCCTTGGCACGTCAAACTTGAAGGTAGGGCCGATAACCAGCTGGCGCTTGCGCGGAGCAAAGGTGGTGTTCTTGGTGTTGAGATCAAAGCCAGCACTCAGTGCCATGTCCTTCACCGGCCCGAATGCCAGCGGCTCTCCAAATATCTTTCCATAGTGGAACTGATGGCGGTAAGTGAGATACGCCTCCGTCGCTCCGTTGTCACCGCTGCCGCTTGATGGGTCAGCACGGTCAGACTGCAGAACATCCAAGTTAAAGAAATTCTGCCCCAGCGAATAACCGCTGACGTGGCCCAGGCTGAGTATGTTCTTGGTGACATCCTTGGGGTTATTGGGCTCAGCAAACTGCGTACCGTATCGATAGCCAATATGGGTATCACTGAAGGTGGCAGCCTGCAGATTGCCGGAAAGCAGCGTGGTACACGCCACACAGGTAGCAAGAGCAGCCTTTTTTGACATTTCTTTGCCAATGGTCATCAGAGAATCTCCGCTTTCTGTAATTGTTTGAGATTCGCGCCCACGACGCGTAGAAGACAGCAACACGCGTTTGCTTCAGGGTAGTATTGCAGCCTTGATGTCCACAATACACGCTAAAACTGTATACTGGAATTAATTTCCATTGTTATATCATCGACTTTAGAATGATACAAAAAGCTAGAGCACCGACCCTCCCAGCATTAATTTCGTCACAGAAGGCGTTACACAACAAAAAAAGGCCACCGCTGAGCGGTGGCCTCAAAAGGCCCGTAGGCCTATTCACTTGCCAAAACCATTTACCAGTACTGCATCAACCTACTAAACAATCAGCGTTTACCGGCAGACTTGACCTGCTCATCAGCGGCTTTCTGTACTTTCTTGCCCTGTTCTTCAGTCATCTTCTGACCCTGCTGCAGGTAGTCCTGGCTCAGACTCATCAGCGCTTCAGAATCTTTCTTGAGACGCTCGCCGGCATCTTGGGCTGCTTTCTGCTGGCTCTCGACTGCTTTCTTGAAGCCATCAGCATCTTTCACTTCCAACCAGACACGTGCCTGGGCCAGGCCCAGGTCGGCCATGGCGCGAGCTGAGTCAAGCTGGGCATTAACCATCTTCTCAGTGAACTCAAGGTTCATCGCACCGATACCGCGCAGCGGTGAAACCATCATTTCTTCAAACTGCTCGGTAAACTTGTTGGTAATATCTTTAGACATTGGGTAACTCCTCGCATCGTATGATGACTTGGGCGGGCGTCACTACCAATCGGCCTGCCCCACTTTAGTGCTAACGGAAACCGTTCCTGATCCGGTAACCATCCATGTTGCTATGCAGCATAGGCACTATTTTTGTGCGGCGCAACATTTTATGCCAGTTTTTTCCTACGCCTTTGGTCCTGCCTCCTCTTGTGACAGCAGCCATACAACAATAGCGCTACAACAGCCGGACTGATCCGGCCCGCCACTTGCAGCAGGGGATGACTCTTGTTGTCAGCTTGGCTGCCTGGCAGTAAGCTCGACGGCTTGTGACTTGTCCCTAGCAACACCAGCATCCTCTCTCAATAATTCATTATAAAAAGGAGAATCCCGTGCAACAGAAGTCCATTCTTGGCCTCAAGGAGGTCAACGCCATACTGAATGCCGCCCAACAGGAAGCGCTTGATAACGGCTGGAACATCACTGTCTCGGTGGTTGACGACAGCGGTGAACTGATTGGTTTACGCCGACTGGACGGTGCCGCGCCCATGACCGCCATGATCAGCGCACAGAAAGCTCGCACCGCCGCTTTCAGCCACAAGGAAACCCAGTTCTTTGAAGAAATGATCAACGGCGGCCGCAGCGCATTTTTGTCGGCGCCGCTGCAAGGCCTGCTGGAAGGTGGAGTACCTGTCGTCATTGAAGGTCAGGTGATCGGTGGCGTTGGCGTTTCCGGCGTCAAGGCCGACCAGGATGCCCAGGTCGCCAGAGCCAGTATTGCCGCCATGCGTTGACGACACAACAACGGCAGTTTTCAATCCCATCATAGCCAGCCGCTTCTGCACCAGCCAGAAGCGGCTTTTTCCTATCCGTTCGTACTAACCGATCAGGCCAGCTCATCAGAGCACCCCGTTTCAAGCTGCCCATGTCGAAAATTACCGGCTGAGTCAGCTCACTGGCCTGCTCTTGTGGCAGCCCTGTTTTGACAAGCCGAGTCGTGCTGGTAAATGCTTGACCATAGGCTGGATCACAAAATCAGCCGACATGATGCAAATATGACGTTATGGCGAGGTGTTGATATGGCTGGAGGATGGTCAAAAGACGGCGACGTCCAGCAACAAATTGACGACAGTATCAGCGACGAGCTTGAGCGGGCACGCAGCGCGCTACCTCACGGCGAAAGCGCAGCCTTTTGCAGCGAGTGCGACGAGCCGATTCCGGAAGCCCGCCGTCAGGCAGTTCCTGGTGTACAGCTGTGCCTGGCGTGCCAGGCCGAGCGCGATAAACAACAGGTTCAACGCGGCTTCAACCGCCGCGGCAGCAAGGACAGCCAGCTGCGTTAGCGCTGCAGGCTTGCCCACAGCCTCACTGACGATCAGGTCAGCTCAGATGCTAGACTACCGCCCTCATACACTCGCACTACCCCGGAATTTTTTGCCATGGCCCTCGATGACCTGCAGCTGACGCTGCGCAACCTGACCAGCGACGACTACCCACAGCTCGAAACGCTGATGGACGCCGTTTACGACGATATTGGCGGCGCCTGGTCAAAACACACCATGGACACCCTAATTGACTCCTTCCCCGATGGCCAGATTGCCATTGAGGATGACAACAGGCTGGTTGGCATCGCTCTGACTGTCCGGGTGTCCTATGACGAGTTTACCAACCCGCACCGCTACAACGACCTGATCGGTACGCGTGAGGTAATTCTTGACAGCCCGGATGGCGACGCCATGTATGGACTAGATGTGCTGATCCATCCTTCCTATCGGGGTTATCGGTTGGGACGGCGTCTGTACGATGCACGCAAGGAGCTGTGTCGTAGCCTCAACCTGCGTGCCATTCTGGCTGGGGGGCGAATCCCCGAATACCATGCTTACGCAGACAGTATGTCGCCCACACAATTCATCGACGAGGTCACTCGCAAGGAAATTTACGACCCGATCCTGTCCTTCCAGTTGGCCAACGACTTCCAGGTCAAGCGCCTACTGCGCAACTATCTGCCTGAAGACGATAAATCCCAGGGCTATGCCACCCTGCTGGAGTGGAACAACTTCCTGTACGAACCGGCAGACCTGGTGCTGGAATCACGCAAAACCCAGGTACGAGTCGGCGCAGTACAGTGGCAGATGCGCGAATTCGATTCGGTAGAAGCGGTACTGCAGCAAATCGAGTACTTCGTCGATGCCCTGTCCGACTACAAAAGCGACTTTGCCGTATTTCCGGAGCTGTTCAACGCACCGCTGATGGGCCTGCAGGACCGTGCCGCCCAGCAGGATCAGCACGCCGCCATCCGTTTTCTGGCCAGCTTCACCGAACGGTTCAAGACCGAACTGTCACGCATGGCCGTGTCATACAACATCAACATCGTGGCTGGTTCCATGGTCGAAGTAAGAGAAGACGACCGTCTGTATAACGTATCCTACCTGTGCCACCGTGACGGCTCCATCGATGCGCAATCGAAGCTACACATCACCCCCCAGGAGCGGCGCGACTGGGTGGTCGAGGGTGGTGACGACCTGCAGGTCTTTGATACCGATGCCGGTCGGGTCGGCATCCAGATATGTTACGACGTGGAGTTTCCCGAACTGTCCCGCCTGCTTGCCGAGCAGGACATGGATATCTTGTTCGTGCCTTTCTGGACAGACACCAAGAACGGTTATCTACGCGTACGCCACTGCGCCCAGGCCCGGGCCATTGAAAACGAGTGCTACGTGGTGCTGTGCGGCAGCGTCGGCAACGTACCATCCATCGAAAACCTGGATATCCAATACGCCCAGTCATCGGTATTTTCGCCTTCCGATTTCGCCTTTCCCCACGACGCGGTACTCTCGGAAACCACCCCCAACACCGAGATGATCATGTTCTCAGACCTGGACCTGACGCGCCTCACCATGGTGCGCAACGAAGGCTCAGTAACCAACCTAAAGGACCGTCGCAAAGACCTATTTGATCTGCGCCTGCGCGACTGGTCATGGAAGTCAGGCGCTCGTGACACCGAGGACAGCTAAGCCATGTTCGGGTTTATAAGACGCTTACGTCAGTGGCTTTTTCTAACGCGCCACCCGTTTCCCGAGCAGGACTGGCAGCGCGCCATGGCACGCCTCCCGATACTGACGGGACTCGATGAGCCAGATGCACAGCGCCTGGGCCAGCGTGCCTGGCGCTTCATGCACGACAAGCACCTGAGCCTACACCCAGACCTGGCAGACAATATTGAGCTAGGCGCTGACCAGCGCCTGGCCATTGCCGCACAGATCTGCCTACTCACGTTGGGCTGGAATGACACTGACCACCGCGATATGCAGTCTAATGTGCACGAGCTGCAGGTTCTGCCAGGGGCTTTTAAACGTCAGGTCAAACAGACCGATGCTTTCGGCGTCACCCATGACTACGAGCATCGGCGCGCCGGTGAAACATCCTACCAGGGGCCGGTAGTCGCCTCCTGGCCAGACGTGGTAGCCAGCGGTAGCCGCAATGGATTTAACGTGCTCATTCATGAGTTCGCTCACAAGATAGATATGCGCAATTCAGTCAATGCCGACGGCTACCCACCGCTGTCTAACGACATGAGCCCGAAGGAATGGCACCGGGTATACACCGCCGTGTGGGATGACCTTCAGAGTCACATTGCCCGGGGCGAGACACCACCCATCGACGCCTACGCCGCCAGCCTGCCGGGCGAGTGCTTTGCCGTCACCTGCGAGATCTTTTTCAGCGCACCCGAGCAGCTGGATGCAGCCTACCCAGAGCTGTACGACCTGCTCAAGCGTTACTTTCGCCAAGATCCGCTTGCTCGCTTCAACCATGGCCCAGCCGCTCCAGCGCAAGCCAGTGGCTGAGCAGCTATCCGCGCTTGAACAGAAAGCAGCTTCATTCAACGATACAGGTAGCTTGGGACGTCCATGTTTCGCCCTTTCGGACTGATACTCGTCGTCCTTACCCTTCTGCTTGGCCTCGGGCTATTGTGGCAGTGGCTGGCCATGCAGGATCTCATGAACGTGGAAAATCTGCTGGCACTGGCTCATCACTCGCTGGGCTGGACGGACAGCCCCTGGGCGGTGCTGGTCGTCATGGGCCTGTATGCGGCGGCATCGCTGGTAATGTTTCCGCTAAGCCTGATGGTCGCGCTGACCGGCCTGCTGTTCGGCCCCTGGTGGGGGTTTGGCTATGCGCTGGCTGGTACACTGAGCGCCTCAGTACTTAACTGGTGGGTGGGCCACCTGATCGGCCGTGAGGCGCTGATGCATCACGGCGGTCAACGGCTACGCGAGCTGGCACGCTACCTATCCGGACGCGGCATCCGCACCATGGTGATCATCAACCTGCTGCCACTGGCTCCGTTCACGCTGACAAACATGATGGCCGGGGCTTTCCGCCTGCGTTTTCGCGACTACATGATTGGCTCAACGCTTGGCATCGCGCCGGGGCTTGCCGCGGTGACGCTGCTAGGCAGCCAGCTGGGCGAGCTGGCTACGGCACAAAGCCATCGGGAGATTGTGCTAGCAACCCTCGGGCTGGCAGCCGGTATGGCGATGCTGTGGTTTCTCAAACGCTGGGCCGTTCACCGCAAAAATTGAATGCTACTCCTGGGGTGGACGATCAGCGTCATCCCGCGACGCACCCGGCCACCAGTCCGGGCGTTCCTGCTGCCACTCCTCCTGCACCAGCTGGCGCAACAGACGCCCGCGATAACGCAACATTTGCCACTCAGCCTCCAGCCGGCTACGCACCCTGTCCCAGCCACCATCGTCGGCGTGAGTAAAAGGGCCGCCCTGGGCAATCACGCCGCGATACAGCGTCAGGCAACGTTCAGCGCAGCGCTGCTCGTCATAGTCAACTGCCATACAGCGTGCCCACTGACTCATTGGTTCACGACAAACCGGCTTACATAACCTCAGCAGGACCGCGGCCATTTCTTCAACATCGTCATCTTCCAGCAGCCTGCCATTGCGGCCATCATGGAGGACCTCTGTTACCCCAGGAGCGCGTATGGCAACAACAGGCAGACCAGCAGCCATCGCTTCGACAATAACCATTCCCTGAGTTTCGCTATGTGAGGCAAAAGCGAAAACATCCATGGCGTGATAGGCATCGATCAGCGTCTGGCCATGCAACTCGCCGGTGAAATGCACGCGTTTCTCGACCGCGTGGGCCTGTGCAATACGCCGCATCTCGTCGACGGCAAAGCCATCACCGACCACCAGAAAATGTGCCTGGGGCTGCTCAACCAGCGCAGTGCATACAGCTTCAGTTAAAAACGGCAGATTTTTTTCCCGCGCCAGTCGCCCCGTGTGGCCAAACACACAGGCCTCGTCGGCAATAGCGAACTCCCCGCGCACTGCCTGGCCATCGCCCCGAGCAAAACGGGCGGTGTCCACGCCGCTGGGCACGACTTCTATTTCCGGGTTGGCCTCACGCTGAACTAGCAACTGCCGAATACTCTCGCTGGGAGCAATGACCCGATCACACAGCCAGGTATATTGTGTTGCCAGCGCAATCGCAAAACGCTGCATGCGCGGCGAATCCCCCGGCACATAGTGGGTGTAATGCTCATAAAGGGTGTGATGAGTAAACACCAGTGGCAGACCGTACGTTTCTGCTGCCCTAGCTGCGGTGTCGCCCAGCAGAAAGGGGTGATGAGAGTGGACAATATCAGGCTCGAATGCCTCGATAGCCTCAAACAGCTGCCCGGCAATCGGCACCGGCAAGGAAAAATCGCTGCCATTGAAGTGCTGAACTGCTGCCACCCGCACCACGTCGTCTTCATGCTCTGGCTGACCCGCCAGGCGCGGCGCTACTACCAACACACGGTGACCAGCAGCCTGTAGCTGCCGCTTGAGCCGCTGTACTGACTCGCTGACTCCGCCAACAGTCGGCAGATAGGTATTGGTAAACATCAGCACATTCAAAAAAGTGGTGCTCCCCGTTTCCAGAAGCAAGTTCTGCCACCTGACAAGAAACCTAATCGCAGAATGTTACCTGACCGTTACTTGACAGGTGAATGTTTTCGCCACACACCCTCAATGATTCGCACCCGATCATCCGCCAGGTTAGCAGCCAGGTTTTTTCCCATGGTCGCGAAATCATCACCAAAAATCATTGCTGCCCCCGGTAAGCTGACAGCAGACGGTTGCGGTTTCTCACCGTCATTAACTGCCGTCTCGCGCCACGCATGTTTACGCCGCCAGTCCAGCGCCGTGGCAGTAACGTCCTCGGTATGCTCAGCCACAAAGCCCGCCTCGTCGAGCATGGACTCCAGCTCGCTAAGCGAAACCAAGTGGCTAGTGTCTGCATTTCTTGCCCAGGGCACTGGCAACTGCAGCGGTGCAAGATTATCGCCGGCCACTACCTCGTGCAGCAGCACCTGCCCGCCGGGATTCAGCAGCCGTTGCCACTCGGCCAGCACCGCCGTTACATCCGGCATGTTCATCAGCGCGTGCTGGCACCAGATGGCATCTACCGAGCCGTCGGCCAGCGGAACACCAGCCGCATCGGCGCATAAAAACTGCGTTTTATGCTCAAGGCCAGTGGCCTGACTGAGCCAGCTAGCAACGTTAATAAAGGCAGCGGTGATATCCACACCAAAGACGTCAACGCCATGTTCGTCAGCCAGAAGACGACTGGCCCCGCCAGTACCGCAGCCCACGTCCAGCACGCACATGCTGGCACTGAACTTGCCCAGTCGCGCTAGAGAACGGCTCGCACGACGCCCACCAAGGTGCAGCTGGTCGATGCCGGCGCTATCATCCAGCGTTAGCCGATCAGGATCGAGCAGTGCCTGTCGAAACGCATTGCGCAAACGCTGACGCAAGCTTTCGCCCTGGGTATCAGCAAGTGCATCATAATGGGCATTAAGGCGATGGGCGTGTCCGACCTGGTCATTCATGGCAATCCCCTGATGGCTGTTTCGTGGCTGTATCACGAGGTATTCAGTATCAGGATACCCAAATCCCGACCTTATCCGTAACCTGCTCACCTATTGTTTCAAGGAGCACTCATGTCGCGCTATCTTCTCTGCCTGCCGCCTCTGGCGCTTACACTGAGCCTGGGTGGCTGTACCGGCATCCCCGAAGGCACCCAGGCGGTCAACAACTTCGAGCTGCAGCGTTACCTGGGCCGCTGGTATGAAATTTCCCGGTTCAATCATTCGTTCGAGGAAGGTCTGGACTGCGTCACTGCCGACTATTCAGTGCGCGACGACGGTGGTATCAAAGTCATCAACCGCGGCGTCAACCTTGCTGACGGCGAGCCCGACGTGGCCGAAGGCAAAGCCTACTTCATTGGCGATGAGAACGTTGGCCGCCTTAAGGTCAGCTTTTTTGGTCCTTTCTATGCCGGCTATAACATCCTGGCGCTAGACGACGACTACCAGTGGTCACTGGTGTCCGGCCCAGATCGCGACTACCTGTGGATTCTGTCGCGCACTTCTGAACTGCCTGTTGATATCGAACAGCAGCTGACAAGCCGTGCGGCCGAGCTGGGCTTCAATACCAACAGCCTGC
The DNA here is from genome assembly GCF_052095765.1 of Halomonas sp. Lineage (GTDB taxonomy): Bacteria > Pseudomonadota > Gammaproteobacteria > Pseudomonadales > Halomonadaceae > Halomonas. The sequence goes on from NZ_JBQDJZ010000003.1 coordinate 22,411, forward strand.
TTGACGTCGAACAAGGCGAAAGCTGCAGTCAATGGCGACGCCCTGAATCACAGGGTAGCTGAAACAGAAGTTACAGCGTCGCACCCGTCAGTTATATCCAATCGACAGCGGGGCTTGAGCAGAATGAGCTCAGCGGAGAAGGTAAACCAATGGTATCAACCGATGCGTCAGTTTGATGGAGATAACAGCAATGCTGGCTGAGTGGCTGGAGCGTAGTTTGGCAGACGGTTTAAGTAATTGCGCCGTGGGCTCTGCTCAAGACGTGTTTCACGGGCAGGTCTCCGGCGGTCACTACCGCCTACTGGGGCCCGGGTTGCTTGAGCTTCGCCCCAATCAGTCAGCGGCCAACACCAGCCAGAACGCTGAACATCAGGCGCCAGCCTGCGTGATCTCGGTGGGCATCCACGGCAACGAGACAGCACCCATAGAGCTGATGGGCGCTAGCCTTGCGCGACTGGAGGCTGGTTTGCTACAGCTTGGCGCGCCGGTGCTGGTGATACTGGGCAACCTCGCAGCCATCCGTGCCGGCACGCGCTTTGTTGAAACCAACCTGAACCGCCTGTTCCAGCGTGGTCTCGATAGCACTGGTGATGAGGCCGATCGTGCCCGCACATTGATGGATACCGTTGATGGGTTCTACAAGCGTCACGCAACTCATCCCCGTCTGCACTATGACCTGCATACCGCCATTCGCGAAAGCCGTTACCCGCGCTTCGTAGTAGAGCCATTTGCCGACGTGCAGACGAACCATCGTCAATGGCAATGGCTGGCCGGCGCAGATATCCAGGCCGTGCTGCACCAGCATACCCACAGCTGGACATTCTCCCATTACACGAAGCACTACCATGGCGCCCAAGCGTTCACCCTGGAACTGGGCAGCGCTCTGCCCTTTGGCGAAAATAACCTGGCTCCCCTGCTGCCGATGGGCGAACTGCTGGATGCGCTGATTGAGGGCCGCGAGCCGGCGCGAGGCTCGCTAAGCGCTATGGACTTTTTCCGAGTTGAGCATGAGCTGATGCGCCAGTCAGAGGATTTTCGCCTGTGCTTTGCCGACGACACGCCCAATTTCAGCGAGTTTGCCCCAGGTACCCGCCTGGCCGAGGATGGCGAAGCCGGTGCCTTCACCGTTGGCGACCGCCCACTGAGCGTCGTATTTCCCAATGCGAACGTAGAGCTGGGTGCCCGTGCAGCCCTGTTGGTGACCTCAACCGTACCCCCACAGGACGATTAAACACCGATATGCACCGCTAGCCACCTATAAGTAAGTACACACAACTGACAAAAAACCTATACAACAACAATCATGGAGCACATAGCAATGACACGGACGCCTTCACCCGGTTGGCAGTTCACACCGTCATGCCATCCCGCCGGATTCCATCTGCTGTCAACTGTCTGGCCTGATAGAATCACCAAACTGTCATGTCTTGCCGTCGGCCTTGTCAGCATGGGTGACGCTTGGTGTTCAACCATTTTCAACCAAGGCGCTCAAGCAGCCGCCTGCACCGCCGACCAGACCATTCTTTGTACTGGAGCCCTGCCCCATGGCTGACACCCCGATTCCGCTGGAAGTGCGCAACATCACCAAACGCTTCGGCGATACCGAAGTCCTCAAGGGTTTATCCCTACAGGCGCAAAAAGGCGATGTCATCACGCTGATCGGCGCTTCCGGTTCCGGCAAGAGCACCTTTCTGCGCTGCATGAACTTGCTGGAGCAGCCCGACGCCGGCGAGCTCATCGTTCATGGCGAGCCGATCCGCTTCAAACAGACACGCCATGGGCGCGAACCGGCAGATTGGAATCAGGTGGTTGCCATGCGTGCCAAGCTTTCCATGGTGTTTCAGGGCTTCAATCTATGGGCCCACATGACGCTGCTGGAAAACGTCATCGAAGCGCCGGTGCATGTGCTTGGCAAGTCGAAAAAACAGGCCATCGAGCACGCCCGTGAGCTACTCAACCGGGTCGGCCTTAGCGAGCGTGCCGACTAATACCCGGCACAGCTGTCGGGTGGACAGCAGCAGCGCGGTGCCATTGCCCGCGCCTTGGCCATGGACCCAGAAGTGATGCTGTTCGACGAGCCCACCTCGGCACTTGATCCCGAACTGGTCGGCGACGTACTCAAAGTCATCCGCGGCCTGGCCGAGGAAGGCCGCACCATGATCCTGGTCACCCATGAAATGGCCTTTGCCCGGGATGTTTCCACCCAGGTGGTCTACCTGCACCAAGGCCAGGTGGAAGAGGCCGGCCCGCCGGTCCAGGTACTGGGCAACCCGCGCTCCGAACGGCTCAAGCAGTTCCTGGCGCCCAAGCATTGAGCCTGCCGACGAGGAAAACTCCATGATCGATTTACACGGTTACGGCCCGCGCCTGCTGGAAGGCGCACTGATCACCATCGAGCTGGCGGTGCTTTCGCTGGTTTTGGCCATTTTACTTGGCCTACTCACCGCCAGCGCCAAGATGTCGCGCAACTGGCTGCTGCACCGCATTGGTACTCTTTACACCACCATCATTCGCGGCGTGCCTGACCTGGTGCTGATGATGCTGCTGTTCTTCGGCGGCCAGATTGGTATCAACCAGGTTACCGACGCCCTCTACAACCACTTCGGTGTCGACATCTTCATCAACGTCAACGAGTTCGTCGCCGGCGTGCTGACCATTGGCCTAATTTTTGGCGCCTACATGGGCGAAACCTTCCGTGGCGCCTTTCTCGCCGTGGACAGCGGCCAGATCGAAGCCGGGCGCGCTTACGGCATGACCCAGTGGCTGGTCTTCCGGCGCATCCGTTTCCCGCTGATGATGCGGCACGCCTTGCCGGGGCTGTCCAACAACTGGATGGTGCTGCTCAAGACCACCGCGCTGGTCTCTGTCATTGGCCTGTCCGACATGGTGCGCGTAGCGTCTGAGGCGTCCAAGGCTACCCGTGAGCCGTTTACCTTCATGATCATCGTTGCCATCGTCTACCTGCTGATTGCCAGCGTCTCTGAGTGGGGCTTTGCGAGACTGCAGAAGCGCTACGATACCGGCCATGTGGAGGCGAACTGATGGATGCCCTGATGAACTGGCTTGACCAGCTGTTGGCAGGTAACAGTATTTTTACCCTGCAAACGCTGGGCTACTATGGTGAAGGCTTGGTGACTACCGTGCAGCTGGTATTCCTGTCGCTGATCATCGGCCTGGTGCTGGCCGTGCCACTGTCCATTGGCCGTGGATCCAAGCGAGCCTGGATCCGGCTGCCGATTTTTTTCTTCTGCTACGTCTTTCGCGGTACCCCACTGCTGGTCCAACTGTATCTGATCTACTACGGTGTGGTTTTCGTTGATGGCATTCAGGACACTTGGCTATGGCTAATTCTCGAAAAACCTTTCATGCCGGCGCTCATGGCCTTTACTCTGAACACGGCCGCCTATACCACTGAGATCTTCCGTGGTGCGATCAAGTCAACGCCAAAAGGTGAGATCGAGGCCGCTCGCGCCTACGGCATGAGCCAGCGGCTGATGATGCGCCGCATTGTCATGCCCAGCGCCTTCCGCCGCGCCCTGCCGGCTTACGGCAACGAAGTGATCTTCATGCTGCATGCCAGCGCGATCGCCAGCGTTGTCACCATCATGGACCTGACTGGCGCAGCGCGCTTCGTCTACGCCCGTTTCTATGCACCCTTTGATGCGTTTCTGTTTGCCGCAGCGATCTATCTGTGCCTCACCTTTGCCATCCTGTTTTTCTTCCGCTATCTGGAGAAAAAACTGCTGGCTCATCTCAAGCCGGCCACAGGATGAGCAACTTCTAAACATACACAAGGGATGGAAACCAACGTTTGTTTGAGTGCTTTCAGCGAGTTCCTGCATCGGCTATGCTGAGTAAGTCGTCACCGGATCGGTGGCCTGAATTAACAACATGAACCAACAATAAAGGATAGATTTCATGACGCTAAAGAAAATACTGGGCCTGGGTGTGCTGGGTACCGCCATGGTCGCTGCCACCGCCAGTGCCGAAGTTCGCGATATCCGCATTGCTGTGGATGTCCCCTATGAGCCCATGGAATACCGTACGCCGGATGGCGAGCTGACCGGCTTTGATATCGATCTTGGCGATGCGCTGTGCGCCGAGGTCGGCATCCAGTGCGAGTGGGTTGTTCAGGGCTGGGACGGCATCATCCCAGGCCTAATGGCCCGCAAGTACGACGCCATCATGTCCTCGATGACCATCAACGACCAACGCCGCGAGCAGGTGTTGTTCTCTGACCCCTACATCACCCCACCTTCGGCCTGGTTCGGCCCAGCCGACAATGACATCGAAACGCCCGATACCAAGGCCTTGAAAGGCATGACCATCGGCGTTCAGCGTGGCACCCTGCAGGACAACTACGCCACCGACCTCTACGGCAGCGTGGCCGACGTCAACCGTTACGCCACCGCCGATGACATGGTGCTGGACATGGACTCCGGCCGTCTGGATATCGTCTTCCTTGACTACCCCATCGGCAAGTCCACACTGCTGGACAGCGACGCCGGTAACTACAAGGTCATCGGTGAAATGATCACCGAGCCCAAGGAGTACTTCGGTGACGGCTTCGGCATGGCCTTCCGCCAGCGTGACGAAGACTTGGCTAACGCTTTCAACGAAGCCCTGGCCACGCTGAAAGACAACGGCACCTACGACGAAATCCACGCCACGTACTTCGGCGAGTAAGGCTTCGCCGGAAGTAAAGCTTCGGCGGATAAGGTATCTAAAACCCGAGCGGCCCCGGACGCAATGTCCGGGGCCGCGACGCTTGTGCACCTGCTACCAGCAAGTTACCGATGCAATGACTGAGTACCGGAAACCTGCTCTGCGGCTTGCACCTCGCTGACCTCCTCTTTGGGCAGCTGCTTGAGCGCATCCAGAATACCGCACTCACTGGTCGCAAAATCACCCACACAGCGCGCACGCAGTTCAACCAGCGACTGCTCAAGCTTTTCCAGCTGAGCAATCCGCGTGGCCACATGCGCAAGGTGGTCATCAATCAGCGCGTTAACCGCGCCACAGGAACGTTCAGGGTGCGCCTGCAGCGCCAACAGCGTACGGATTTCCTCAAGAGTCATGTCCAGTGCCCGGCAATGGCGGATAAACGCCAGTCGCTGGGCATGGCTTTCGTTGTAGATACGGTAGTTTGCCTCACTGCGCGCCGGCTCAGGCAGCAATCCTTCGCGCTCGTAATAGCGAATGGTCACCACCTGACAGTCACTACGTTGGGCTAATTCGCCAATCTTCACTGCCATACTCCTCAAAGGCTTGACTCTATACTCACTATAGGGTGTGAAATAGGGCCATTGCCAGACATATTTCATTGTGGAGTTCATCATGGCGCATGATCACTGCTGCTCAAGCCATTCGGCCAGCAAGCCGACACCTGCTGACTCACAGCCATCATCAATCCCACAGGGCAGTAACACGCTACGCCTGCGTATTGATGAAATGTGCTGCCCCACTGAGGAGACCGTGCTACGCAAGGCACTGGGCAATGCCCCCGGTGTGGCGGCGTTGGAGTTTGATCTGATGGGCCAGGTGCTGAGCATACATCACCACAACGCCGACACAGATGACATCACACGGCGCATCAAGGCCACCGGCATGACGCCTCAGCCGGTGGATGCACCGGGAGGAGAAACAGCACAGGCCAAGCCCGCCGAAGGCTGGAGCAAGCTCATCGTGGCCGGACTGATCGCGCTGGCCGCTGAGCTGGCCGATGCCTTTGTGCCTGCTACGGAGGGCGGATTCACCTGGATACTCGCCCCTGTTTTCGCACTGATTGCCATCATCATGGTCGGCCTGCCCACCTGGTACAAAGGCTGGTTAGCTATTCGCCACCGCACGCTTAACATCAATGCGCTGATGAGTGTGGCGGTTACCGGTGCACTGCTGATCGGCCACTGGGCTGAAGCCGCCATGGTAATGGTGCTGTTTACCCTTGCCGAACGCATCGAAGCGCGCTCGCTGGACCGCGCCCGTCACGCCATTCGCGACCTGCTTGGCACAGCGCCAACCCGGGCGCGCCGTCAGAACACCGCGGGAGACTGGGAAGACGTCGACGCCAGTGACGTCGCAGTTGGCGAGCTGCTGCGCGTTCGCGCCGGTGAGCGCCTGGCATTGGACGGCGAGATCGTGCGCGGTCAGACAACCCTCAACGAAGCGCCGATCACCGGCGAAAGCCTACCCCGCGACAAAGGCCCGGGCGATACGGTATTTGCCGGTACGCTCAACCAGCTTGGCGAAATGGACTACCGCGCCACCCGTCCGGCCAACGACACCACTCTGGCGCGCATCATTCATTCAGTGGAGCAGGCGCAAGCCAGCCGCGCACCGACCCAACGCTTTATCGACCGTTTCGCCGCCGTCTATACCCCACTGGTATTCGGCGTAGCGGTACTGACCGCGCTTATCTGGCCCCTGTTGTTTACTGGCGACTGGCTAGACGGCATCTATCGTGCCCTGGTGCTGCTGGTGATCGCCTGCCCCTGCGCACTGGTGATTTCCACACCAGTCAGCGTAGTCAGCGGCCTGTCTGCTGCGGCCCGAGCCGGCATTCTGATAAAGGGCGGCCGCTTTCTGGAGCAGGGGCACCGGCTCAAATGGCTGGCACTGGACAAGACTGGCACCCTCACCCGCGGCGAGCCCGAACTGACAGACTGGGTAGCACTTGATGCCGCAAAAGACGATGCGCGCCTGAACGTTGCCCGCAAGGCCGCAGCACTGGCCGGGGGCTCGAACCATCCGGTATCACTGACCATCCATCAGGCGCTGGGCAATGCACAATCTGAACAACCTCAGGACATCCGTGAGCATCCCGGCATGGGTATCAGCGCTCGGCTGAACGGCGAAACCTTGTGGCTAGGGAATCGCCGCCTGCGCGAAGCGCAATGCCCGACTGCCGACATGACAGAAGTGCAGCCGCATATCGACAGCATGCAGCAGGATGGCGCCAGCGTTGTCATGCTGGGCAACACACAGCAAGTGCTGGGACTGTTTGCGGTGCGCGACCCACTGCGTCAGACCAGCGTAGCCGCCATCAAAGCGCTGCATAAAGAAGGTGTAAAAACCCTGATGCTCAGCGGCGACAACAGCAACGCAGTAGCCGCCATCGCCCGAGAAGCCGGCATCGACGAAGCGCGCGGCGAGCTGCTGCCGGAAGACAAGCTCAGCGCCATCGAAGAGCGCACCCACCAGGGCGTGACCGGCATGGTCGGCGATGGCATCAACGACGCCCCGGCACTGGCCAGAGCCGATATCGGTTTTGCCATGGGCGTGGCCGGCAGCGACGTGGCCATTGAGACCGCCGATGTAGCACTGATGGACGATGATCTTAGTAAGCTCCCGACATTCTTGCGTTTTTCACGCGCTACTCGCCGGGTGTTGATCCAGAATATCGTCTTCGCCCTCGGGTTAAAGGCCATTTTCATGGTGCTGGCCTTCGCCGGCCTGGCCACCCTATGGATGGCGGTGTTTGCCGACATGGGCGCCAGCCTGCTGGTAGTCGCTAACGGACTGCGTCTGCTGCGCTTGGCACACAGATAAGCTAACGGCAAGCCGGGGACAAGTCTTAAAGGGCGTCATAGGCTATGAATGGCGAAGGTAGCGTCCAAGGAGGGATAGCCCGTTAGTCCTCGGCCGAAAACATGGCAGCCATTGCGGAGTAGGGCCGCTGGATTGCGGCCCGCACTTCCCCCAGTGAAAAGACGCGCACAAACTCATCAAACGGCTGGCCGTCAAACCACAGCTTGACCACCGGCAGTGAAAACACTCGCTGTTGAGCACACAACGAAGAGGCTTCCTTCTGGCAGTCCACATAACAGGCCACCATGTGAGGAAAATGCTCGTTCAACATCGCCTCAAGCTGGGGCTTGATGGCTTGGCAGACGCCACAGCTCTGGCCGCCAAACAGCACTAGCGCCGCTGGCTCAGTACTGACCAACTCAGCAAGCTCGTGGGGCTGTGTCAGTGTTTTCATCATCGTTTCCCTATCAAGTCCTTTGGTGCACTTACTGGCAGCAGATGCACACGCCGTCTGCCCGTGTCATCCTTGCGGCTTTAGCTGCTCAACGCTCACATCTATCACGGACAACCTACACCATGTCGCTCGCCGTCAGCCTGATTGCCCCTTCTTCGTTTACCGCCCAAGACACCGTGGATGCCGGTATACGCGGCCTGGAGTCGCTGGGTATCGAGGTGCGCTACACCGAACCGCTGCAATCTCCCCAGCGCTACCTGGCGAGCAGCCGCGAACAGCGTTTGGCCCAGCTACATGTGGCCTACGCGGACCCCGACACCCAGGCTGTCTGGGCGGTACGCGGCGGCTATGGTGCCGCCCAGCTTATCGACGGCATTGACTGGGCGCTGCTGGAGCGGCATGCCAAGCCGCTGATCGGCTTTTCCGATGTTACCGTGCTGCTACACCACTGGTATCTGCACGGCATTCCGGCCATTCACGGTCCGGTAGCAAAAGCCGCCGGTGGGCTGTTTGACTCCCCAGCGAATGATCATGCAATCATTCACCGCCAGCTCGGCGAGACACTGGCGCTGATTCAGGGCGCGGGATCCCGTGATTATCCGCTGGCACGCTGCCCGTCATCCGCCTCCACAGGAGCGCCCGCTGATCAAATACTGCAGGGCCCGGTGGTTGGCGGCAATCTGATGACGCTAGCCAGCATGGTGGGAACCCCGGTGGCCTTTCATGCACCGCTCAACGCCTTAGTCATCCTTGAAGACGTCGGCGAACCACACTACCGGTTGGAGCGGGCGCTGTGGCAACTAGTGCATAGCGGAGGGCTAGACCAGGCCGCGGCGGTCTGCCTGGGCACCTTTGAAGGCTGCACGCCCTACCGCGACACCCGCCTGGAAGATATTGTCGCCGAAACGCTGACCCCGTTGGGTTTAGCGCTATTCAGCGGCCTTCCCATCGGCCACGGTCTGCACAACAGACCCTGGCGCTATGGTGCCAAGGGGCGCATCGACGGCGATCGGCTGGTTATTGCAGGGTAATCCACGGGATGGGCATCAATTATTATTGGCTCAGGAAGCCGAAGTTTCCGATCCCAGCAAAATAGCCAAATATGGCCACGTTGACGACCACCATGACCCAGAAGCTGATCTGAAAGCTGCGTTTACTGGTCTTGTGGCGGAACACGCGCTGAGCCACCAGAGCCCCCGGCCAGCCACACAGCAGACCCAACAACAGCAAGGTCGACTCAGCGATTCGCCGCTTTTCCTTACGCGCAAACCTCTTGTCCAATCCGTAGGTGAAAAAGGCAATTACGCTAACCGCCGCGTAGGCGATGACAACGACCCATGGCACTCGCCCCCAGGCTGCCAGTCCCACTAGCAAAACGACGAACAGTACGCCAAAGATATCTGGCAGTGCACCGATTGTCGCCTTGATCGAGGCCAGCTTTCCCTGCCGGTCGGCATACCTGATATTATCGGCCCTGAGCCTGCCTTTGGCGTCCTGGGAAAGCCGATAGGAGACCCTGTCGCCGACCTGCGGTCGGCGGCCTCGCTGAGTAACAGCATTGATGCGCATGAACACCGGCTCACCGCCGTCAGTGCCTTCGATGAAGCCAAATCCTCTTTCGTCATCCCAGCGAACCACATTGCCTTTTTCCCGCATACAGCCTCACATCATCCTGTTTTCTTCATAACCGCGCCTTGACAGCGTACGTACGGTCTCAGATAAAGCTCAGCGCGCCCCTTTGTTCTTCAATTGCTTCAACATCACTTGGTAAATGATACCTGCCTAACCTGTCACCGGCCCGACCTCTTTACTCGGTCAAGACACCGAAACGCCCCAGTAATCAGCGTCGCCCCGAACCTAGAATACCCCCCAGCAGCCCACGCAATATCTGCCGACCGAGCCGGTTGCCCGCTGTACGCGCTGCGGACTTGACCATGGCCTCCGCCACGCCCTGGCGACGTCCGTTACCCCATAGCATCTCACTCAAACGGTCGCCGGTGGATGGTTCCTGAGCCGACTCCGCAGTCTTATTTGAAGTAGGTGCTGATGTCACTTCAACTTTCTGCTCTGCGCGCCGAGTGAGGATCTCATGAGCTGATTCGCGGTTGATCGGCATATCATACTTGGCGCCGACTGGGCTGAGTGCTCGTACCGCCGCGCGCTCTTCAGCGCTGATCGTGCCCATACGACAACGTGGTGGACACACCAAAGTGCGCTCCACAGGCTGCGGCACGCCCTTCTCGGCCATTGTTGATACCAGCGCTTCACCAACGCCGAGCTGTGATATCGCACTGGCCACATCGAGCCGCGGATTGGCAACAAAGGTCTCCGCTGCGGCCTTCACAGCTTTTTGGTCACGGGGCGTAAAGGCTCGCAGCGCATGCTGAATACGATTACCCAGCTGTCCGAGTATTTCGCCGGGCATATCATCGGGAAATTGCGAGCAGAAATACACGCCTACACCTTTGGAGCGGATCAGCCGTACCACTTGCTCGACCCGCTGTCGCAGCGCAGGTGGCGCATCATCAAACAGCAGGTGAGCCTCATCAAAAAAGAACACCAGACGCGGCTTATCGAGATCTCCCACTTCGGGCAGACTTTCAAACAGCTCTGAAAGCAGCCATAGCAGAAAGCCGGAGTAGAGCCGAGGCTTAAGAATCAGCTGATGGGCGGCAAGGATATTGATGATGCCCCTACCCGTCATGTCGGTGCGCATTAGCTCGGCAAGCTCAAGTGCTGGCTCGCCGAACAGCTGCGCACCGCCGTCACGCTCGAAACGCAGCAGAGCACGCTGAATGGCGGCGATAGACTGTACGCTGACTAACCCGTACTGGGCAGAGATTTCCTTGCGATTTTCCGCCACAAAGCCCAATACAGCGCGTAAATCATCAAGATCAAGCAGTAGCAGGCCTTCGTCATCAGCCAAACTGAAAGCAACTTCTAGCACGCCCGCCTGGATATCGTTCAGCTCCAGCACATGCACCAGCAGACTGGGGCCCATCTCGCTGATAGTGGTACGCACCGGATGACCCAGCTGGCCATACATATCCCAGAACACCACCGGGCTCGCCTCGCTGGCATAGCCTTCAATTCCTATCTCGTTGATGCGCTCGGTGATTTTGTCGCTGCCTTCACCAGGATGGGCCAACCCTGCCGCATCGCCTTTTACATCGGCCATAAACACCGGCACACCCATGCGCGAAAAACCCTCTGCCAGCACCAGCAGTGAGATGGTCTTGCCGGTACCCGTAGCTCCGGCAATCAGTCCATGACGGTTGCCGTAACGCCCCATCAAGTGAACGGGCAACTCCCCCTTTCCGATCAGAATGTTGCTCACCAGCCCTCCCTTGTCGCCCATTCCTGGACGCTTCTCAGCACGTACCTGTGCTTTATGATTTTTTGTAATTCTCCTTACATTTCCAGCCTTTCTTGCATCGACACTTCTGCCTCTTACTTTATACCAGTATGGCCGTGCTATAGCAGATACCAAAGGGCTCTTGTCTCTTATCCAATAGTCTGTCCCGGCACAGCCCGCCGAGAGCTGCTGTAATACCTGAACAAGCCGTTACACCATCCATGAAAAAGCCTGAGCCCGCAAAAAGCAGCACTCAGGCTCGGGGGGAAGACCTTCACGGCCCGCCGTTTGGAAAACGCCTGGCTATCAACCGATTTTGTCCTGTGTCTTCAGCACAAAGTCGCTGGCATCGTGGCGCTCATGCAGCTGGGTTTCCGGCTCACCCATGGTGCGGTTGACCATTCGGCCCCGTTGCACCGCCGGACGCACGTCGATCTCTTTGGCCCAGCGCTGCAGGTGCTTGTACTCCTGTACCTGAAGAAACTCTCCGCTGCCATAGATGCGGTCCAGTGCCAACTGCCCGTACCAAGGCCAGACCGCTATATCGGCAATAGTATAGTCCTCACCAGCCAGGTAGCGCGTCTCGGCCAGCCGCCGGTCAAGCACATCAAGCTGCCGCTTGGCCTCCATAGCAAAGCGGTCAATGGCATATTCAATCTTGATCGGCGCGTAGGTATAGAAATGACCGAAACCGCCACCCAGATAGGGCGCGCTGCCCATCTGCCAGAACAGCCAGTTCAATACTTCGGTACGCGCTGCGTGTTCGTTCGGTAGAAATTCGCCGAACTTCTCGGCCAGATACAGCAGAATCGCACCCGACTCGAAAATCCGAGTGGGCTCAGGCGTGCTGTGATCCACCAGTGCCGGAATCTTAGAGTTAGGATTGACCTCCACAAAACCACTGCCGAACTGATCTCCTTCACCGATGCGGATCAGCCAGGCATCGTACTCAGCAGCACTGTGGCCAAGCGCCAGCAGCTCCTCGAACATCACCGTGACCTTCACACCATTGGGCGTGCCCATGGAGTAAAGCTGAAAGGGATGCTTGCCCACCGATAACGGTCTATCATGGGTCGGCCCGGCGATCGGTCGGTTGGTGCTGGCAAATGCACCACCGTTGGCTTTATCCCAGGTCCAGACGGCAGGTGGGATGTACTCATTACTCTGACTCATGAACTACCTCCTGATAGCTACTACCTCAACTCACCGGTTACCAAAGCATTTTATCCTGATGAGGTGTTTCAGATGTCACTTGGCATGGTTTGTTCCCAGACTAAGCGGACCGTATCAGACGCGTCAGACGCACATCCACGCTGACGCTCAACGACTCAAGCGCAGCCGCCCGCTCTCGCCCTTCGGCCTTCGCGCGATAAAGATGCGGTGTCATGGCCAGTAGGTCGGCGATTTGCCGTGCGTCAGCCAGCTCGATCCGATAGTGAACCCTGTCGGTCGCCAGATGGGTAAAGCCATCGGGTACCGGAGCCTCAGCCATACACTCGGGCTTGAGCTCGGGATAAATAATCTCGCGCAGTTCACGCAGATGGTCACTGCCAGCATCCACTTTCAGCAACAGACCACCCGGTTTCAGCACCCGGGCAAATTCGTGATAGACAGGGAAACCGAACATGCACAACAGTCGGTCAAGCGTACCCGCCTGCACCGGCAGATTGGCATTGCTACCAACCACCCAGGAGGTGCGCTTTTGTTGCTTCGCAGCAGCCAGAATCGCCCATTTGGAAATATCCAGCCCCATCAGCTCAAGTACTTGCCGCCCGGACGCTGCACTCACCAGTGCCCGCAGGTAATACCCCTCACCACAGCCGGCATCCAGACAGCTCAACGGCTTATGGGACGTGGCGCCCTCTAGTACCAGCCGACTGACTACCTCGGCAACTGGCCGGTAATAATCTGACGCCAGGAAGCGCTGACGCGCCACCACCATGGCTTTGCTGTCGCCCGGATCGCCTGAGCGCTTGTGCTGCACCGGCAACAAGTTCACGTAGCCCTGACGAGCAATATCAAAGCTGTGCCCAGCATCACAGCGCCAGCTTCCCTCATTACGCTGCAAGGGGCTGCCATCCAACGGACAGGCCAGCGCAGTAAAGGGTGTATTGGCTGTATCTGACGTGACGCTGTGCTGCTTTAAACCTTCCAGGTGATGACGTTCTGACACGCGTCGCTCTCTTTTATAGTCGGTTTTCAATAGCCAGTTTTCGTTTTCCCTTCGCACAGCATTCTAACGCTTCCACTCGTGCACCATGGTAGCGGCTATATATAAAAAACGCCCGCGGCGCAGGCCACAGGCGTTCAGGTATCAACCGTGATCTCTTATCAGCAGCTCACGTTGAGTCCGCTCAGGGAACCATGGGGTCCGGATGCGGCGTCGTGCTGGTACTTGGCGGTAACTCAGGATACACAACCGATGGCACCTTACCAGTCAGAGTCTTCAGGAATGCAGTGATCGCCGTGACTTCTTCGTCATTGAGCTCTGCGCCCAGCTGAGCTGTTCCCATCACCGCCACGGCCTCTTCCAGGCTCCACACAGCACCGGAGTGGAAATAGGGAGCCGTCAGCTCAATGTTACGCAAGGGAGAAGCACGGAATACGTACTCGTCCGATGCAGTTTCCGTAACAGAAAAACGCCCCTTGTCGCCTTCCGGTAAAATTTCTGCACCAGGCTTAGCCACTAGGCCAAACGAGAAATACCCCTGCCCACCCAGGTTGATGCCGGCATGACAGGCAGTACAACCCTTGTCCATGAAGAGCGCCAGCCCCTCCTGCTCATGCTCGTTCAATGCGCTGATATCGCCACGCAGGAACTGGTCAAAGCGGGCATCCGGCGTGATCAGCGTCGCTTCATAGGCTTCGATGGCAGTCGCCATATTGTCAAATGTCACCGGATCATCCTGCCCAGGGAAAGCCTGGCGGAAACGGTCGACGTAGTCGGGCATGCTGCTCAAGGTGTCTTCAACCCGCTGTGGCGTGCTGCTCATTTCAACGCCTGCCTGCACCGGCCCCTTAGCCTGCTCTGCCAGATCCGCAGCGCGGCCGTCCCAGAATTGGGCAGCATTGAAGACAGCGTTGAACACGGTGGGCGAATTACGCGGCCCTTTCTGCCAACCGTGACCGATGGACACCGGCAAATAGTCATGGCCCCCCATTCCCACGTTATGACAGGTGTTACAGCTGATAAGGTGACTGGCCGACAGGCGCGGCTCAAAAAACAGCATCTTGCCAAGCTCAATCTTGGCTTCCGTCATTTCGTTACCATCGATAACCGGAGGATACTGAGGAATGGGCTCGAACATACTTTTGGCCCGCTCCTGCAGCTCACTAGCAGATGCCGCGCCTGCCGCCATGACCAGGGCAGTGAGAAGTGCAGTGTTTAGCGGGCGCTTTTTCAGCTGTTTTATCATGTTCTCATATCCTCATGTGACGTTTGATAATTCTGGCAGAACACCTGGCTGCAGAACTTTATTATTAAAAAATTAATAAATCCGCCTTTCATTCAAGTATGTTATTAATTTTCATATAATTCATTGTAGCAAAGTTGATAGAACCGGCTTCATCAAGTTCGCCTCTTTCTTGATCCGGATCAACTTCACAGCAAGCCCGTTACTCAACACGCTAGATAGTGTTCATTGCTAACCAAACAGCCAGGTCAATAAAAGCCTAAGCACAAAAAAGCCGGCCCAATGGGCCGGCGAAACGGGGGAAAACTCCCCCTCCCCTGACGATGGTAAAGCGAAGGGAATCGCTGAACTCTGTATTCTCTTTCCGGCTTACTTGCCAGTTTTATTCTTACGATGGTCAAAGACGATAAAACCGACCCATCCGACCAAAAAAGCAATCATCAAGCCGACAGTGACCAATCCGAAAATTACTGCATCGTCCATATACATGTCGTCACTCCCTTCGCTAAATCTCAAGTTAAAGAGAGATTAACGGCAGGACTAACCACCAGTACTGACCTGGGTCAACAATCCGGCAGCTCACGCAAAAAAGCCGGAATAAAAGAGCATAAAACTGATTCAGATCAAACCAGGGAGGGGTGAATCAAACAAAAGGCCAGTATCTCGCAAACCGCCGCCTACAGCATTTTCTTGTCTTCAACTTCCGAAGCTTCCGTACCAGGAGCCAGAGGATGCCCTTTGGCCAGCTCGGCACGCGTTGCTTCGCGCACACTGAGCACTTCCAGAGAATACTTCAGCGTCTGGCCTGCCAGCGGGTGGTTGGTGTCAACCACGACTTCCTGATCATCAACCTCAAGCACCGAAACAATTTCGGGCCCTGCGTCACCGGGGGTCTGAAAACGCATGCCCGGGGACAGATCACCTACCGGGAAGGCGCTTCGGGCTACGCGACGAACCAGCGATTCATTGCGCAGACCATAGGCATCAGCGGGCATCAGGGTCACTCGCAACTCGTCACCAGCGGCCTTACCTTCCAGGGCCCGCTCGAGCCCACTCATCAGGTTATCGTGGCCGTGCAGGTACTCGAGTGGCTGCTGGCGCTCACGGGAATCGTCCAGGACCTGTCCGTCTTTGTCGCTGAGCACGTAATGGAGTGTAGCAATTCGCTGTGGGGCTATATTCATCTGAGCGCCTCTTCAAATCAAACAGAAAGTGGATATCTTAATTTTCACGACGCAGCTGAGCGACGGGTACCTCAAGCCGCTGTGTCTTGTGCAGCATGTTGAGCAGGACAATGGCGCGCTCTTCGCCTTTGTGGCGCTCAAACACCGCCTGAAGATTCTTGAACGGGCCATTCATAATTTCCACCTTTTCACCGGCCCGAAAATAGACGTGTATCGCTTGCTCATCACCCTGGCTAGCGATATTACGCAGCGTAACGATCAGCTCATCACTAACTGGCAGCGGCAGGCCGTCGCCAAACGTCAGCAGTTTCAACACCCCGCGCGTGGAGCGTATTGGACGCCAGTTACTGGCCAGGGTGCTCAGGCGGATAAACACGTAGTAAGGAAACAGGGGCTCGTCGACCCACACCAGTTTGGTGCGGCGTTTCTTCTGCACCTGCAACACCGGATGAAAAACCTCAAACGCTTGATTGCCCAAGTGCTCAGCGGCGCGAAACGACTCGCCTCCCTTGCACTGGATCACATACCAGCGAGGCACGTCATCACTCTCGCGGCCATCCTCGCCAGAACATATCGGCTGATCGCTCATGGGACTCCTTGACTGTCTAGCTTGACGGTCTAAATTGACGGTCTGTCTGGCTGGTATCGTCTGGCCTGCTCTGCAACAATCGCGTTGCGGTGCGACCCTGTCCAACCGCCTACTTTACCACCTGTCACACGCTACGCGGCCACCAGTGACCGACTGTGTCTGAAAACACGATGTCTGAACACTCGATGCCGGTCTTGGGCGTTTGGCACTTTAAGGAGCTGACATGCCGCCCTCTTCCACCAGGCCAAGCTGGCGGAGTGCGCTGAAGGTGTACTTCAGAGCGCCCGTTATCACCATGCTGTTTCTTGGCTTTTCGGCGGGCCTGCCTTTCCTGCTGGTGTTTTCGACACTGACCACCTGGCTGCGCACCAGTGGCGTCGACATCGCCGCCATCGGCTTCTTTTCCTGGATCGGATTGCTGTACTCGATCAAATTCTTCTGGGCGCCGGTGATCGACAACCTCAAGCTGCCGCTGCTGACACGTCTACTCGGCCAGCGCCGCAGTTGGATGCTGACCGGTCAACTGCTGATTGCCGGCGGGCTCTTCGGCCTCTCGACCCTGACTCCAGCCGGCAACCTCTCAACCGTCGCGCTCTTTGCTCTGATGGTTGCCTTCGGCTCGGCTACCCAGGACATTGCCATCGATGCATTCCGCATCGAGTCAGCCCATGAAAACCTGCAGGCGGCCATGGCGTCGATCTACATTGTCGGTTATCGCGGCGGTTTAATCATGGCCGGCGCCGGCGCGCTCTACATTGCCGATAGCAGCGGCTGGCAGCTGGCCTACCTGACTATGGCCGCCTGTGTTGGCGTCGGTATTATCACCGTACTGCTGCGCCCCGAGCCTACCAGGGCTAGTCAAGCAGTCCGGCTTCTCAATGAGCCCCTGGTGCGTCACTACTTGCGCACCAGCCGCCATCATCCGCGCTGGCGTCGCCGTCTTGGGGCATGGTTCCTGGGGGCAGTGGCCTGCCCGTTCATTGACTTCTTTACCCGCTATGGGACCAAGGCATTGGCGATTCTGGTCTTTATTGCCATCTATCGCATCAGCGATCTGGCCATGGCCTCCATGGCCTACCCGCTGTATGTCGATTTGGGCTATTCGCTGGATACCATCGCCAGCATCACCAAGGTGTTTGGCCTGCTGATGACCCTGGCTGGCGGCCTGATCGGCGGTGTGCTGGTGGCCCGCTATGGCATAGCCCCCTTGCTGATCGCTGGTGCTGCCGCGACGGCCCTAACGAATCTGGCATTTGCATTTCTGGCTCAGGTTGGTGGTGCAGACTGGACGGCCTTGAGCCTTGGTCAACTGGTGCCTGAGCTGACGGCCTGGCCGCCACTGGGCGAGGCGTTGCTAGGTGTAACCCCCAAGACACTACTGCTGATCATGACCATCACCGGCGATAACCTGAGCAACGGCCTGGCGAGTGCAGTGTTTATCGCCTTCCTGTCAAGCCTGACATCACGCGCCTACACCGCTACCCAATATGCGCTATTTTCTTCACTGATGACCTTGCCTGGCAAGTTTCTCAGCGGCTTTGGCGGTCTGGTGGTGGCGTCTCACGGCTACATCAGCTTTTTCATCGTGGCCTCGCTCATGGGCATTCCAGCAGTGCTGATGGCGATCTGGCTGCGCCGCGACCGCGAGCTGCTTGGCATGCCGCAACCAAGCTGAAGCACCAGCGTGAAGGACCAAGCCGGGACCAGAGCCAGAAAAGACCAGCATTATCTGTCGAAAGACTGACTGGCAAGCCACTCAAGGGCGTTGGGCGTCGCACGCCACTGGTCGCGCATCAGCGCACGATACTGGTGGGCCTCGGCTCGGGAGCCAGGTATTGCCATCGCCTGGGTAATGGGCGGCAAGGTCTCGGCACATAATGTTGCCAGCGTATGCGGGTTGTGGCGCTGTGCGCTACCTAGTGTCTCGCTGGCTTCATCCTTGCGGCCCAGCCGATAGAGCGCCAACACCTGCCCCATCAGCACGCCAAGCAGGGAAGAATCGTCATCATCAGCCTCCTGCTCGGAAACATTTGCCAGGGCCTGCTCACTGAGTGCCAACGCCTCCTGATTGCGGCCTTCACGTAGCAGCTGATCAAGCACCAGCTCACGTAGCCCCAGCGCATCCTGCTCATCCAGCGACATCAGCGTTTCAGCCAGACGACGGGAGCGCCGTTGGGCGCCGCGCTCCATGCCCACCACCAGCGTCAGCCCGGTACCCAGTAACACCGCATTGTCGCCTTGCTCCCAGTCCAGCTGGCAGCGTTGCTTATCATCAGGTGGCTGGCAGGCTGCCCGGGCCTGATCCAGCCAGGTTTCAAGGTAGTGTGCCAACGGTTCCAGCAGAACCGGCACCATCCATGGCAGGCTGCCGAATCGAGTGGTTAGCGCCATGATCAACGACTGCACCACATGCGGCGCGGCAAACCACTCTGGACGCGCACAGAGCGCCGGCAACCAGTCACCCGCCAGCAGCCAGGGGTCCTGATCAAAGTTCATCAGGCCATCGTCCTCAAGCTGGGCCATGAACAGCGTCTGAAACTCTGAGAACAGCGCAGCCTCGCGCTGGCTGGCGTGGTAAATCACCGCATCACCCGCGCCGCGTTCAAAGTGCAGCAACGGCGGCTCTGGCAGGTGCTCCAGCAGCTCCTGGAATGCCTCCAGTGGTTCGGCAAGCTCTTCCTCAGCATGCAGCAACTGCTCGGCCAGAGTGGCTGCGGGGTCTTCCGCCAGATCGGCAAGAAACTGAAGCTGGCCTGGCTCCAGCTCACCTTGACGAGAAAGGCGCCGGAACCAGAAGCGCGAACGCTCGACAGCCATCGGCTCGTTGCCTTCATGCAGCAACAGCATGGCTTCCAAATAGGCCAGAGTCGGTGAATCAGGCAGAGTTTGCTGGGCACGTACGAAGGCGTCCCGTGCGCTATCGAGGTCATCACTGTCGAGATACAGCAAACACAGCCGCTCAAGGGCAACGCCACGCAGGAACAGGGGCCCGCACTGCAGTACGTCTGACAGCAGCGCTTCACGTTTGCGGTGGAAGCCGCGCTCCTGGTAGAGATCAACCAGCATCTCAAAGGCCGGCTCGCACTGCGCAGGCAGCGTTGACCAGTCCGCGGTATCGAACAGCGACTCAAGTATCTGCTGGGCGCGCCCACTTTGACCGGTCTCGGCTTCAATCAAACCGGCTTCGAGCAGCGCCTGAGCAGGTGCCAGACCGCTGCCCAGAGCGGCTTTGAGAGTAAGGCCCTTCCATTCGCGCAGCGACAGCATCCACATCAGATGATCCGGCACGTCACCAGCCAACTCAACGGCAGCGCAGCAATGCCGGGTTCTACGGCCCGAGTCGCACCAGCAGGGCTCATTGAGACCGGGACGCGCCAAAGGTTCGCAGGCAAAGCCAAGACGCTCCAACGGCGTTTGGGACCACAGTTCCGGAGCCAGCGCCTGGGCAGTTGGCAGATCGCCGCCCATCATGCCTGTGCCCTGCTTTCGAGCCCAGGACATCAGGTCCGGATAACGCTCCGTTTCGCGAATTTCAGCTAGGGCGCCGGAGGCAAATTCCAGCAGCTGTTCCACCCATAGCGCCAGCATGTCTGTCTCCACAGTCGAAGCAAAGCCGCACAGTCTAGCAGTCACGAGCAGCTGTGGGCAGCGCTAGGCATTTAGCACTCCGTCAGCCAAGCGCCAGCCACAGGCCGACACCGACCATCATGCTGCCAGCGACTCGATTGAGCAGGCGCACATTGCGACTCTCACCGAGCAGATGACGCAATGTCTGCCCACCGGTGGCGTAGATCAGCAGGGCGCCAAACTCGATGACTAAGATGATGACAATCAGCGTCGCCAGCTGCAGGGGCAACGGCCGCGAGGTGTCTAGAAATGGCGGCAGAAGAGCCATGAAAAAGGCCCAGCCCTTGGGGTTGGCAATGGCAGTGACAAACCCCTGGGCAGCCAACGCACGCCGGCTGACCGCGCTGCCGAACCCGCTACTGGTGTTCATGTCAGGAATGGCCATGCGCCCCCGGGAGCGCCACATCATGATGCCAAGGTAGGCGAGATAGGCGCCGCCCACCCACTTAAAGACGGTAAAGAACTCCGGATAGCGCAGCATGACTGCTGCCATACCCGCGCCTGCAGCCACACCCACTATGCCGACGCCGGCAAGCTCACCCAGCATCATCCAGAGCGCACGGCGCACACCCTGGGTCATGCCCAGTACCATGGCCAGCGTCATGCACAGCCCCGGAGTCAGTGACACCATCATAAAGGTAGGTATGAACACACTGAGCAGCGATAGCTGAATCATGAGAGGCCTACACAGCACACGACGCTACTCTCCCCAACGCGGCATCAGCTGATGCTCGATGCCCAGCTGGTTGAGTATGCGCGCCACGATGAAGTCGATCAGCTCACTGATGCTTTCGGGGCGGTGGTAAAAACCGGGGGCAGCGGGAAGAATCACTGCACCCATGCGACTCAGCGTCAGCATATTTTCTAGATGCAGCGTCGAGAGCGGCGCTTCCCGGGGCACCAGCACCAGCCGGCGACGCTCCTTGAGCGCCACGTCGGCGGCACGCTCGATCAGGTTATTGCTGGCGCCGCAGGCCACCGCTGACAACGTGCCGGTGGAGCACGGGCAGATCACCATCGTCGAAGGGGCACCGGAGCCCGAGGCCACCGGCGCCATCCAGTCTTCGCGACCAAAGCAGCGAATTTGCCCAGGCTGGGCACCGCAGCTGGCCGTCAGTGCCTCGGCGAGACGCTCGGGGCGCGCTGGCAGCGCCACATCGGTTTCTGTCTCGATGACCAGATGGGCCGCTTTGGAAATCATCACCCACACTTCATGGCCGGCCTCTACCAGCACGTCAATCAGCCTCAGCCCGTACTGAGCTCCGGACGCCCCGGTGATGGCGACCGTTACCGGCGGTTTGAACCCTGTGCCCGTGGCTGTAAATGTGTCTGTGTCATTCACCATGAGCGTTCTCCAGCGCCGCAAGCAGCCGCTCATGAATACCGCCGAAGCCCCCATTGGACATCACCACGATGCGGTCACCCATCCGGGATTCTTCTACCAACGCAGAGACCAGCTCGTCGATATCGTTAAAGATGCGACCCGACACTGCGGCTGCTTCAACCAACGGCGCCAGCGACCAGTCCAGGCCCGGTGGTTGATACCACCAGGCCAGATCGGCATCGCTGACGCTAGCGGCCAGACGCTCCCTCAGCGTACCCATGCGCATGGTGTTGGAACGCGGCTCAATGACTGCCAGCAGACGGCCACCAGTCTTGCTATCGGCCAGCCCGGTCCGCAGGCCGGATAGCGTCATGGCAATTGCCGTTGGGTGATGGGCGAAGTCGTCAATAACCTGAATACCGCCGATCTCGCCGCGCAGTTCCTGGCGTCGACGCGGTGTCTCGAAACGGCCCAGCGCTTCTGCCGCCTGATCCAGCCCCACGCCACAGGCGTGGGCAGCAGCAATGGCCGCGAGGCCGTTGCGCACGTTGTGTAGCCCGCTCAGCGACCAGTCAACGACTGCCTGCTGCTCGGCCTGCTGGCTCACATTCCGCTGGATAACCCTGAAGCGGCTGCCGTTATCGCGCTCAAGGGCAAAGCCCCATTCGCTGTCAGCAGCGTTGCCATAGCGCACCACCGGCGACCAACAGCCCTGCGCCAACACCCGGTCAAGAGCCGGCTCGCCATCGGCTACCAGCAGCCGACCCTTGCCTGGCACGATGCGCACCAAATGGTGGAACTGCCGCTCAATCGCCGCTAGATCATCGAAAATATCCGCATGATCGAACTCCAGGTTGCCCAACACAGCGATCTCGGGCCGGTAGTGCACAAACTTGGAGCGCTTGTCGAAAAATGCCGTGTCATACTCGTCGGCTTCCACTACGAAGGGAGCACCTTCGGCACCAAGACGTGCTGAAATGCCAAAGTTACGCGGCACACCGCCGATCAGAAATCCGGGGGACAAACCAGCGGCTTCCAGCAACCAGGCCGTCATGCTAGCGGTGGTGGTCTTGCCATGGGTGCCGGCTACCGCGATGACCTGCCGTCCGGGCAGCACGTGCTCAGCCAGCCACTGCGGCCCGGAAATATAGGAAATACCTGAATCGAGCAGCGCCTCAACTTCCGGGTTGCCACGGCTCAGTGCATTGCCGACGACCACCAGATCCGGGCGCGGCTCAAGGTTCTCGGCGCGATAGCCATCCATTAAAACAATGCCTGCCTCGGCCAGCTGGGTGCTCATCGGCGGATAGACATTGGCATCCGAGCCGCTGACACGATGACCAAGCTCAGTGGCCAGCAGTGCAAGGCTACCCATGAAGGTACCGCAGATACCGAGTATATGAAGGTGCATGTTTACTCCACTGAAGAGTCCGTTACCGGGACCGGAACTGGCCCGATGCCGCCAAAAACGGCAGCCTAGCACGCTGCTGCCACCCTCCTCCAGCTGTGCCCTACTGCAAAACAGCTGCGACCCCATACCACTGAACACAACCCTGCCCGGCCGTGAGATGCAGCTATCATGCCGATACGCTAGAATCCCCGTCCTGCACTCAAGCAACCCGCACTCAAGCAACCCGATTCCCGGAAGACGGCGCCGTCAAAGCACGCTTGCTGTCTTACCCTGCGACCAGCAACAGGAAAGCCAATGGCTCAGTACAATGCCTTTTATGCCCAGTCCGGCGGCGTCACCGCCGTGATCAATACCAGCGCCTGCGGTGTCATCGAGACCTGCCGTCGCCACCCCGACCGTATCGGCAAGGTCTACGCCGGCCACAACGGCATCATCGGCGCGCTGACTGAGGACCTGATCGACGTCAACGCCGAGAGCGACGAGGCAGTTGCCGCGCTTCGCCACACCCCCGGCGGTGCCTTTGGCTCCTGTCGCTACAAACTCAAGGACATCGAGACCCATCGCGCCCAGTATGAGCGGTTGATCGAGGTGTTCCGCGCCCATAATATCCGCTACTTCTTCTATAACGGTGGAGGCGACAGCGCCGACACCTGCCTCAAGGTCTCGCAGCTGTCCGAGACCATGGGCTATCCGCTGACCGCAATCCATGTGCCGAAGACCGTCGACAACGACCTGCCAATTTCCGACAACTCCCCAGGATTTGGCAGCGTGGCCAAGTACATCGCCACCTCTACACTTGAAGCCTCGTTGGACGTGGCCTCCATGTGTGCTACCTCAACCAAGGTATTCGTGCTAGAAGTGATGGGCCGCCATGCAGGCTGGATTGCTGCTGCCGGCGGCCTGGCGGGCAAGGACGAGAGCGAAGCCCCGCACATGATCATTTTCCCCGAGATTACTTTCAACCGCGAAGCGGTGATGGCGCGGGTTGATGAAGCCGTCAAGAAATACGGCTACTGCGTGATCGTGGTTTCCGAAGGCGCGCGCTACGAGGACGGCACTTTCCTCGCCGACTCTGGCAATACCGATGCCTTCGGCCATCGCCAACTGGGCGGTGTGGCGCCGACCTTGGCCGGCATGGTCAGGGAGGACCTAGGCTACAAATACCACTGGGCAGTGGCCGACTATTTACAGCGCTCAGCCCGCCACCTGGCCTCGCGTACCGATGTTGAACAAGCCTACGCAGTCGGTGCGCGCGCCGTCGAGCTGGCGCTGGACGGGCAGAACGCCCGCATGCCGGCAATCATCCGCACCAGCAACGACCCCTATACCTGGACCATCGAAGCCGCACCACTGGCCGAAATCGCCAACCAGGAAAAATTCATGCCTCGGGATTACATCAGCGAAGACGGCTTCGGTATCACCGACGCCTGCCGCCGCTACCTGTCGCCGCTGATCCAGGGCGAAGACTTCCCGCCTTTTGAAAACGGTCTGCCCATGGTGGCCAAGCTGAAGCTGCAGCGGGTACCGCGCAAACTGCCTGAATTCAAACTGTAACTCAGCCCAGCATACCGAGCCGCTCTGCCAGCAATCAATGCCCGCCCTCTGGCTATGTCCTGACGACAGAAGACCAGAGGGCGGGCTACTGACTCAACGCAGACAGCCTAGCGAATTAGCCAGACAGCACTGCTCAACGCCAGCAGGCTGACCGTTACGCCCTGCCACAGCCAACCCGCGCCATACCAGCGCCGCGCCTTACCCAGCGACGGGCCATCACCATTCAGTGCGCCAAGGAAATCCGACAGCCGACGATAACGCTGCTCGCGCCTGGGTGACAGCGCTCGCTGCAGGGCTTCATCAAGCCACACCGGCACCTCGGCATTGGCCAGACAGGCACTTCGGTAGGTCAGCTGCTCAAGATCGGTATGGCTGACTAGCTCGCGCACTGACAGTGCATAAGGCAGGCTACCAGTCAGCAGCCAGTACAATGTTGAAGCCAAGGAGTACTGATCACTGCGCCGTCCCACCTCGCCGCCCAAAGCGTATTCAGGAGCGCTGTGCTCGTTCATGCCGACCTGGCGCAGTAGTTCCGACAGCTGCTGCTCGCGCTCAGGCTCACGCGGATGGCAGGCGCTGAAGTCAATCAGCACTGCCCTACCTTCCGGCTCGACGATGACGCTTTCCGGATAAACCTGCTGGTGCACCAAGTCGCGCCGGCCAAGCGCCTGCAAACCTTTTCCTAAGGCATGGCCGATGCTCAGGCACTGTGCCACGCTGGCGCCAGGGTTGTGCTCTCGCCATTGCGACAGCGACATACCCCGCACGTATTTCATCAGATAGTACAGGTGTTTTCTGGGGGATGACGGCTTCACCGAAGCAACCACAAAAGGCGAACGAACGGCTCTGATAATCGACTGCTGAAGCAGGAAGTCTTCAACCTGGGCGCTAGTGCTCAGACGCTCCGGACTTGGTGCCTTCATCACCAGCTCACGCTCGCCCAGCGAATCCCACACCCGGTAAACACGGGAATACTGGGTTCGCGAGAGCACTTCGCGGACTTCCAAGCCTTCCATGACATCGCCAACATTAAGCTCCGGCGGCACAGGCCGCTCATCACCGAGCCGCGCTGGCCCCTGGGTATCCGCAGGCTCTGACATACCATCGATGCGCACCAGCTGAAAGCAGAACTGATCGCCACCGTAGCCTCGCTCCTGAGCGCGCTGGCGCGCCGTTTCAGCCAGCCGCTCACAGGCGGCATCCAGGTCGCTGGCGCCCTGACGAATCAGGCTGACATAATCCGACGGCATCAGCGTGCCCTCAACAGCCTGAGTGGTAAACAGAAAAATATCTCCTTGGTTCAGTGCGATACAGGCATAGTCAATTTCCAGTTCGCTGTTCATGCCCAGCGCTCTGGCGGGATAGCGATAGCCACCAATATCCAGTGCATGATCGTCGGTAAGCTGCTCGAACTCGGCTCCCCGCAGCCGAAACACCCGGGTGTCTCCCACATGGAAGAGATGCGCCTCACGCCCAGAGTAGATCATGGCCGATACCGAGCTGAGATAACCGCCATCACCGACCTGGCGGCGCTGCCAGAAACACCAGTTATTGAGTGCATGCAGCACCCGGCTGGCCGCTTGCTGGATATCCCAACGATCAGGTGTTGCAAAGTAATCCGCCAGGAAACCGCGCACAGTGACATCCCCCGACTGCGTGGGCGCATTCCGTCGCGTGGAGTCGCTGATCAGCGCGCAGGCGCCGCGAGTTGCCAGCAGCTCGGCATCGGGCACCGTGACTGACATGGAGCTCCGGTGGCAACGGCGATCTGGCGCCACAAACGCCTGGCCAAAACTCAGCAATGTCGATGGGGCTGACACAGCTCACCTCCATTCATGAAAAAAGGACCACTCGCGCAAGTCCCCTTGATGAAAGCGATGATACATTGTCGGCCCGCCGCTGACCGTCCCCCAAAGGTCGCGCCTCTGATAGCCATTTGCGATGGTCTAATTGGTATTCAATGCGCTGTATCCGTATAATTCAGCAAATTTTCTCGCATGCCAGACATCGCTCATTGTAAATCAAGGATTCAACATGAACTTCGACAACATTCCGGCCGGCAAGGATCTCCCCAACGATATTTACGTCATCATCGAGATCCCAGCGAACCATTCTCCGGTCAAGTACGAGGTCGATAAAGAAATGGACGCGCTGCTGGTCGATCGCTTCATGGCCACGCCAATGTTCTACCCTGCCAACTACGGCTTCATTCCCCACACTCTGGCCGACGACGGCGACGCTCTGGACGCCCTTGTTGTCACTCCGTATCCCGTCGAGCCGGGGAGCGTCATCCGTGCCCGCCCGGTCGGCATGCTCAACATGACCGACGAAGCTGGCGAAGATGCCAAGCTGATCTGCGTTCCACACCCCAAACTCAGTAGCCTGTATGACGACATTCAGGAAGTGACTGATCTGCCCGAGCTGCTGCGTCAGCAAATCGCTCACTTCTTCGAGAACTACAAAGATCTCGAAAAGGGCAAGTGGGTTAAGGTGGAGTCCTGGGAAGGCGTGGAAGTTGCGCACAAAACCATCGAGAAGTGCATCACAGCTTTCTCAAAGGCGTAATTTATTAGCCACGGTTTATCGGTAATGAAAACAGTCGGGCCGCCCCTTAAGGGGCGGCCCGATGTGTTTGTGGCCGATGGTAACATTTACGGCTTACCAGCAGACTACTGGCTTTCAGGCGCCGCCTCATCAGACGCTGCGTTATCCGCTTCACCAACAGTCTTGTCTGTCCCTGACTTAGTCTCAGAGGCCACTGGATCAGGTGCTTTCCCTTGACCTGCTGCGCTGTTGCCCTCCCCGCTGTCATCACTACCTTCAGGAGTGGATACCGGGGTTTCAGGAGTTGCTACTGAGGCTCCAGAAGTGGGTACCGGCTCTGCCGCCACCGGTAACGTTACTCGCTCTCCCCCAACCACCGCCTGGGCCTGAGTAACGCGTCCCAGCGTATCAGCCAGCTTCCGAGCACGATCGCGCGCACCCAGCAGATGGTTGGCCATTACCAGTGAGTGGTTAGCGAACATACCAAAACCACTGCCGTTGAGTACTACTGGGCTCCAAAGACGACGCTGGCTGGCCTGCAGCTCTGCAATCAAGGCGTCCCAGTGATCAGTCAACTCATGAGCGGCCAATACATCGGCCTGATCATGACGCACCGCTTTGAGTAAGCTAAGAAGTGCCCAAGCCTGCCCCCGGGCTTCGAAAAACACATTGTCTATCTCGTACCATGGGGTCTTGCCGGGAACCCGTTCCACGTCAACATTCAGGTCGGCCAATGCCTCAGGATTCCCCAAGCTGGCAGACAAGCGATAGCTCAAGCTATCCAGGCTATCGGCCACGCTGTATAGCCAGGGTGACAGGCCCTGACCGCCGGCCGCCAGTCCTTGCGCCCCAGGCTCTTCAAGACGCTGCAGATAGCTGCCAAAAGCTTCACCTGCCTGATTCAAACGATGCTCGGTGGAGGGATAAAACCAATCACGACTATTGCCTAACAGCGCCTCGCTGGCCTGCTCGATATCAGGCAGCGGCTCGGTACTCATCCCCGGCATGGCAAGCGCCAGCTGCCGGGCCTGTTGCAGCACACCCAGCTCCCAGGCCGGCATATTGTCGAGCCATACCCCCGGTGGAGCCATATCATTGCGCAGATAGCCACCGGGCTTGTTAAGCAGCGTATTAACTACCGCCATCAAGCCGACAGTTGTGACAGCCCCTCTTGCAGCCACGCCCGTGCCACGATGCACCACCACAGATTCCTCTATCACCAGCGGCTCAGGCGTACGGCTCCACCAGATGCCAAGACCAATGACGACCAGCAAATACACGGCCACCAGTATCATCAGCGGCTTCCAGATCCAGTCGTACCGGGGACGCTCAAGCACTTCGACTTTATCGCGACGCCGCTCGTTGCGTTTTCTGTTCAACGCCATGGTGTGCCCTTCCTGATCTGATGGTGATATCCGGGAAATCGTAGCCCAACAGCGCTACGCTGTATCAATCGGCCAGTGTTCAGCCGTGACTTGCTTTGATACCAAGCTTTGGTGTCAAACAACGTCACAAGCCCTGCCGCTATCATGCAACCCTAGCGCGGGTTTCCAACCATGTCATCTGCGCCAGCGCTTTGCCAGACCGCACGAAGGTCCCCACGCCCTGTGCACCAGCTTCAGCCAAACCGCCAGGGCAATCTCGAACGCTGTTCGATGTATTCTGGACAAGCGCAGCAGTTTTCGGCAAAATCCGCTGCACTATTATTTTAAGGCATATAGACGCAGCAAGACGTATCAATCTGCTGCGATCTATTAGAAAACTGCTCAGGTTGACAGCACCGTGCTGCCAGCCGCACCCAACTGATCGAGATAACGTTATGGATATCCGCAAGGTCAAGAAGCTGATCGAGCTCCTGGAAGAATCGAACATCAGCGAGATCGAGATTCAGGAGGGAGAGGAATCCGTCCGCATCAGCCGTCACCCCAATGGCGCTGCCTACCCCCAGATGGCCCCAACCATGAACTGGCAAACGGCTCCAGTCGCTGAGCCGCCCGCTGCCCAGGCTCCCGCTTCTGCCCAGGAGCCTGCCGGCGAACAGGAGCCCAGCTTCCGCGGTCACGCGTTGCTGTCACCAATGGTCGGTACTTTCTACCGCTCGCCGGCACCAGGGGCCAAGGCATTCGCCGACGTTGGCCAAGCAGTCAAGAAAGGTGACCCCGTATGCATCATCGAAGCCATGAAGATGATGAACCAGATCGAGGCCGACCGTGATGGCGTAATTGAAGCCATCCTTGTCGATGATGGCGAGCCCGTCGAGTTCGATCAGCCGATGATCGTCATCGCCTAACCCATTCACTCATCTGGCGGACTCCATCATGCTGGACAAGGTACTCATTGCCAATCGTGGCGAAATCGCCCTGCGCATCCTGCGCGCCTGCAAAGAGCTGGGCATCCGCACGGTCGCTGTCCACTCATCAGTTGACCGCGAACTGATGCATGTACGACTGGCCGACGAGGCCGTGTGTATCGGGCCGGCTTCCTCGACCCAGTCATACCTGAACATTCCTGCGCTGATCAGCGCTGCCGAAGTCACCGACTCTGTGGCCATTCACCCGGGCTACGGCTTCCTTGCAGAGAATGCCGACTTTGCCGAACAGGTGGAGCGCTCCGGCTTTACGTTCATTGGCCCAACCGCAGAAACCATCCGTTTGATGGGCGACAAAGTCAGCGCTATCGAGGCCATGAAGAAGGCCGGCGTACCAACCGTGCCTGGCTCTGACGGGCCGCTGGGCGATGATGAGCAGGAAAACCTCGCCACTGCCCGACGCATTGGCTATCCGGTCATCATTAAAGCGTCCTCTGGCGGTGGCGGTCGCGGCATGCGTGTCGTGCATACCGAAGCTCACCTGCTATCGGCCATCACAGTGACCCGTACCGAAGCCAGCGCGGCCTTTGGTGACGGCACCGTGTACATGGAGAAGTTTCTCGAGAACCCGCGTCATATCGAGATCCAGGTACTGGCCGACGGCCAAGGCAACGCCGTTCACCTGTATGACCGCGACTGCTCACTGCAGCGCCGCCACCAGAAGGTACTCGAGGAGGCGCCGGCTCCGGGACTGGACCCGGAGGCCCGGGAGGCGGTGCATGAAGCCTGCCGTCAGGCCTGTATCACCATCGGTTACCGTGGCGCCGGCACCTTCGAATTCCTCTATGAGGACGGCGAATTCTTTTTCATTGAGATGAACACCCGCGTTCAGGTTGAGCACCCGATCACCGAAATGGTGACCGGCGTCGATATCGTTCGTGAACAGCTGTTGATCGCTTCTGGCCGTCCATTGTCGGTGCGTCAGGAACAGATCATGGTCAGCGGCCACGCCTTCGAGTGCCGCATCAACGCCGAAGATGCCAGGACTTTCATGCCGTCACCCGGCAAAGTCTCCCTCTATCACCCACCCGGTGGGCTGGGGGTGCGCATGGACTCGCACATCTATACCGGCTACACGGTTCCGCCCCACTACGACTCGCTGATCGGCAAGCTGATCACCTGGGGAGTCGACCGCGAAACGGCTCTTATCCGCATGCGCAATGCGCTGGACGAACTGCTGGTGGAAGGCATCAATACCAACGTGGACCTGCACAAGGAACTGGTCCGCGATGGCTACTTCCAACAGGGTGGAGTCAACATCCACTATCTCGAGAAAAAACTCGGGCTCTGATTCCTACCAAGACTCCAACAACAGCGCAACCGAGGGCGGCAACAGCCGCCCTCGTGTTTTATTACCCCGCATTTCTTAAAGCTCCTGGAGACCGACATGCCCTGGCTGCAACTCAAGGCCCGTATTGCGCCGGAACAGGCCGAACTGCTTGAAGAACTCCTGCTGGCCGAGGGTGCCACAGCGATCACTCTTCAGGATGCCCAAGACGACCCTGTTTTCGAGCCCGAGCGCGGTACCACGCCGCTATGGGAAGAGACCGTGCTAACCGGGCTGTATGATGACCTGGAAGGCCTGCCGGACATGCTTGAGCGTCTGGCTGCTGCCTGGGCCGAATCCGAGCCCAGCGAGAGCTGCCCGGTTATCGAACATGAGCTGCTTGAAGACCGTGACTGGGAGCGCGAGTGGATGCAGGATTTCACCCCGCTGCAGATGGGCGAGCGCCTATGGATCGTCCCCAGCTGGCACGAGCCGCCCAATCCTGAGGCAGTTAACCTGCGCCTCGACCCGGGGCTGGCGTTTGGCACCGGCACGCATGCCACTACGGCGCTGTGCCTTGCCTGGCTGGACGGGCTCGCTGTCGCTGGCAATCTGGATGGCCTGGAGGTGCTCGATGTGGGGTGCGGCTCCGGCATCCTGGCCATTGCTGCACTCAAACTGGGCGCGAACCGCGCCACCGGTACCGATATCGACCCCCAGGCACTCAGCGCCAGTCGCGACAACGCTGAGCGTAACGCCATTGCTGAACACCGCCTGCAGCTGTGCTACCCCGAACAGTTGGATGCCAGACGGCAGTTCCCATTGGTCATCGCCAACATCCTGGCCGGACCGCTGGTTGAACTGGCCGATGAGATCGCCTCCCGCGTGGCTCCTGGCGGACATCTGGCACTGTCGGGAATCCTCGAGAACCAGGCTAATGAAGTGCTTGACGCCTATCAGGAACAGGGGATGGTCATGGATGAGCCCGAGGTTCGGGAAGGCTGGATCAGGCTGACCGGCCATCGCCCAGCGTAAACCAATGCGACAATCGTCACCTTCACCCATGGCGTCTTGCAGCGTATGATAGTCGCCCCTTTGAGCCACTGATATCCCTGATGAGCCTACCTCTCCCACTACCCAGCATCGGCCCCCACACGCTGCCCAACCGGACAGTGCTGGCACCGATGGCCGGGGTCACCGACCGCCCCTTTCGTGCGCTGTGCCGCCGACTGGGAGCTGGCCTGGTGGTGGGCGAGATGCTGACCGCAGATCCAGCCCTATGGCATACACGCAAATCCCGCCTGCGGATGGATCACCAGGGCGAACCGGGACCTCGAGCCGTTCAAGTGGCCGGTGGCGACGCCGAAATGCTGGCCATCGCGGCGCGGCTGAATGCCGATATGGGTGCCGAAATCATCGACATCAACATGGGCTGTCCGGCAAAGAAGGTCTGCAACAAGGCAGCCGGCTCCGCCCTGCTGCGTGATGAGGCCCTGGTTGCCAGCATTCTGGAAGCCGTAGTTGCCGCCGTGGACATACCGGTAACCCTGAAGATTCGCACCGGCTGGTGCGCGACAAGCAACAACGCCGTGCGTATCGCTCGGCTGGCTGAGAACTCCGGCATCCAGGCGCTGGCCGTGCATGGCCGCCATCGCCAGCAGCGCTTCAATGGCGAGGCCGAGTACGACACCATTGCAGCGGTCAAACAACACGTCTCGATACCCGTTTTTGCTAATGGCGATGTGACCAGTGCCACAAAAGCCAAGCAGATAATCGATTACACTGGAGCCGATGCGGTAATGATTGGCCGGGGCGCCCAGGGAAATCCGTGGATTTTCCACGAAATCAATCACTTTTTGGACCACGGCAGCGAGCTGCCTGCGCCTGATGGTGGCGAACGCCATCAAGTGCTCAAGGAACACCTGAGCGCCCTGCACGCTTTTTATGGTGACTACATGGGCGTTCGCATCGCACGCAAACACGTGGGCTGGTATTTGGCTTGCGACAACCGCTTCGACGATCATGGTCGTCGTCAGCTACGCGCCACCTTCAATCGCTTGGAAACACCAGCCAGCCACTACCAGTTTATTGATGAACTTTTTCGCCACGGCCCTGACACCACTCCTCAGGAAGTCTGTCAGGCCTTGGCTGCCGACGGAAACCGTGCCGCATGATGAGTCGACCCGTTGTGGACACCTCTCAGCTACTCTCAGGCTCAGGCGAAAACGACACCAGCCCAGCCCTCACGCAGAGTAGCGATGCCAAACCGCAAGCTACGCAAGCAGTGCCGCTGCGCGAAAGCGTAGAAGCCTCTATGAAGCGCTATTTCGCTCACCTGGACGGAGGCGACGTCAGCGACCTCCATGCCATGGTCATGGCCGAGGTCGAGGCGCCACTGCTGGCCAGCGTGCTTGAGTACGTGCAGGGCAACCAGACCCGCGCTGCCGAAGTACTGGGCCTGAATCGCGGCACCCTGCGCAAGAAACTCAAGCATTACGGCCTGATCTGACGATCTGTCTGCGAGTATGTCTTTCTTTATCGGGCTGTGCAGTCAGCTGCAGCCCTGTGCACCCCAACAGAGTGAATTTCATGGCTAACACCATCGTCCCGCGCCGTGCCCTGATCAGCGTTTCAGACAAGACTGGCATCGTCGACTTCGCCCGCGGACTCCAGCAACAGGGCATCGAGCTGCTGTCCACCGGCGGTACTTTCCGCCTGCTGCAGGACAACAACATCGCCGTCACCGAGGTCTCCGAGCACACCGGTTTTCCCGAAATCATGGATGGCCGGGTCAAGACCCTGCACCCCAAGATCCATGGCGGCATTCTTGGCCGTCGCGGTCAGGACGACGCGGTGATGGCGGCCCACAATATTGCGCCCATCGACATGGTGGTGGTCAACCTCTACCCCTTTGCCGCCACCGTGGCGCGCCCTGACTGCAGCCTGGAAGACGCCATCGAGAATATCGACATCGGCGGACCGACCATGGTGCGTGCCTGCGCTAAGAATCACGCCTACACCAGCATCGTGGTCAACGCATCAGACTACGACCGCGTACTGCAAGAAATCAGCGCCGGCGGCATCAGCCAAGCCACCCGGTTTGATCTCGCAGTGAAGGCATTTGAACACACTGCTGGCTACGATGGCGCCATTGCCAACTATCTGGGCAACCGTCTGCCCGGCAGCGAGTCGGACTTTCCGCGCACCTTCAATCTGCAATTCGAAAAGAAGCAGGACATGCGCTATGGCGAGAACCCACACCAGGCGGCAGCTTTCTATGTTGACCCGACCAGCCAGGAGCCCAGCGTCTCGACCGCTCGCACCCTGCAGGGCAAACCGCTGTCGTTCAACAACGTAGCCGATACCGACGCCGCCCTAGAATGTGTCAAGAGCTTCAACGAGACCGCCTGTGTGATCGTCAAACACGCCAACCCCTGCGGTGTGGCGGTGGGTGCCAGCGCGTTGGAAGCCTATGACAAGGCCTTCGCTACCGACCCAACCAGCGCCTTTGGCGGCATCATCGCCTTCAACGTGGCGCTGGATGCCGAGACGGCACGCGCTATCATCGACCGCCAGTTTGTCGAGGTCATCATCGCTCCAGGAGTTGACCAGGATGCGCTGGCGATCGTTGCGGAAAAACCCAATGTGCGCCTGCTTGATATCAGTGATCATTGGCCCGGCGAAGCGCAGGCCAGCTTTGATCTCAAACGCGTGACCGGCGGCCTATTGGTGCAGGACAGTGACCAGGGCATGGTCGGCCGCGATGAACTGCGCGTGGTGACCGATCGAGCGCCCTCGGAACAGGAAATGCACGACCTAGAGTTTGCCTGGCGGGTGGCCAAGTTCGTTAAGTCCAACGCCATCGTTTACGCCAAAGATGGCCAGACTATCGGCGTGGGCGCAGGCCAGATGAGCCGCGTCTACTCAGCCAAGATTGCCGGCATCAAGGCCTCTGACGAAGATCTCTCGGTGCCCGGCTCAGTGATGGCCTCAGACGCCTTCTTCCCGTTCCGGGACGGCATCGATGCGGCGGCATCTGCCGGCATTACTGCGGTGATTCAGCCCGGCGGTTCAATGCGCGACCAAGAAGTGATCGACGCCGCCAACGAAGCTGGCATCGCCATGCTGTTTACCGGCATGCGCCACTTCAGGCACTGATTGAGGCTCAGGCTGTCTTGCTGGACTCACCCGCGAAACGGTGACGCCTGCATGGCAGCCTGATAATAACGCTCAACAGCCAGTGACTCTTCTCTACAGAAGCGCTCAACGCCCTCATGCAGGCGTGGGTCAGCCATCAAGTACAGTGAGGTAAGGCGCTGGGGCAGAAATCCACGATTCAGCTTATGCTCTCCCTGGGTTCCCGGATCGAAGCAACTCAGCCCGCGTGCTAGGCAATGTTCTATTCCCTGGTAGTAACAGGCTTCAAAATGTAGCCCATCACACTCCACCTCACAGCCCCAGTAACGCCCAAACAGGGTGTGTTTTCCCTGAAGAGACAGAGCAGCCGCTACGGGTCGGCCGCCCTCCAGTGCTTGCACCAGCAACAGGCTTTCCGGCATGGCATCAAGCAGACGCTGGAAGAAACCAAAGTTCAGATACCCTACCTGACCACGCTCAAGGTAGGTCAGCTGATAACAGCGGTAAAAGTGGGCCAGGTCCTGCTGTGTGATGGCACTGCCTTCAAGACGGCGCAACTCAATGCCCTGTTCAGCCACCCGCCGACGCTCACGACGAATCGCCTTGCGCCGTCTTGAAGTCAGCGCGGCCAGAAAGTCTGTGAAGTCCGCATAGTCATAGTTATGCCACTGAAACTGCACACCCTGACGTGGAACAAGGGCGGAGCTGGCAGCCTGCCAAGCTTCTGTCTCATCGGCACTGGCATACAACAGATGCCATCCGGAAAGTCCTTTTTCACCCAGTTCAGTGTCACTCAATGCCTGTAACAGCATCTTCCTGGCCAGCACCGGGTCAACACTGCTTCCCAGCAGCAAGCGTGGCCCCGGAGCAGGTGTAAATGGAATTGCCGTCAAGGCCTTGGGGTAATAATGCCCACCAGCGCGTTGCCAAGCATCAGCCCAGGACCAGTCAAAGACGTACTCCCCCATGGAGTGGGCTTTGTAATACATCGGCATGGCACCTACCAGGCGATCGCCCTGATAGATCACCAGATGACGTGGGGCCCAGCCTGTCTGTTCGCTGACGGCGCCACTAGACTCCAGCGCATGCAGGAACTCATGGCGCGTAAACGGATAGTCTTCTCCTGACAAGGCGTTCCAGGCTGCCAAAGGAACCTGCTCCATGGAGGAGATTTCTAACACCTTGTACATGAACACGCTCCCTGGTCATCTCTTAGCAACACCACCGTGGCGCTGCGCCTCATATGCGCTGCGCTCCACTAAAAAACCGCCGGATTTCCGACGGTTTCTGCTGCAGCTGCGAGCCGCAAAGCGGCTATTCAGGCACTCCAGCTTTAGGCGCCCTGGACTATCAACCCAGATCCATACACAAGTACTTGGTTTCGAGGTACTCTTCGATGCCCGCGTGGCCGCCTTCACGCCCCAGGCCAGATGCCTTGACGCCACCAAAAGGCGCCGCAGCATTGGAGATCAGGCCGGTATTGATACCCACCATGCCGTACTCCAGAGCGTCGGCAATGCGCCAGACGCGCCCCATGTCTTTAGTGTAAAAGTAAGATGCCAGACCATACTGGGTGTCGTTGGCCATCGCTACTGCGTCTTCTTCATCATCAAACGGGAAAACCGCCGCCAGCGGACCGAAGGTTTCCTCTTGAGCCAGCTTCATATCAGCAGATGCATGGCTGATCAGTGTCGGAGTAAAGAAGTTGCCGCCCAGCGGGTGCGGATGCCCGCCCAGCAGCAGCTCGCCGCCATGGTCTACCGCATCCTGCACATGCTCGGATACCTTGGCCACCGCCTTTTCGTCAATCAGCGGACCAATATTCACGCCTTCAGCAGTGCCATCGCCCACCTTGAGTTCGCTGTGCATTGCTACCGCCAGCTTTTCACAGAAGGCATTGACCACGCTGGAGTGCACTAGAAAACGGTTGGTGCACACGCAAGTCTGGCCGGCATTGCGGAACTTGGCCGCAATGGCACCATCCACTGCCGCGTCCAGGTCGGCATCCTCAAACACGATAAAGGGTGCGTTGCCACCAAGCTCCAGGGAAATTTTCTGGATATGCTGAGACGCTTGCGACATCAACTGCCGCCCGACTTCGGTGGAGCCGGTAAAGGTAATTTTGCGCACCACCGGAGACTCGGTCAGCGCCGCAGCAATTTCCGAAGCGCGGCCGGGAACCACGTTGAACACGCCGCGTGGCACACCCGCCCACTCGGCAAGCAGGGCCAGGGCAGTGGCAGAGAATGGTGTCTGACTAGCCGGTTTAATCACAATAGTGCAGCCGGCTGCAAGCGCGGCACCGGCTTTACGAGTAATCATGGCGGAAGGGAAGTTCCAGGGTGTAATGGCGCCCACCACACCCACCGGCTGTTTGGTCACCACGATCCGCTGGTTAGCGCTGCCAGCAGGAATCGTCTGGCCATAGGCACGCCGCCCTTCCTCGGCAAACCAGCGAAGGAAGCTCGCGGCATAGGCAATCTCTCCTGCCGCTTCCTTGAGCGGTTTGCCCTGCTCGTGGGTCATAATCAAGGCAAGATCGTCCTGGTGCTTGATCATCAGGTCATACCAACGCATCAGAATATCGGCGCGCTCAAGGGCAGTCATTGCCTTCCAGGCTGGCAGCGCCGCTTCTGCAGAAGCAATAGCACGCTCTGTTTCCGCACGCCCCAGTCGAGGCACATTGCCCATAATTTCGCCGTCGGCGGGGTTGACGACATCGATCTGCTCACCGCTATCTGCGGCGACCCAACTGCCATCAATATAGGCAAATGGGCAATATAGCTGGGTTTCCTTCAGCGCTTCCATGATGCACTCCTGAAATGGATGGCTCAGTACGTTGTTTTATAAAGCAGCTTGATGACACCTGCTTTATGCCACCTGTTGTAGGGAAATTGTTTATATGGAAACAGTATAGAGCACGCAGTATCAAGCCCACTTGCTGGCCTTCTCAGCGAATCAGGGTCAGAAACTCCTGGCGGGTGCTCATTTTCTCGCGGAATGTGCCCAACATCACAGACGTACTCATACTGGAGTTCTGCTTTTCAACACCGCGCATCATCATGCACAGATGGCGAGCTTCAATCACGACCCCAACGCCTCGCGCCTGTGTGGTTTGCAACACCGCCTCGGCAATCTGGCGAGTCAGTCCCTCCTGGATCTGCATGCGGCGGGCATACATGTCGACAATACGTGCGAACTTGGACAGTCCCAGCACCTTGCCACTCGGTAGATACGCAATATGGCACTTACCGATGAATGGCAGCAGGTGATGCTCACACATGGAATACAGCTCGATATCCTTCACCAGCACCATTTCATCGGTGTCAGACTCGAACACTGCACCATTTACAATTTCTTCCAACGTCTGACCATAACCGCGGTTGAGAAACTGCATTGCCTTGGCGGCACGCTGCGGTGTATCGCGCAAACCTTCACGCTCTGGATCTTCACCCAACCCTTTGATGATCTGGCGGTAATGGTCGGCAAGTTGTTCGCTCATGGTCGGGCCTCGAGTTCAGTCGGTTGGGTCGGGAAGGCAACGATTCTAGCCCAAGCTGTGGCCATGTGCAGTTCTCGTTTACACCAGTGAGTGGCAGATTGTCGCGAGATGCCAAGGACTACTGCGAGCGTGCTAACCCTATGCTAAGGTACGGGAACATTGACAATGTGCTACGTCACCGAGAGCTTACATGACCAATCCATCACGCCTCACACTGTTGGCTCTGCTGCTGACAGTTCCTGGACTGGGGTTTGCCCAGGCCAAGCCTGAAGTCCTTTCGTTACCCGCTGGTGCCAGCGTCGAAATGGCACTGATTTCACCACTGGAAATCAGTGATGCACAACCTGAAGCCAGCAATATCATCATGCATCCGGTCAGCGAGGGCATCGGTAGTCACAACCTGCCCAACTATTGCGTACTGACAGGTGATGCACACTTGAATGATAATCGCCTGACTATCACTGCCAGGCAGATGACCTGCATCAAGGCCGAGGGTGCTGACAGCGCCATTTTCAGTGGTGAGCTGAGTGCGGCTGCCTATGGTGCCGATGACAACTTCGGTCTGGCGGTATGCCAGGACAATAGCTGCTCGCTGACTTCTACCGACAGTTTCAAGCTGACATTCAGCGACGCCATCAACATAGAGCAGCAGGCCAACCCAAGCGCGGAAATCAACGCCATGCGCCGCCAGCACGGCCAGGAAGCTGACAGTAGCGAGAAGCAGTGATCCTGTTGACCCCGCGCCTTTAAAACCTACGCTATAAGACCCCGCGGCTCAGGCGAGCCAGCGGGGTTTTTGCTGCATCGCCTGGCGCTGCTGTTCAAGCTCCCTCAGGTGCGCGTCGCGATAGCCCTCATCATTAAGCCACGGAAACGCCACAGGAAAGGCCGGATCATCACGTCTTGCCAGAAGCCAGGCGCTGTAGCGCATTAGCCTCAAGGTGCGCAGCGGCTCAATCAGCTGCAGCTCGCGGCGATCGAAGTCAGAGTGCTGCTCATAGCCTTCCATGACCTCCGAAAGCTGCATCCGCCAGTCTGCCTCATGCTGTGCAGTCAACAGCATCCACAGATCCTGCACTGCAGGTGCCATCAGGCAATCATCGAAGTCTACCAGCGCAAAATGATCGTCCCGCCCCAGCATGTTGCCAATATGGCAGTCGCCGTGGGCACGCAGGTACTCCACACCCTGCATGTCAACAGCGCCCAGCTGCTCATGCAGCTTATCGGTAATGCGTTGATAGGATTTTTGCTGACGTGCATTCAACCAGCCGCTGGCCAGCACTGCATCACTGGCTTCACGCGCCATTTCATCCAGCATCAATCGGCGCCGGAGAGAAAAAGCACCCTGCTTCCCGACCTGGTGCGCAGCGCCAATCACATCGCCTAGCGCAAACAGGTGCTCAGGGTTTTCAAGCTCCGGGGCCTGCCCGGGCAGGTTGGGAAACAGCGCAAAACGGTAGTCTTCATGGTGGTGCAGAGTTTGGCCCATAGCGTTACGCCATGGTGCAGCAACCGCGACACCTGCCGCGTCCAGTTCCTGCAGGAAATCATGCTCTTCCTGAATGGTTTTGTCAGTCCAACGACCGGGACGATAGAACTTGGCTACCCAGCGCCGCCGCTCGTCGTCACTCACTAGATAGACGCGATTTTCATAGCTGTTCAGCGCAAAAGGCTCACCGGGCAGATAGAAGCCCAGTGATTCGACGGCCGCCACAACGCGTGACGGATCCAGCATCGAAAATGGGTGAGAAAGTGCGTTCATGATGACTCCTGAGCACGGGCCGACATGCCGTTATTGATCCTGGGTTCAGGATCACACTGCATGATACCAGGCGGCCGTGCCTGCCTGGCCACATCAGCGAGCTGACAAATACTGGGCATCAAAGCAGGTATCAAACAGCGGTGTTCTGGCCAGCGCCCAGGCCTCAACGTGCCGAGCCCCTGCCGCACGACAAGCATGAGCCAGTGCCGCCAGGGTAGCACCGGTAGTCATCACATCGTCGACGAGCGCAACCTTATTCGGCAACTGCCCGGCCACAGCAAAGGCACCCGTCAAGTTCTCGTATCGATGCTGGCGGTCGAGTGCGCGCTGCGTCGGTGTATCGCGCGCTCTGGCGGCGGTAAGCAGCGGTATGCCCAACCGGGATGCGAGGCGCCGGGCAATCCAACTGCCTTGGTCAAAACCACGCTGCCTGGCCCGCTTCGGATGCAGTGGAACCGCAATCAGGGCATCTGGCGGCTGGCTCCCATCCCAGCGCATTCCGGCCAGCATCAGCTCAACCAGCAGGCTACCCGCTCGTGGGGAAGCATCAAATTTGAAATGCTGGATAAGGGTCGCTATCTCGGCCTCATACCGAAACGGCACACGGGCAACCTGAAATGCCGCTGGCGCCTCAAGGCAACGTCGGCAGTAGCCGCCCGCTCTATGACAATGGGCAAGAAACAGCGGCTCGGCACAACTCCAGCACGCTGGAAGATTCCATGGCAAGTCCTCAAAACAGCGCCCACACCATGAATAAAGCGACTCACTGGAAGCCAGACAAAAACAGCACGGCCCAGGCAAGCAACGCGACCACCACTGGTCCATCCTGCTCGCTTGTGTCGCCGCTGTTCCGACGGAAGGCTCCATCATCGTAGCCAGACGCTGAAACAACCGTTGACGCAACATAGTCTAATCCCTGGGTGACCAGCCAAAGCTCGGTCTGAGCTCATGGCCTCTTCCCACAAACTAGCCCCCTGTTGGGGTGCCTGCCACGTCAGATTTCACGACATGTATCTCTGCCCGGAATTGACCTCTCGGATCCTACATGTATAATGCAAGCGCTTGCGGATGTGGTGGAATTGGTAGACACGCCAGATTTAGGTTCTGGTGCCTAGCGCGTGGGAGTTCGAGTCTCCCCATCCGCACCATTTTTAGTAGTACCCCCCCCAGTCTTACCCTG
The DNA here is from genome assembly GCF_052095765.1 of Halomonas sp. Lineage (GTDB taxonomy): Bacteria > Pseudomonadota > Gammaproteobacteria > Pseudomonadales > Halomonadaceae > Halomonas. The sequence continues at coordinate 63,609 of NZ_JBQDJZ010000003.1, forward strand.
CCCTTCAGATTCAACTCCAGCACTAGCTCAATATCCGCCGTTAATACATTTGAGGTGTGACGCCTGCGCATGCGCCTCATTTGCGTGGAAATGAGCTTACCCAGTATCAGTACCTGCCAATGCTGGGTAATATCATTACTCTAGGTTCAGACCGAACAGTTTGGCACGCCCGACGCAGCACTATCGTCTCGCTACCGGGCTGACGGATTGATCTGTGGGATAACTATGAGGCGCCCATATGACGATCAGCAAAACGCAAAGCAGCTTTTACCGACGCCTGTATGTGGCTTATCTAGTAGCCAAAGATGTTGACAGCTTACCTGCCATTATTGAGGCGACCGGAATGCCTAGGCGAACCGCCCAGGATACTCTGGCCGCACTGACCGAGCTGGATATCGACTGCAGTTTCGAGCCAACGCCAGGCAAACCACACAATATTGGTCAGTATGTTATCCGCGACTGGGGACCATTCGATCCTGACTGGCTAGACCAGCATGCCGAACGCCTATGCAAAGCGCTCGACTATCCTCCGCTGACGTAATCTGCTTGGGTTCAGCCTGTACAGACTCAAACTTTGCGGGCTTGGTCTGCGTCAGAAGTCAGGAAGCGACTTCGGCAGCCGCTTCTTCTTCTCTGGCAATCGCACGCGCCCAAGCCGGGCGTGCCGTGCAACGCGCCAAATAGTCCTTGAATTGCTCAGGCACCGGATGCCTGGCTTTTTCAGCCCAGCCCAGCGTCTGCACCAAGAAAATATCGGCCAAGCTGAACGCATCGCCAACTAGCCATCCTGTGCCATCAAAGCGTCTTTCAAGCGCTCCCAGCGCACGCTTGTACTCCCAGGCTGCGGTCGGAATCACTGATGCCACCTTCTGCTCGTCTGGTAACGCAAAGGCATGCTTGGCCTGAGTCCAAAGCGGCTGCTCCAGCTCTGTCAGCACGAAAAACAGCCACTGGTCGAGCTGAGCTTGCCCTTCCGGGTCGCTGGGCATCAACTGGCCATCCTTACCGTACTTTGCCACAAGGTAGCGACAGATCGCCCCCGATTCAAACACCGTCACATCACCATCAACCAACACCGGCACCTTGCCGTCCGGATGACGCGCCAGATGCTCTGGGGTCTGCCCTTCGCCTTTGTCCAAGCGCAGCGCATGGCACTGATAATCCAGCCCCAGTTCCTCCAAGGCCCAGACCACCCGCAGCGAACGGGAACCCGCATAGGTATAGACACTGATCATTACTTATCTCCTGATGATATCCGGCAACAGATTACCGAGCACGCTAGCAGCTGAATAACCCAGCCATTAATGTAGCAGACTAAGCATAGAAAAAGCGCCACATCCGATGCGGCGCTTTTTTGACAACCCAGCATCACAAATCTGGCTCATGATGCCATTCACAGCACGGTGTGCAAGATCAGTCACCGATGGCAGTATCTTCCCGCTCAATGCCCCGCATACGGCGACGCAACACAGGCCCGACGATAGTCGGCAGGATCAGGCCAACCGCGGCAAACACCCACAATCCAATGGCCAGACCGCTATTCCACAGCACCATCCAATCGCCGTCGGAAATATCCAGCGCATGGCGCAGATTCTTCTCCATCTCAGGGCCAAGCAGCAACCCGAGAATCACCGGCACCAGCGGAATCTCCAGCTTGCGCAGCACGTAGCCAAGCACTCCGAAGGCCACCATGAAATACAGATCGAAGGTAGTATTGCTGATCGAATAGATACCCACAAAAGCCACCATGGTGACGATCGGCAGCAGATACATCGGTGGCACCGACAGCAACTTGACGAAGACGCCCACCAGCGGAATATTCAGTATCAGCAACAAAAAGTTACCGATCAGCAAGGCCGCAATCACACCCCACACGATATCGGCATTCTGGGTAAACATCAGCGGGCCAGGCGTGATATTCAGCGAAATCAACAGCGCCAGCAACACCGCCGTGGTTCCGCTACCTGGCACACCCAACGTCAGCATTGGCACTAGGGCACCGCTCGACGCACCATTATTACCCGCCTCAGGAGCTGCCACGCCACGCGGATCACCCTTACCAAAGTCGCCTTTGCTACCCACCACCTTTTTCTCAAGGGTATAAGCAATAAAGCTGCCCAATGATGCGCCGGCACCCGGCAACACCCCAGCGATAAAGCCCAGCACACCACCACGAAAACTTGACGGCATAATATGGCGGATATCTTTCCAGCTCAGCTTGAGCTTGCTGACTGAGATCGTCTCCTTGCCACCACCGGCACGGTCCTCGATGAAAAACAGCAGCTCAGAAATCGCAAACAGGCCGACGATGGCGATGATGAAATCAACACCTTCAAACAGCTCCAGTACCCCGAAGGTGTAGCGCTGTACGCCAGTATTGTCGATGCCGACCGTCGCTATCATCAGCCCGATACAAGCTGCCAGCACGGTCTTCATCGGGTTCTTCCCGGTAATACCACCCAAGGTCGCAAAGGCCAGCATGAACAGAGCGAAGTATTCCGCCGGACCAAACGTCAGTGCAAAATTGGCAAGCACTGGAGCCAGCAGGATCAGACCGATTGTTGCTATCAGGCTACCCACAAACGACGCCACGGCAGAGATTGCCAGCGCTTCGGCGGCCTTGCCCTGCTGCGCCATGGGGTAACCGTCGAGACAGGTCATCATGGCCGGCTCATCGCCGGGTATGTTGAGCAGAATCGACGAGATACGCCCGCCATACATGGCACCGGCATACACTGAGGTCAGCATGATCATGGCCGTATCGGGAGCAAGCCCCAAACTGAAGGCCAGCGGAATCAGGATTGCCACACCATTGGCTGGACCCAGGCCCGGCAAGGCACCAATCAGGGTGCCAAGCACGGCGCCCAGCAGGGCAAACATCAGGTTGTGTGGCGCTAGAGCCACACCAAAACCATCAACCAGATAACCCAAAGTCTCCATCAGCTTACCTCCAGGAAGGACAGCAGACCCAACGGCAGCGCAAGCCCCAGGACGAAGTTGAATATCACGAACACGGCCACCCCGGAAACTGCTCCGGTGACATAGGCCTTAATCGGCGTGGCACCCATGCGCCAGCACAGCGTGCCAACGGCCAGTGTTGTGCTGACAATGAACCCGAGCGGTTGAAGCAGGCTGGCATATAACACCAGCACCACCACGGCAACCACTAGCTCAACGCCGGTACGATTCCAAGGCCAAGCGTTGTCCGGGTCCGGACGCAGCATCAGATACAGGCTTGAAATCCCCAGCACCACGGCCAGCAGCTTGGGAAAGGTGTCGGGGCCGACAGACTCGGCCCCACCGAAGGGTTCAGGGAACTGGGTTGCGCCCCAGCCATAAGCTACGGCCAGAGCAAGCAACAGCACTCCCAGGATGCGGTCGTTCAGCCTCATTACTTAATCAGCCCGATATCTTTGGAAAGGGTTTCGATGTCAACAATCTGCTGGTTTACGAAGTCCTGGAATTCCCCAGCGGTCATGTGGAACGGCATCAGACCGTTACTGGACATGACCTCCTTCCACTCGTCACTTTCATAGATAGTGTCCATGGCACCCACCCAGTAATCGCGGGCATCGTCGGAAATATCCGCCGGCATATAGAAACCACGCCAGTTGGGGCCGATAGCATCAATACCCTGCTCGCGCGCCGTGGGAATATCGCTGAACTCACCCGGCAGGCGCTCTTCAGACAGCACTGCCAGCACACGCAAATCACCGGAATCCATGAAGCCCTGAGCTTCGGTGATATCGCCAGTGAAAGCGTCGACATGGCCACCCACCACCTGGGTCATGGCCTCGCCGCCGTTGTTATACGACAGATAAGCAATGCGCGGGAGGTTCTCGACACCGGCTTCCTGGGCAGCGATCAACACTTTGAGGTGATCCCAGCCGCCTTTTGCACTACCACCGGCAAACTTGACACTGCGCGGGTCATTCTTCAGCGCTTCCATCAACGAGGGAAGGTCCTGATACTCAGAGTCGCTGGCAACTGCGATCACCCCGTAGTCGGCACCCAGCGCACCTACCCAGTTGACCATGTCGGCGTCCATGCCTGGGAACTGCCCTTGGGCCAGACGCGTCGTTGTGGCCGTTGATGCAGCGACCAGCAACTGGTCATCGCCGGCACGCTTGCTCACTGTGTGGGCGAACGCCACACCGCCGCCGGCACCGGCCATATTAACGGTCTGAACGCTAGCCGGCACCAGATCCAGTGTTTCCAGTACGTTACCCACGCTGCGGCAGGTAAAGTCCCAGCCGCCACCTGGGTCGGCAGGTGCCAGGCACTCCACCTTGCCTTTCGGTTCAAACGCCAGCGCAGAGCTTGCGCCAAGGGAAAAAGTGGCGATGGCTATCAACTTGACAGGTGTAGATAACGACATTGTTGTATTCCTCAGGCAATGGAGCAGATAGAGCAAAAACTCACTTGTAGAACGTCGAGACCTCGCTTACAGTGCTTTCTTACAGTTCTGTAAGGCAGAACAAGATTCTCTAGGATAGAAAGCTAGCCGCCTGCCACCGCTGGGTCAATATCCACCGCTCAAGTTACGACCAAAGTGGTAGTGCGCACCTTCCAACAACGCTCATCAAAAGGACGTCCTATGGCACAGGATAGAGTGGAAGCTGTTGAGCGCGCGCTGACCATCATGGAAGCCTTCAACGCAGAGCACGAGTCCCTCAGTCTGTCTGAACTGGCCCATGCCACCGGCTTTTATAAAAGCACCCTGCTCAGGCTGCTGGGCTCACTTGAGCGCTTTGACTACGTGCGGCGCGGCAATGATGGCCAGTGGCGACTGGGCATGCGCCCGGTGCAACTCGCTCAGCGACACAACCCATCGCAACAGCTAGCCGCGCTTATACAACCGCTGCTTAACCAGCTGGCCGAAACTACCGGCGAAACTGCTGCGCTACTTCTTCAACAGGTTGTTCCGCAAGGAACCGATGTGTACTGTCGTCTTAGCGCCCTGCCCGGTGCGGCCCTGCGCCATGAGCTCCAGCCAGGCGACCGCTGGGCCGCTCATGGTAACAACCCTTGCCCCCAGCTAGCCGGCGGCTTCATGGAATACCTGGAGCTCCCCACCGTTGCCAACGACTCCCGGCAGTGGCTATCGTTATCTGGCCCGGCCGGACGCCTGAACAGCACTGAGGCTCGCCAGGCACTACAGAATGCAAGACAGACTCTGGAGAACACCACCCCACTGCCCGGGCTGAATTCATGACGGTGATGCTCGTTGAAGACGACCGCCTGCTGGCGGAGACACTCAAACACACCCTGGAGCAAGCCGGTCACAGCGTACTGCACCTGGCCGATGGCGTCCGTGCCCGAAACCAACTGACGCAACCAGACCATGCCATCAACCTGGTGCTACTCGACCTCAACCTGCCCGGTTGCTCAGGTTTGGAAGTGCTGGCGGAACTGCGTCGCCACGACCGCGACACTCCGGTGCTGATACTCACTGCTCGCGGCGCCATCGAAGACAGGGTGAAAGGCCTGGACCTGGGCGCCGACGACTACCTGGCCAAACCCTTTTCACTGGATGAGCTGGAAGCGCGAGTACGCGCCCTGCTGCGGCGAGGTGTGCCCCAGCGCACCCTAGAGGTTGGCGACCTGTGCTTGGACGCCCTGAGCCAACAGCTAAGCCTGAATGGCGAGCCGCTGGGGCTGCCACCCCGCGAACAGCGACTGCTGGTCTTTCTGATGCGTTATGCCGGCCAGCCCATCGACAAGACCCAGCTGGCCGAACAGGCCTTTCAGGGCGACACCATGGGAAACAACGCCATCGAGGTCTACGTACACCGGCTGCGCAAACAGCTGGCCAACAGCAACGTCGCTCTGCGCACTGTGCGCGGCCTTGGCTATGTGCTGGAGCCCGAGTGATTCACACCAACAGCCTGTATGCGCGGTTGCTTGGCTGGCTGCTGTTACCGCTGCTGGGGCTTGGCGGCATTATGATCCAGCAGGCTTGGCTGGATGCTCGCCATACGGCCGACCGCGCCTATGACCGGCTACTGGAGGCCGCTACCCTGGCAATTGCAGAGCAGGTGCAATGGCAGGATGAACGCCTGTGGCTGGATCTCCCGCCCGCTGCGTTGGAAATGCTGACCAGCGATGCCGAGGAGCGCGTTTTCTACTCACTGCATGATGCCGATGGCCACTTCGTCACTGGCAACCTTACACTGCCCGCATTAACCACTGACCACACCAGCAAAGACCTGAGCGATGATATTTTCACGGTAGATGACATTCTCCACGGAGACCTGTCGCTGAGATTAGGCACCCGCTACGCCCGGATCGACGTGTGGCGAACACCCGCCGGTTTCGAGGTGCGCATGGCGCATACCCGAGAAGGCCGCCAGCAACTGGCAGGCCAACTTTTCCGGCGAAGCCTCAGCTATATTCTTGGCATGGCAGCGCTGTCGGTGAGCATTCTGCTTGTGGCAATCCGTTCGGCGCTGGCGCCGCTGACCCGCCTAAGACGTGCCCTTCGCGAGCGTGATCCGCGCACCCTGGAACCCCTGACGCTTCCGCTACCCCGAGAGCTTGCCGAATTACGCGAGACGCTCAACGAACTGCTGGAACGGATGCGGCGAGTACGCGCTGGACAGGAACGTTTTATTGGCGATGCCTCGCACCAGCTGCGCACACCGCTCGCGGGGCTGTCGGCCCGCGCCGAGCTGGCACTTCGCCAGCAAGATCCGGAGCAATGGCGCGCTGCTCTGGAAGCCATGCTTGATACCAGTACCCATGCCTCACGTCAGGCAATGCAACTGCTGTCGCTAACCCGACTGGACAACCCCGAGTACAGGCCAGACTTGAAGCCACTCGACCTGGTCGGGCTGGCCCGAGACGCTGTTACCAGACACTGGGGCGCCTGCCATCGTGTCGGCATCGACCTCGGGCTGGATGTGCCGAGCGCAGACACAGACCGCACGCCCCCAATGATCCTTGGCGAACAATGGCAGCTGGAAGAAGCGCTCGCCAACCTGATCGACAACGCCCAGCGGCATGGTGCCAAACATATCACCCTGCGCGTCTTCGCCGAACCACCCAGTGTTGTGGTCGATGA
>NZ_JBQDJZ010000004.1:0-63318 GCF_052095765.1 Halomonas sp.
TTGGTAAAGCGCTACGAGGCCCGTCGTAGAGCGGTTTTTCATGCATTTTCCCTGGGTAATCCCCTGGTTCTGGGGTTGAGCATTGCGTTCATTGTGCTTTTTATCGGGCTGTCTGTTTATGACATCGATATGGTTGCCGGCAATATTTCCGAAGGTTTTGCCTGGACTGCAGCAACCTTTGGCAGCTACTTCCAGCTGCTATTGCTGTTGACCTTCATTGTTGCCATGGGCGTGGCATTTTCACCGGCGGCCAATGCAAAGGTAGGTAACCTGGATAAGCCAGAGCTGAGTACCTTCAAATGGGTGTCAATGATCCTGTGTACGCTGCTTGCAGGTGGTGGTGTTTTTTTCGCGGCGGGCGAGCCGGTCTATCACTTTGTGGTGACTCCACCTTCATTCGATACAGATGCGGGGACAGCCGAGGCCGTTGCCGGTGCACTGGCGCAGTCGTTCATGCACTGGGGCTTCTTAGCCTGGGCCGTGTTGGGCTCGTTGGCTGCTGTTGTGTTGGCTCACGCGCACTATGTCAAAGGCTATCCACTTCAGCCGCGGACTCTGCTGATTCCTGTGCTGGGCGAGCGTGTGATGATGGGCTGGTTTGGTAGCGTGGTGGATGCGCTGTGTATCATCGCCATTGTTGCCGGCACCGTCGGCCCGATCGGTTTTCTAGCCACGCAGGTCAGCTTCGGGCTGCATGAGCTATTCGGTTTGCCTGATACCTTCGCCACTCAGCTCACGGTGCTGATCGTGCTGGGCCTGATCTATGTGACGTCGGCCATGACCGGTATCCATCGCGGTATCCAGATTCTTAGCCGCTTCAACGTTTTCTTGGCGTTGGCTATTGCCGCTGTGATCTTCCTATTCGGGCCCACACAGTTCCTGATTGATGCCTTTACCCAAGGATTTGGTGAATACCTGTCTTCATTCTTCACTATGGCCACTATGACTAACCAGACCGCTCCCGACTGGTGGATGCAGTGGTGGACGGTATTCTTCTTCGCCTGGTTTATCGGCTATGGTCCGTTGATGGCGATCTTTGTTGCACGTATCTCGCGTGGCCGCACCATTCGGCAGATGATTCTGGCGGTTGCTGTAATCGCGCCGATAGCAACTACCGTCTGGTTCACTCTGATGGGCGGCTCAGGGATTTACTATCAGTTGACTGGTGCTATCGATCTGACTGATGCGTTGAACAACTTCCGCTTTGATGTGGCAACGCTGACCGTGGCACAAGCCTTGCCGGGCGGCACTTTCATGGCGCTGGCCATCCTAGTGCTGACGACCATTTTTGTGGCTACCACTGGTGATTCCATGAGTTATGCAATTTCGGTAGTTGGCACAGGGCATGATCAGCCTAGCGTACTGGTACGTGCTTTCTGGGGCATTGCCATGGCGCTGCTGGCAGGTATCCTGCTGCGTATGGGAGCCGGTCAGGTGGGCGCCCTGCAGCAGTTCATCGTGATCACGGCAACGCCGGTTTCCTTGGTGCTGCTGCCGACGCTGTGGACAGGGCCTCAGGCGGCCATTGCCATGGCACGTGAGCAGGGACTGATGAGTAGGCCGCGTCAGGAAAAACCTGCTGCGTGAAGCGGCGGCGTAAGCTGTTAGAACCAGAGCGACAGGGGCCTGCCAGTATGGCAGGCCTTTTTTTGTATCAGGCCTGGATAGCGTATAGTGCCAGTTATTGGCAGCATCCAGCAGCGGTCAGCCCTTGGCCGCTGAAAATGCGTCAGACGAGGAAGTCTCATGAACGTGCCCAACGAGCTGCTGTGCTATTGCCGCCCTGGATTTGAACCTGATCTGGCGGCAGAGCTGCTCCACCGGGGAGGTCAGCTGGGTATCGATGGGGTAGACCATGCCGAACGTCACAGTGGTTTTGTGCGATATGCGTTGCCGCCAGGGCAGGCTGCCAACGAGCTGCATCGCGGCTTGCCACTGACGTCGCTGGTATTTGCACGCCAGAGCCTGGTGGCGTTTCCGCCTCTGTCACTGGATCGCAATGACCGCTTGTCGCCGATTGTCTCGCAGGTGGTGGAAAGCGGCTGGAGTTTCGAGACGCTGTGGCAGGAAACGCCAGACACCAACGAGGCCAAAGCGCTGTCGGGACTGATGAAGGCGCTCAAGCGTCCGCTGGAGTCAAGTCTGAAAAAGCGCGGTGCCTTGAGGCGTAAGGCGGGAGGTCGAAGGCTGCATGTGTGGTGGAGCGATGGCGACTGTGTTCAGCTGGGCATCAGCTTTCCAGGTAACCGAAGCGAGGAACCCGGCGGTATTCGGCGCCTGCGTTTTCCTCATGCTGCGCCCAGCCGCTCAACGCTCAAGCTGGAGGAAGCCTGGCATGAGTTTATCCCCATCGATCAGTGGCAAGAGCGGTTGGCTGTAGGGATGCAGGCTGCTGATCTGGGTGCGGCTCCTGGTGGCTGGACCTGGCAGTTGGTCAATCGGGGAATGCAGGTTTACGCCATTGATAATGGCCCCATGAATCCGGCGCTGATGGCCGGCGGCATGGTCGAGCATTTGCGTGAGGACGGCTTTGCATGGGCGCCACCGATGCGGCTTGACTGGCTGGTGTGTGACATTGTCGACCAGCCCTCGCGGGTCATCGACATGATGGCCCGTTGGCTGGTCAAGCGTTGGTGCCGCGAAGCGGTTTTTAATCTGAAACTGCCGATGAAGCAGCGTTGGCGTGCTGTGCACGAAGGGTTATCAAGGCTCGAGTTGATGTTGGCAGATGCCGGTGTTGGCGCTGACATCAGCTGTCGACACCTATACCATGATCGGGAAGAAGTTACGGTGCATGTGCGCCTGCGCGACTGAACATCAGCTCAGCGTTTTGTGTCTGCTATTAATAACTGTGTTTGAACATCCGTACATGTTCATCTTCGGTCAGCAGCGGCAGCATTTTTTGCAGTACCTGCCGACGCGCACTGCTGTCACGCCAGTCTTTCCAGGCGCGTAGGTCGCGCCACTGGGTGATGACCAGCCGTCGGTTGCTGTTTTCGCTTTCGATCAAGCTTTCACCTCCAGCAAAGCCGGTGACGCCCTGCACCTGGCGCATAACATCGCGTGCTGCCTGCTCGTACTCTTCTTCCAGTCCGGGCATGATGCGCCGTTCGATAATAATCTTGATCATGACACAGTCCCCAGATCTATTCTGTCAGTGTGAGGGAGGTAATTGCATAATGTCATCCGATACGTCCTTGCCAGTCAGCCAGGCCCAGTTGGATACCAGTGGGCTCTATTGTCCTGAACCAATCATGATGATGCACAACCAGGTTCGCAACATGCAGCCCGGAGAGGTGCTTGAAGTGATAGCCACCGACCCGGCCACTGTGCGCGATGTGCCAAAGTTCTGCGCTTTTCTTGGCCATGAACTGACTCATCATAGCGAAGCCGATGGCTGTTACCGCTACCTGATACGCCTAGGCTGAGCGGCTGACTCAGACCTTGGCTTAGGCATTGCTTCAGTACGATGGCTCAGCCTTTACCACTGAGCACTGTGATGGCCAGGGCCTCCATGGTGGCAGCATCCTCGTCACGGATACGGTTGGCAATATCACGCTGGAAAAGATACACAACAGCGTGCCGACTGTGCCCGGGGTAAAGGCAGGCGTCGCCCGGTAGCACTGGGGTCATCTCGATCTTGTCTTCGTCGGCAAGCAAAGCTTCGATACGCCCGTCATTATACAGGTGCCAACCAAAGACCTGTTTCAGCTGCAGCGGGCTCTGATTATCGTCCATACAGAGGGCATGGGTGCCGTGGCTTTCAGGAATCTGCTGAATTAGGGCAGTTTCCTGCATTTCTTCATAGTCAAAGTAGGCTGCTGAGTGCTCCAGCTCGTGCACCTTATGGGCAGGCGGGTAGTCGAACAGCTCATCTGTTTCCGGGTCCCGATAGCCGATGAATTGCCCGTGCTCCGGGTCGTCAAGCTGCTGGCAGGGCATGAGTGTTTCCATCCAGGCCACCAGCCCAACCACATCGCCATCTTCCCGAAGGCCCCAGGCCAGCACGGGCATACAATAGTGAGCGTCGGGTTCGGCAGACTGCTGATAGACCATTTCCAGGCCATCCAACTCCGGTGACAGGCGAACCAGACGTCGTCTGGCCAGCTGGCGTTGGCGCATCGTCTCCAGGTCAATGACCTGGGCAGGGCGGTGAGACAGCGAGATAGCCATGATTCCTCCTGCTGAAGCATTATCACATCAGTCGGCGGCCAGTTTTTCAGCGCCGGTTGTCAGTGCACGGCGTCACTGTTGAAAATCCTTACCTTCACAACCTCACTCTCGTGGCTTTTACCCCACATCTTTACACCTTCTACATCAATACCACAGGTTCTACACAAATATCACAGACTGGCAGGTAAGGGTAAGCCCCTGGCCTCAACACTTTGGATTGGATGAGGGTGGCCGGGGGCAGTTGCAGAGGGAGTGATGTCAGGCGTTGGCAGTGTCTGTCTGACTGGCTGCAACGCGCTTGCTGAGACGTCTCAGGCGTTCGCCGAGCAGTATGGCGGCAACGGTCAGCCCGGCAATCAGGCCGATCCAGTAGCCATGAACTCCCATCGGCGGCGTCAAGCCAGCCAGTCCTTGCGTCCCTAGCCAGTGTCCGCCGGCCAGGCCGACTAGCCAGTAAGCCAGCATGGTGATCAACATGACGACACGGGTGTCCTTGTAGCCGCGCAGGGCACCGGCCAGGTTGACCTGTAGTCCGTCTGATACCTGATAGAGCATGGCCAGGCCGATCAATGACATGGTCAGCGTTTTGACGGCGCCATCGCGGGTGTACAGGTCGATCACCGCATCAGCGGTCAGCCAGACCAGGGTGCTGTTGAACAGCGCCGCAGCCAACGAGATATAGGCGCCATGCCAGGCCACCATCCGAGCGGCCCGCAGGCGGCCCTGCCCAAGGGTATTACCGACACGCACGGTGACCGCTATACTCAGCGACAGCGGCAGCATGAACAGCAGCGAGGTGTAGTTCAGCGCCACCTGGTGAGCGGCCACGGTAATCTCACCGAGGCTGGCGATCAGCAGAGCAATGAGCGTGAATAGCGTCACCTCGACAAAGATTGCCACACCGATTGGCAGGCCCACGTAAAGCAGCTCGCCGATGATTTTCCAGCGCGGCGGGGTAGGTGAGTGCCACAGCTCGACATCTCCATAGGCAGAGCTGCGGCGGGTATAGACCATCATCGACAGGCTCATGGCCCACATTGACAGCGCCGTGGCAATGCCGCAGCCGAAGGCACCCAGAGCTGGAATTGCCTGAACTGGAGCAGGCAGCCAGTCACCAAACATGCTGACAAGCCCTGGGCCTCCGTAAATCAGCAGGTAATTGCTGGGGATATTCACGGCCAGGCCGATCAGGCTGATCAGTAGTGCGGGGCGGGTGTGGTTCATGCCGTCAGAAAAGGAGCGTAAGGCCAGAAATAGCGCTATGCCGGGCATGCCGGCGCCGATGGCCAGTAAATAACTCGCCGAACGACTGGCTACCGCTTCAGGTATCTCCATCCAGTGGAATATCGGCATCACAATGGTCCATATTAGCAGCATGGCCAGTAGCCCCATTACTAAGGCAATCCATAGTGCCTGATGCACCTGGGGCCGTATTTCAGCCCGCTTGCCCGCACCGAGCAGCTGTGCCACCACAGGTGTCAGCCCCATCAAGGTGCCAGTCATCAGTAGCATCAGTGGCAGCCACAGGCTTGAGCCGACCGATACCGCTGCCAGGTCCGTCGGACTGAGGCGGCCGGTCATCATGACATCGGTCACACTCATTCCCGCCTGGGCAAGCTGGGCGCCCCAGATCGGCAGGGACAGACGAACGAGTGTGCGTGTCTCAGTACGCGAGGTACTGACAAGGTCGGCGATAAACCGGGCCATGTGTTTCAGCTCCAGGCAGTATGGCCCCGTATCAGGGGCAGAGCGGGCGGAATGAGCGGCGTATTCTACCAGTGCTGTGCAATTTTCGTCGTGCTCCCATACTGGCTATAATGGACGGCCAATTTCTGGTCTAGGTAACTGCGTGATTCATTCACTTGACGATATAACGGCGCTGTTCGATGGGCTTTTTTATCCGACGTATCGAACGCGCCTGGTACGCGGTGGTGATGAGCCGTTGTATCTGCCGGCGGATAGTGAAGTGGCCTGGCATCGGGTAATTTTCGCCCACGGTTACTACGCCAGTGCCCTGCATGAGATCAGCCATTGGTGTATTGCCGGTGCGCAGCGTCGTCAGTTGGAGGATTACGGCTACTGGTACTTGCCCGATGGCCGAGATGCTGAGCAGCAGCAGGCCTTTGAAGCCGCAGAAGTGGCGCCCCAGGCACTAGAGTCGCTGTTTTCAGCGGCCTGCGGGCGACACTTCAATGTCAGCGTGGATAATCTGGGCGATGTTGAAGTGGATCGCCAGGCTTTTGCAGCCAGGGTGGCAAAACGGGCCGAGACATTCGAGAGGCAGGGGCTGCCGTCTCGTGCCGAGGCATTCCGCTCGACACTGGCAGCGTTTTATCGGCAGGGCAACAGCATACAGGTCGCTGTGGCTATCGGCCGCGCGTGTCTTGGTGCCGACATGACGGAGTGTGTTGAGCGAGCCTGAAGCTCAGGTTTCGTTGTCGTCATCGAGGCGCATGCGCTGATGCAGCGCCAGCATGACCTGGATTTCGTCCTCCGGGCGCATCGGCTCCAGCCCAAGTTCAGCGAACAGCTCGCGCCTTGCCTGGGACCACTCACCTACAGACAGTTCAGGATACAGGCTCTCAGCAGGTGCCAGCTCGATAAATGGGTCCATGCCATAGGTGTCAAACAGCCGCGAGAGTGCCGCCTCATCATCTGCAATGCCGGCAGTGTAGAGGGTGGCATTGAAGTGGTCCTGCTCCAGCTCCTGAATGACATCCAGCGGGCTGACACCCATGGTGGCGAGTTCTTCCATGCTGTAGCTGCCCAGCGAAATCATTTCGTCATCAAGCCAGTCGCTATCTGGCTGGATCAGGGTGTGTTTGACGCTGCCATCGCGTAGCGTCCAGGCAATCGATAGCGGCAAGCCGTCTTGATCTGCAGTTTCTACCGTAATGAAACCGGGTAAGTCATCCATGGCAGATGTCCTCTGTGGTGTTATCAGGTTCGCTTGCTGTTAGGCCAAAAAATGCCAGACCGGCGGCGGTGGTAGCACGTGCCAGCTCGGCCTCGTCGATCCCTCGCCAGTGGGCGATTTCGCGTACGATCCACGGCAGCAGTGCTGGTTCGTGGCGCCTACCTTTCAGTTTGGCAGGTAAATTGCGTGGCAGTAGATAAGGGCAGTCGGTTTCAACCATCAGACGCGTCAATGGGATGTCGGGAACCAGCTCGCGCAGGTGGTGGCCGCGGCGCTCATCGCAGATCCACCCGGTCAGGCCAATGTGCAGGTCCAGGTCGAGGTAGCGGTACAGGGTGTCACGCTCGCCGGTAAAGCAGTGCACTACCGCTTGGGTAATATCGTCGCGCCAGGCCGCCAATATTTCGGCCATGCGCTGGCCCGCATCACGTTCGTGAATGAACAGCGGCAGGCGATTGCTGGCGGCCAGCTCCAGCTGGGCCTCAAAGGCACGCTCTTGGTCGGCCGGCGTGGAGAAATTGCGGTTGAAGTCCAGTCCACACTCGCCGACCGCAACGACTTTGCTCTGCTGGTGCAGTTCAGCCATAGCGCTGGAAAGCTCAGCAGACCATTGGCTGGCATCGTGGGGATGCACGCCGGCTGTAGCGTAAAGTCCGGGGTGTTTCCCAGCCAGCTCCAGCGCCTGACGCGCATGTTCGAGATCAGTGCCGGTAATGATCAGCGTCTCGACGCCAGCGGCCCTGGCACGGCTTAGGGTCGCCTCGAGGTCCCTACCAAAGCTTTCATGAGTAAGATTAGCGCCGATATCCATCAGCGGCGCTGGCGAGCAAAACTGCAGCGCCTCCGGTAAGACGTTGTCGACATCCGAGGGCGAATCGGCCACGGCGATGGGCTCCTTGTGCTGAAGTGACGTTGAACAGGCGCGAATTGTACCCACAGTCATTGTCATCAAGCCACGTCGGGGCACATGGTTTACACTATAGCGCTTGTCAATAAGAGAGGTGGATGCGTGGCTCTGTTACGTCTTGAACAGCTGCAGCTGGCCTATGGCCCCAAAGTGCTGCTGGATGGCGCCGATCTGGTGCTGGAACGCGGAGAGCGGTTGGCCCTGGTCGGGCGCAACGGAACGGGTAAGTCAACGCTGCTCAAGCTGGTGGCCGGTGAGATACTGCCGGACGGCGGCAGCGTCTGGCGTGCGCCCGGGTTGAAGATCGGCGTGCTGGCTCAGGATTTGCCCGACGCGTCCGGTGAAACCATCTTCGATGTGGTTGCCCAAGGGTTGCCCGAAGCCGGCGAGCTGCTCAGTGAGTATCATCACCTGGTGCAGTCCGACGCCCCTGACATGGATCGCATGGCATCCCTGCAGGAACGCCTGGAAGCCATCGATGGCTGGTCGTTCCACCGGCGTATCGACGTGGTATTAACCCGCCTGGGCCTGCCCGAAGATGCTGCGATGGCCGATCTTTCGGGTGGCTGGCGTCGTCGGGTGGCGCTGGCCAGGGCGCTGGTCGCCGAGCCGGACCTGCTGCTGCTTGATGAGCCGACCAACCACCTGGATCTGGACACCATTGCCTGGCTGGAAGAACAGCTCGCTGCCTTCGATGGGTCGGTGCTGTTCATTACCCATGACCGTACTTTCTTGTCGAACCTGGCCACGGCGATTCTTGAGTTGGATCGCGGCCGACTTGGCCGCTATCCCGGTAACTACGCCGAGTATCAGGCGCGCAAGAGCCATGAGCTGGAGGTAGAGGCCCGGGAGAATGCCGAGTTCGACAAGAAGTTGGCCCAGGAAGAGGCCTGGATTCGCCAGGGCATCAAGGCCCGGCGTACCCGCAACGAAGGGCGGGTGAGGGCGCTCGAGCAGCTGCGTCGCGAGCGTGGTGAACGCCGCGAGCGCCTTGGCCGCGCCAACCTCGCCATGGACAGTGGAGAGCGGAGCGGCAAGCGTGTGGTGGCGCTCAAGAATGTGACCCAGCGCTTTGGCGATGATGCCGTGATTGATGGACTGAGCATGGAGATCCAACGTGGCGACAGAATAGGCTTGATCGGCCGTAACGGCGCCGGTAAGACCACGCTGCTCAAGATTCTGCTGGGTGAGCTGAAACCCAGTGAGGGTGAGGTGCTGGTGGGCACTAAGCTGCAGGTTGCCTATTTTGACCAGCTGCGTGCCGGCCTAGAACCCGAGAAGAGTGTGTATGACAACGTGGCCCAGGGCAGCGACCGGGTTACGGTGGGCGGTCGCGACCGTCATGTTATCAGTCATCTGCAGGACTTCCTGTTCACCCCCGACCGCGTGCGCCAGCCGGTCAAGGCGCTTTCGGGCGGTGAATCCAACCGCCTGCTGCTGGCCAAGTTGTTCACCCAGCCGGCCAACGTGCTGGTGCTCGATGAGCCGACTAACGATCTTGATGTCGAGACCTTGGAGCTTCTGGAAGAGCTGCTGCTCAACTTTGACGGCACCTTACTGCTGGTATCCCACGATCGTTCTTTCATGGATAACGTGGTCACCAGTGTGCTGGCCTTTGAGGGACAGGGTCTGGTGCGCGAATATGTCGGGGGTTACAGCGACTGGGTACGCCAGGGTGGTGCCTTGCCGCCGGCGCCCTGGGAGGGCGCCGCGCGTCAGCAGGTTGAGCCGGTGGCCGAAAAAACACCACCAAAGGTCGGCACCAGTGAAACCGAGCCAGCAGCAGCGCCCAGGCGGGTCAAGCTGTCGTATAAGTTGCAGCGTGAGCTGGATGGGCTCCCCGCAGAAATAGAGCGCCTGGAAAATGCGGTTGCCGAGGTCGAGGCCCAAATCAGCGAGCCGAGTTTCTATCAGCAGGATAGCGACAAGGTAACGTCAGTGCTGCAAGCGCTGAGCGACAGACAGGCTGCACTGGAAGCCACCATGGAGCGTTGGATGGAGCTTGAAGCCCAGGCGTCTGGCGAATAAAGGTCTGAGTAAAGAACCAATCCGGAGCGCTATTGCGCTCCGGGCTGTTGGATGGTGTTTGGCCTCGAGCGGTGCTTGGTCTCGAATAACGGCTGGCTGCTATTCGTCGCTGTCCATGCCGACACGCACTGCCAACACATCGCACTTGGCGCCGTGCAGCACACCGGTGGAAGTGGAGCCCAGTAGTAATGCGAAACCGTGGCGCCCGTGTGAGCCCACCACGATCAGATCCACGTCCTGTTCATCAGCAAAGCGATGAATCTCGGTATCCGGCATGCCGACGACCACGTGCTGGTCTTCAGGAGCAACATGGGGGTTGGCGATATCAGCCAGACGCTTTTTGGCGTGATCATCCAACTGGTCTTGGATGCTGGTCAGGTCCATGGGGATATCACCGCCATAGGCAAAGCCAAGCGGTTCCAGGGTGTGCATGATGGACAGCCTAGCATGGTTGCGGTCAGCAATTTGCAAGGCCCGCTCAAGAATTGAGTGGGAGTCCTTGGTCAGGTCAACCGCGACCAGGATGTGACGATATTCGTTGCTCATGACAGCCTCCAGATGGCGTTCCGTTCAGTCAGCCTGTGTGTTCAAACTTATGTTCTTAAACCCATGTTCTCAAACTCATGTTCCCACTTTAGGACGCACGATGATTCAAGACAATGATCTGTATCCATTATATCCCAGGACAGCCTGCAACATGACAACGCACGTCAGAGCAGTGCACTCAAGGACAGCGCCATGAGCTGGTTGGTCATTGCTGGTGTCATGGCCATGCTGGTTGCCCCGCTGATGTGGCTCAAGCCAAGCCCTCGGCAAAAGCGGCTGGTGGCCTTGCGTGGTGAAGCGCGCAAGCTCGGTATCGAGGTGAAGATGGACGTCTCGCCTGCCCATCAGGCCAAGGGGTTGGTGGCGGTGTATCGCTGGCCGTACCCTGGGTCACGTCCGGGGCCAGACTTCATGCTGGTCAGCCCGGATCTGGCCAGCCCGGCGCTGAAGGTGTTTTCCGATGGCTGGTGCTGGCGCACAGAGCCGCTTCGGCCGCTACCCGAGCCTGCCCAGCGGCTGTTGAGCCGTCTGCCCGCGCATCTGGGTGATAGTGTGCTGGCGATTGGCTCGAGCCGCTCGGCACTGACCCTGTGGTGGGACGAGGCACTGTACGCGCAACAGCTGCCGGCGTTTGTTGAACCGCTGGCTGAGCTGCGCGATGCTCTGGAAGGGTGCCCGGACCAGCGCTAAGGCTGGGCACTGGGGCGAAAAGTCGGAGTGCGCTGAACCTGAGAGCCGGAGCTGACTCGGACGCTGATTGACTCAGAACCTAGTCTGACTCGGAGGCGTCTGGCTGCTCGGCATCCTGTTCCTGCTCGCGGATTGCCAGGCCGTTATTTTCAATACGGGTCAGCAAGGCGGTGAACAGTTCGATTTCATCGGCGCTGAGACCTGACAGCATTTCAGACATGACATCGCTGACCTCGGCTTCTATGTGCTGTAGTAGCGGCATGGCTGCCTGGGTCAGGAAGATATGTTTGGTGCGTCGATCGGCCTCGCCAGGGCGACGTTCGATCAAACCCTGCTCAGCCAGCTGGTCGAGGGTGCGTACCAGCGAGGGGGCTTCAACGCCAATGGCCCGGGCCAGTTCACGCTGAGGCTGGTTATCGCCCAGCCGCCACAAGTGGTAGAGCGTAACCCAGCGGGTCTGGGTCAGCCCTTCGGGAGCCAGGCGGCGGTCGATGATGGCACGCCAGATGCGGGGAATCCGTGCCAGTTGGAAAGCGACGCTGTTCTGGTGCATGGGTCGTTACTGCCTAGGTGGTTTCAGTGATCTGTTGATTCAGGACTATTTTTTTCAATGAACATCTACGTCAGTGACAAGTGTCCGAAGATGTTGCGTGTAATGCAAATGGCGGTTTGGGTATGCAACACCTTGTAACACGATGGCGTTGATGCATCGAGCTGCTTCGAATGGCCGCAGATCGTTGATAATTGCCTAGTAGCGCTACGGTAACAATAATTGGGGCTGCATCGCTGTTGCTTGGCGCTTACAATCGCCCCCTTTCTTTCTATGCGTTCCGGGCCCGTGGCCCTGAGGCGCTGCTCCAGATAACGCAACATTACGGAATGCAATCTTGATCTCTACTGCCAATATTACCATGCAGTTCGGGGCCAGACCCCTGTTCGAAAACGTCTCGGTCAAATTCAATAATGGCAACCGCTATGGCCTGATCGGCGCCAACGGCAGTGGCAAGTCCACCTTCATGAAGATTCTGGCCGGTGATCTGGAGCCGTCTTCAGGGCAGGTGATGGTTGATACCGGCGCCAGGCTGGGCAAGCTGGGTCAGGATCAGTTTGCCTTCGAGAGTGCGCGGGTCATCGATACCGTGATCATGGGCAATCATGAGCTGTGGCAGGTGGCGGCTGAACGCGAGCGCATCTACTCGCTGCCGGAAATGAGTGAAGAAGACGGTATGGCGGTGGCTGATCTGGAAGTCCGCTTTGCGGAGCTTGATGGCTATACCGCGGACTCGCGTGCCGGTGAGCTACTGCTGGGGCTGGGAATTCCTGAGTCGCAGCATACCGGTCCTATGAGCGAGGTGTCGCCAGGCTGGAAGTTGCGCGTGCTGCTGGCTCAGGCGCTGTTTGCCGACCCCGACGTGCTGCTGCTCGACGAGCCCACCAACCACCTGGACATCCACACCATCCGCTGGTTGGAAGACATACTGAAGGCGCGTCACAGCACCATGGTGATCATCTCCCACGATCGCCACTTTCTTAACAGCGTCTGTACCCACATGGCGGACCTGGACTACGGCGAAATCACCCTGTTTCCTGGCAACTATGACGAGTACATGACTGCCGCCACGGCGGTGCGCGAGCGTCAGCAGGCTGACAACACGAAGAAGAAGGCCCAAATCGCTGAGCTGCAGGCCTTTGTCAGCCGCTTCTCGGCCAACGCTTCCAAGGCCAAGCAGGCGACATCGCGGGCGCGCCAGATCGACAAGATCAAGCTCGAGGACATCAAGCCCTCCAGTCGGGTTAGCCCCTTCATCCGCTTTGAGCAGAACAAGAAGATCCATCGCAATGCGGTCAATGTCGAGGCGGTCTCCAAGGCGTTCGGTGAGCATGCGCCGCTGTTTGAACGCTTTTCAATGACCGTAGAAGCCGGCGAACGCATCGCCATCATCGGCCCCAATGGCATTGGCAAGACGACACTGCTCAAGATCCTAGCCCGTGAGTTGCATCCCGATGCCGGTGCTGTGCGCTGGACTGACAGTGCTGAGATTGGTGTGTTTGCCCAGGATCACAGCAGCGACTTTACCAACGACGCCACGCTGTTCGAGTGGATGGGTCAGTGGACTACCGGTGGTGAGCAGGAAGTGCGTGGAGCCTTAGGACGGATGCTGTTTTCCAGCGATGATATTGGTAAGTCAGTGAAAGTGATCTCGGGTGGCGAGCAGGGCCGCATGCTTTTCGGCAAGCTGGCGTTGACCAAGCCCAACGTCTTGCTGATGGACGAGCCCACCAACCATTTGGATATGGAGTCTATCGAGGCGCTTAACCTGGCGCTGGAGAACTACCCGGGAACGCTGATTTTTGTCAGTCACGACCGTGAGTTCGTCTCATCGCTGGCTACACGCATTCTCGACATGCGCGATGATGGCATCACCGATTTCAGCGGCAGCTACGACGAATACCTGCGTAGCCAGGGGCTATTCGGCTGATTTCTGTTGGGTGTTATCTCCGCCCTCAGGTTGGGGCTTGGTTTGTGTCTTAGCGCCCGGCTCGCTATCAGGCTCAGGTTCAGCCTCGTCTTCAGGCTGATCTGAGGTGTTCCCGGGGGTTGGTGCGTGGCTGGGGCGGGCGACCAGGTGCCTGACAACGAGGCCCGGAATGCCCGGCGGTGTGCTTGTGTGGCCATCAGCCAGGGTCGCTGTGCTGCTGTCATCACTGACGTTAAAGCGGATGATGCCGATGCGTTGTCCGCCTGTGGTCATGATATCAATGCGCCAACGCCCCGCCGATTCGGCGGGAAAATTCAGCTTGTGGGTCCAGGCACGGTAGCCGTCTTCACGGCCACCATGAATTTCCAGTGGGATACGCTCGATCAACTCACCGTTATGACGCCATTCGTGTACGACCTCCTCCTTCAGGCCGCGCGGTGCATGAATGG
This sequence comes from Halomonas sp., assembly GCF_052095765.1. Taxonomy (GTDB): domain Bacteria; phylum Pseudomonadota; class Gammaproteobacteria; order Pseudomonadales; family Halomonadaceae; genus Halomonas. The sequence continues at coordinate 14,191 of NZ_JBQDJZ010000004.1, forward strand.
CCGTAAAGGCGTAAAGACCATTGGCATTGAGAGCCTCGGGGGTTAGGCGCATCTCACCACGCGGTGCCCGCTCAGAGCTGTCAAAGGCTGGTGACAGCGCGCTGGCTGAAAGCCACAGGCTAGCCGGCGGCACCCAGGCGCGACCCGACCAGGCCAATACGGCCAGCATCGGCAGCACAGCCAGCATCGACAGCCATCTTCGTCGTGACACCAGGCTGCGCAGCTGCATCAGACTTGGCAGGCTGAAAATCACCATGGCGACCAGCGCCAGCAGCATGCTCTGCCGGGTGCTCAGGTGAAGCAGCGTCGGCAGTGCTACCAGCACCACCAGAAACACACACTGGGCATGGAAGAAAAAATACAGCCAGCGGTGTGACGCCAGGCGGTAATACAGCGGGTCCATGATGGAAACCAGCGCCAGCAGGATCATCGCTGACGTGAACAGGGCCTGGCCGCTGCTCCACACAGTGGTGGCCAGCAGGAAGGGTAGACAGAAAAACAGCGTCTCCTGGTGTATTAGCTGGGCGATAAAAGAAGTGCTTCCGACTGGCAGGGAGGGGTAGCCGCGGCGCTTCAGCCATTGGATGATCAACCCCTCACCCAGTAGCAGCCCCCAGGCCAGCAACATGCCTAGCGCCAGGGTGGCACCCAGCCACTGTTGACGTTCAACCAGGAAGAAACTGCCCATGCCGCTGGCAAAGGCCGCTGGCGGCCATAACCAGCCCCAGCGCCGCCAGTAAACAGCGAGTTTTTCCAGGCGGCGTTGCCAGACCTGCAGCCAAGGCGCCTGGGCGGGCACTTGAGGGTCAGAGGGTTGGGGTGTGGAAGCCATGGGGGTCTCGTGGTTTATTGATGCTTGGTAGTGAAAGGCTGGCAGTGAAAAAAGTGTGCTGACGCTGCAGATGTCGGGAATGACTGCCTGTACTGTAGTCTCAAGTGGAATCAGATGTACGCTGAGGTATCGGATCAACAGCATGAGAATCAGTTCACAATGCGGACTGTTTCAAAAAACGGTATTTCAAAAGCCAGTATTTCAAAAGCCAATGCGCCAAAAGCTTGACGCCACCGCGAGAGTGAACCAAGCTGTAGCAAATCAAACGGTCGTATGAATTCTTGCACGGAGATTCGTGGATGATCTATCAAGGCAATGCCATCTCGGTGTCACGTGGTGACAACGACATCGCCACCCTGACCTTCGACGCGAAGGACTCAGCCGTCAATGTGCTGTCCAGCGCGGTCGTCAAGGAGCTGGGGGAGGCGGTTGAGGCAATCGAAAAAGAGTCGTCGCTCAAGGGCCTGATCCTGGCCAGCGCCAAAGAAGCGTTTATCGTTGGTGCGGATATTACCGAATTTCATCGCATGTTCGAGGAGGGCAGCGAAGCGCTGACTGCCATGCTCGAGCATGTTCACGGCATTTTCAATGCATTGGAAGACCTGCCGTTCCCCACGGTGAGCGCGGTTAACGGGCTGGCTCTGGGTGGTGGCTGTGAAGTCACGTTAACCACAGATTACCGGGTGCTCAGCGAACGCGCCAAGATTGGTTTGCCTGAAACCAAGCTGGGTATCCTGCCAGGCTGGGGAGGCTGTGTGCGCCTGCCTCGCCTGATTGGCGCCGACAACGCCATTGAGTGGATTGCCGGCGGCACGGAAAATCGCGCCGATGCCTGCTTGAAGGTCGGAGCAGCTGACGTCGTCGTCCCCCATGAGCAGCTGCTCGACGCAGCAATGGATCTGGTCAAACGGGCGGGTGCCGGCGAGCTGGATTACCAGGCGCGCCGTGTTGAAAAGTGCTCGCCGCTCAAGCTTAACGCCATCGAGCAGATGATGGCGTTTGAGACGGCCAAAGGCTTCGTCGCCGGCAAGGCCGGGCCGCACTATCCGGCACCGGTGGAGTCCATCAAGGTCATTCAGAAAGGTGCCGGAGAGGAGCGTGCCCGCGCCCAGGCCATTGAAGCCAAAGCATTTGGCAAGCTGGCGATGACCGATGTCAGCTTCAACCTGGTCGGCCTGTTCATGAATGACCAGGTAGTCAAGAAAAAAGCCAGCAAATACGAAAAGCAGGCACCAGAAGTCAACCAGGCCGCGGTACTAGGTGCTGGCATCATGGGTGGCGGTATTGCCTACCAGAGTGCTTCCAAGGGCACGCCGATCCTGATGAAGGACATTAAGGAAGATGCCATTGAGCTGGGCCTGAATGAGGCACGTAAGCTGTTCGGCAAGCAGGTGGAGCGCAAGAAGCTGAGCGTTGCCCAGATGGGAGAGCGGCTGAGCAACATTCGGCCCACCTTGTCCTATGGCGACTTCGGGCATGTCGACCTGGTCGTCGAGGCGGTGGTCGAGAACCCCAAGATCAAGGGTGCTGTGTTGGCCGAAGTTGAAGGCAGTGTGGCCGAGGACACCATTCTTACCTCCAATACCTCAACCATTTCTATCACGCGACTGGCTGAAAACCTCAAGCGGCCCGAAAACTTCTGCGGCATGCATTTTTTCAATCCGGTGCATCGCATGCCGTTGGTCGAAGTCATCCGCGGTGAAAAGACCGGCGATAAGGCCGTCGCAGCAACGGTGGCCTATGCACGAAAAATGGGCAAAACGCCGATTGTGGTCAACGACTGCCCCGGCTTTTTGGTCAATCGCGTACTGTTCCCGTATTTCGGCGGCTTTAGCCAGCTGATTGAAGACGGTGCCGATTTCAAGCGCGTCGACAAGGTCATGGAAAGATTTGGCTGGCCCATGGGTCCGGCGTATCTGCTTGACGTGGTCGGTATGGATACTGCGGTTCATGCCGGTGAGGTCATGGCCGAAGGCTTCCCGGATCGAATGGGCGGCATGAGCGCATCGGGCGACTCAGGCCACAAGACCGCCATTCAGGTGATGTTCGAGAATGACCGTCTGGGCCAAAAGAACGCCAAGGGCTTCTACGCCTATGAGAAAGACAGGAAGGGTAAGCCGAAGAAGGTTGACGACCCGGTAGCCAATGAACTGGTGGCCTCGGTAGTCACCGGCCAGCAGGATTTTTCTGATGAAGACATCATTGCGCGCATGATGGTGCCGCTGTGCCTGGAGACCGTGCGCTGCCTGGAAGACAACATCGTGGGCAGCCCAGCAGAGGCCGACATGGCACTGATCTACGGCATCGGTTTCCCGCCGTTCCGCGGTGGTGCGCTGCGTTACATCGACGCTATGGGCCTCGCTGAGTTCGTCGAGCTGGCCGATGGACTGGCCAAGGACCTGGGTCCGTTGTATGCGCCCACCGACCGCCTGCGCGAGATGGCGAAAAACGGTGACAGCTTCTATCAGGGCGCTGACCAGGCCTGATCCACCACCTCAGTTGGCAGAACAAGTGGGAGAGCTAGAGCAATGAGTTTGAATCCGAGAGATATCGTGGTGGTCGACGGCGTTCGTACCGCCATGGCAAAAGCCAGGAACGGTGCCTTCCGTAACGTGCGTGCCGAAACCTTGTCCGCCGCCGTCATGCAGTCGCTGCTTGAGCGTAACCCGGGGCTGGATCCGGCTGAGATCAACGACGTGATCTGGGGGTGTGTGAACCAGACCCTGGAACAGGCCATGAACATCGCGCGCAACGCCGCGATCATGACCGGCATACCGCGCACTGTGCCTGCTCAGACCGTCAACCGGCTGTGCGGCTCCTCGATGAGCGCGCTGCATATTGCTGGGGCCAACATTCGTGCCGGCATGGGTGACTTCTATATCATTGGCGGCGTCGAGCACATGGAGCATGTGCCCATGACTCACGGCATCGATATTAACCCCGAGGCCAGTAAGTACGCGGCCAAGGCGGCAATGATGATGGGCCTGACCGCCGAACTGCTGGGCAAGATGCACGGTATTACCCGTGAAGAGCAGGACGCTTTTGGGGTGCGCTCTCACCAGCGTGCGCTGGCCGCGCAGCAGAACGGTGGCTTTGACCGTGAGATTATCGGCATTGAAGGCCATGATGCCCAGGGCTTCAGGATCCGCGTCGATCAGGACGAAGTGATTCGTGCCGATGCCAGCCTGGAGTCCATGGCCGGGCTCAAGCCGGCCTTCGACCCGCGCGGTGGCACCGTGACCGCCGGTACCTCATCAGCGTTGTCTGTGGGAGCCAGCGGCATGGCGGTGATGAGTGCCGAGCGGGCCCAGGCGCTGGGGCTTGAGCCCATCGCGCGCGTGCTGTCGACCGGCGTGGCCGGCTGCGACGCTTCGATCATGGGCTATGGTCCAGTGCCTGCCAGTAAGCAGGCGCTCAAGGCGGCAGGGCTGAGCATTGACGACATCGAAACCGTCGAGCTCAACGAAGCCTTTGCAGCCCAGGCGTTGCCTGTACTGAAAGACCTGGGCCTGCGTGACCGCATGGATGAGGCCGTCAACCTGCACGGTGGTGCTATTGCCCTCGGCCATCCGCTGGGCTGCTCCGGTTCGCGTATCTGCACCACTTTGCTGAACGTGATGCGTGAGCAGGACACCACCCTGGGCCTGGCGACCATGTGTATCGGCATGGGCCAGGGTGTGGCCACGGTGTTCGAGCGTCTGAAGTAAGCGTATAGGCCAGGCAGTTATTGAACTACGGCACACAAACGGCATCCCGCAGGGTGCCGTTTTTCTTTATTGTTTTATCGTCGGCATGCCAGTCAGATAACACCGGCTTCCAGTCCCGCCGCCATGGCCTGCGCCAGCTCTTCGACCTGACCGCAGAAGCCTTCCTGCCACTCACCATGTAGCGTCAGCGGTTCCTGGGCCCAGTTCCAGCGTAGGCCAGTGACGATGCTCTCTACCGCGCGACGCGTGCCGGTACCATCCAACCCGGCGCGGATATAGAGCGCACAGGGCAGCCCCTGCTTTTCTTCCAGTACGGGATAATAGCAGCGGTCAAAAAAGTCCTTTAGCGCACCGCTCATATAACCCAGATTCTCAGTGGTACCCATCAGCACAGCATCGCAGGCCAGTACATCGTCCGGCACGGTATCCAGCGGCGCTTTTACCACGACTTCGATACCCTCTATGTCTGGGTGTTGCGCCCCTCGCTGTGCTGCCTCGCGCAGCTTCAAGGTGTTGGGAGAGGGTGCATGGGCGACAATCAGCAGACGTTTCACGTTGGAATCTCCTTATGCTGCCCCGTGGCCGGTGGGTAGATTATTGCAATGCAATAGGGCTGTCAGCATAGCCCCTGACGAGGGCATTGGGCCAGCACGGCTGAGCAATGCCAAACTGGTATGATGGACGACATGGCTTTCATGTATATCGTTTTTGCGAAAGGCTGGGCGAATGCAGACTCTGAAGGCAATTTTCATCAAGGAGGTCGCTGATGACGGATAACAGCCAGGTTGAAAGCAGCTGTGGCGCACAGCAATCACAGGTCAAAAACGCACAGCTCAAGGTTTACTACGATGCGGCCTGCCCGCTGTGCCGACGCGAGCGCCAACGCTATGAGTCGTGGCAAAAGGCCGCCGAGGGCGTGGCATGGCTTGATGTGAACACCCACGATGAACACCTGATTGCGCGTGGTGTTGTGCCACGTGAAGCATTGCTGTCACTACACGTAGAAGACGCTGCTGGTCAGTTCCATGACGGTATTGATGCCTATGTGCTGCTGATGCGCCGAGTGCCACGCCTGAAGCCGCTGGCCTGGGTTATCGGGCTGCCGGTCATCAAACCTGTTCTGACGTGGATATATGAGGGCATGGTGCGTCGTCGCCTGGCGCGGGACGGACGGCTGTGAGAAAGCTGCTGCCTGCTATGTTGCTTGCCGGTCTTTTAGCTGGCTGTGGCGGGCAGGAAAAGGCGAGCCAGGTTCCGTTGGCCATGTTGGTCAGCAGTTCGGCTGACTATGATGATCGGCAGGTTATCACCAGTGGCGTGGTGCGACGCTTCGAGGATCCGCTGCATTACTGGATAGAAGATAGCGCTTTCAATCGCGTGGAGATATTCCCCCAACAAACCATCGCCCCTTACCTGGGGAAAAGCGTACGGGTAGAGGGCCATTTCCGCTACTCCGATAGCGAGGGGCGTCGCCTGGCTCTGGGCGATGTTGAGCTTGTGGCCGGTCAAGTGCTGTCTGTTAAAACAGCTAGTGATGACAATGGAGACTAAGTAGGCAGGGTGGCAGACCCAGTGGACAGGTGAAGGTCGATACTTGGCGTTTAAGGATTATGTTATGAAATTTTGTTCTTAATGGCATTGTGATATCGTTAACATGCTAAGTTATAGCTGGTGAGAAAGTGTAGCTGGGGCGGGGTTTTACGTTGAAACAGTGACTCAAGCCGATGCCAGGGCTGGCCGCAAAGGAAATCGCCTGGATGCATCTTCCATGACAGGGGCAAGCGCATGAAGAAGTGGCTATCAGTTATCGGTGTTGTGGGAGTTCTTGGGTTGGGGCTGGCATTCGCTGTCGGTAAAGTGTTGCCGAATCTGCGTACCACCAGCGCTGGCGCCGAAGTAGATATCACCGATCCGGCGCTGATCGAAAAAGGCGAGTACGTGGCAAGGACGGCAGACTGCTTTGCCTGCCACACCACCCTTGAAGGCGAGGACTACGCCGGTGGCCTGCCGATGCTGACTCCGCTGGGCGCAATCTATTCGACCAATATCACACCTGATAAAGACACCGGCATTGGCAGTTACTCGCTGGATGACTTCATCAACGCGGTGAAGCATGGCGTACGCCAGGATAACGCTGCGTTGTATCCGGCCATGCCGTATCCGTCCTATCAGATCATGCCGGATGAAGACATGGCTGCCATGTACGCCTACTTTATGTCTGGCGTTGAGCCGGTCAATCAACCCAACCGGGAAAGCGAACTGCCGCCGGTGCTCAACTGGCGCTGGCCCCTTGCGTACTGGCAGGCCATGTTTGCTCCCGAGCGCGAGTTTGTCCCTGCAACCGCCGACCCGATGCTGACGCGGGGTCAATACCTCATAGAAGGCCCCGGGCATTGTGGCTCCTGTCACACCGAGCGTGGTATTGGCTTTCAGGAAGTGGCGCTGTCCAATGCTGACTCTGAAGAGTTCCTGAGCGGTGCGGTGATTGACGGCTGGCGTGCTAAAAGTCTGCGTGGAGAGCACCGTGGGCTTGGTACTTGGGAGGTGGCCGAACTAAATGATTTCTTCAAGACGGGCCGCACCAATACGACGGCGGCGTTTGGTGCCATGGCCGAGGTGGTTGAGCACAGCACCCAGTACATGACGGATGAAGACATCAATGCCATGTCGACTTACCTGAAATCACTCAGCCCGGCGCCAGGCAAGGAAGTCAGGCTGGCCGACAAGGAAGACACCACGACCCAGAAACTGCTCGACGGGGTCTATGATTCGCGTGGTGCGATCTTGTACGCCGAGTATTGCCAGGTCTGCCACCGTGCCGATGGCCAAGGTGTACCCCGAATCTTCCCCGCGCTTGATGCTAACAGCGCGGTCTACTCCAAGGAGGCTGACTCTGTTCTTCAGATCACACTGAGTGGCGGAAGAATGCCGGACACGCCTCACGACCGCATGGCTTTTACCATGCCGGAATTCATCAATCTCAGTGATCATGATATTGCGGAAGTGGTCAACTATGTGCGTAACAGCTGGACCAACCAGGCCAGTGAAGTTGATGTGGATGACGTAGTGAAGATGCGTGCCTTCCTGGACAAGAAGCCGAAAACAGCAACGGACTTCGCGCCCGACCTGAGCGTAGGTGCTGAACAAGAAGGAGTAAATCATGAGTAAGCGTTTATCTGATTTTCCTGCTGTCGCTAGCCTTACGCTTCGTCGCGCTGTGTTGACTGCTATTGCCGTTGCCTGTGCGGTTGCCATCAGCGGCTGCTCCGACCCCAAGCCAGCAGAGCGTCAGGCCACGCAGCTGGATCTGGTGACAGCCGATGATGCCAACGAAGATATTGGCACCTACATCCTGCCCCAGGATACGGCCATACTGGATGAGCCCAATGCGGACGAAATCTTCTACGGCAAGCGGCTGCTCAATGAGACCAAGCGCCTGCTGCCAGATCACGTCGGTGCCAGCATGAACTGTAACAGCTGCCACATTTCTCAGGGTAAGGTGCCGCTGGGCGACCCCTACATCAACAGCTTCAATGACTACCCCAGGGTCATGCCACGCTCAGGGACGGAGGTAGATCTTGAAGGACGTATCAATGGCTGCTTCCAGCGCTCCATGAACGGCACGCCGCTGGATCGGGAGTCGCCCGAGATGCTGGCGATGATCGCGTACATGGAATGGCTGGCGCAGAGTACGCCAGACTCCCAACGGGTTGATATCCGCAATGCCGGTGAAATCGATACCTCGCTGGTACCTGACCCAGTGCGTGGTGAGGAGCTGTATATGGCTCAGTGCGCCACCTGTCATGGTGATAACGGCGAAGGCATCAAGGACCGTCGTGGTGACATTGTTTTTCCACCGCTGTGGGGTGAGGAGTCGTTCAATATTGGCGCTGGTATGGCGCGGACCTATAAAGCTGCTGCTTTCGTAAAATACAACATGCCCATGGGAATTCAGACCAAAGGCCTCTGGGGGCACGGTAATGTGCTGACGGACCAGGATGCCGTCGATGTGGCAGAGTATTTCACCCATAAGCCGCGTCCTGACTTTCCGGGCAAGGTCAATGATTGGCCATCCGGCAATAAGCCAAAAGATGCGCGCTACTAGTCTATAAGTGGACTCTTGGCTTTTTAGCAGTGGTATATAGTTATAGTTTCTAGCACCGTCATACGAAAGAACCTCGCTTCACCCTAGGTGGTGCAGAGGTTCTTTCCTTTCGTACCACCATTTTGATCAGGGTTTGGTAATAGGCATGGAATCACCGGCTTCAACGTCATTTTTTAAGCGTGTCGTGGAAAAGCGTGGGCTGCCACGGCGTTTTACGCCCATTGTCTTTGCGTTTTACATGTCATCAATCATGGCTTTTCTGATGACGCTGGTGATTACTGCTGTAATGCGGGGCCTTGGCGCCGGTTTTTTCAGTGCGGCGATGAGCGCCTACGCGTTGGCCATGCCAGTCGCCTTCTGTTGTGTGCTGGTCGTTCGCCCCCTTGTGATGCGTCTGGTCAAGTGGACGATTGCCGACGGCGAACTCTGATCTGTCACTTATACAGGTATGCACATTGCGTAGAGATGGAGAGAACAGACCCGATAGAAGTTCCGATTCTTATGACTATCCGGAGCTCGACGGCTACTCGGAGTTCGATAGCTATTCAGATCTTGATGATTACTCAGACCTTGATGATTACTCAGAGCTTGACGGCTATTCAGACCTGAGTTCCTTTGCCGACCTTGATTTTCTTTGTGATCCCGATAACTACTCCGAGGAGCCCGAGCTTTTCCTGGATGTGCCCTATGTGCCGACCGATGAGAAAGTGGTGGCCGAAATTCTGGACCTGGCTGATGTTGGCCCAAGAGATGTGCTGTACGACCTGGGTTCAGGCGATGGTCGGATCGTGGTGGCTGCGGCCAAGCAGCGTAATACCCGCGGAGTCGGTATCGACCTTGATCCGATGAGAGTTGCTGATGCCATGGAGTATGCCGGCCACACCGGCGTTGAGTATTTGGTCGACTTTATCGAGGGCAATATCTTCACTGAAGATATCAGCGCCGCTAGCGTGGTGACGTTGTACCTGCTGGACTCTGTCAATCTGGAGTTGCGTGCGCGGCTGCTGGACACGCTCCGCCCGGGCACACGCATTGTTTCCCATGCCTTCGACATGAGCGACTGGAAAGCCGATGAGCGACGCTCTTTTACGGGTGCCACGCTGTACAAGTGGGTGGTGCCGGCTCAGGTCGTTGGCACCTGGGAGTGGTACCGGCCCGACGGAAAGCAGTATCGCATCGAGCTGAAGCAGAAGTATCAGAAAGTGATCGGCAATGTGTGGCTGGATGGCAAAAAAGCCCACCTGGAAAGTGCCAACCTCAGTGGCACTCGACTTGATCTCATGCTTAAGGAAGATGCAGCGGCGCCCTTTGACTGCTTCACGCTGACATTTTCTGATTGTTCGGCAGAAAGCCGGAGGGACAGCGGAGCCTCAGGCAGCAAGCTGTTATCAGTCGATGTTGCTTGAGTACAGGATATTGAGTGGTGGGGCTGTGTCAAAGTGGCCGCTATCCCCCAGGGCGTTGTGCGATGATCACAGCACGACGCGGGGCAGGATAGCCTTCTCGCGTTTTACTCGAATCGTGGGGGTTGAGGAAATCGGCCAGTGACTGGAATGTCATCCATTCGGTTGCTCGCTGCTCTTCCAGCGTCGTCACCGCTTCGTCAACCACGCGCACATCACTGAAGCCGCAGCGTTCAAGCCACTGGCACAGTGCTGCTGACGACGGCAGGAAGTAGACGTTGGGCATGGCGGCGTAGCGTTCGCCGGGCAGCAGCACGGTATGTTCATCACCTTCCACAACAAGTGTTTCTAGCACCAGCTCGCCGCCGGGGCGCAGGGCGGCCTTGAGCTGGCTCAGGTGCTCCAGCGGCGAAGAGCGATGATAAAGCACGCCCATGGAAAACACCGTGTCAAAGTAGCCGAGATTGTCCGGCACGTCTTCAATGCCTACTGGCAGAAACTGTACCGCGCCGCCATCGGTATTACCGACAAAGTGGCGTACGGCTTGATACTGCCAGTAGAAACGCGGCGATGGGTCGATGACAAGCACGAAACTGGCGCCGGCACCGGCCATGCGCCAGCCGTGATAGCCGTTGCCGCCGCCCACGTCCAGCACCCGGCGGCTCTTCAATGGCGAGAGGTGGGGTGCCAGGCGCTGCCATTTCCAGTCAGAGCGCCATTCGGTGTCGATGAACACGCCGCCCAGCGAGTAAGGCCCCTTGCGCCACGGCGACAGGGCGCGCAGCAGGTTATGACACTGGCGCTGCCGAGAGTCGTCAAGCGCCACCTCGACGCTGACGGTGTCCTGGTCCAGTGTTACATGGCGCCTCTCGGGTAGCGGCGGCAGCTTGGTCACGGCTTTTTCCCAGGCCGGCAGGTCGCCGTGGCGCTCGCGGTCAAGGCCCCGGGCCAGTTGCTCAGGCAGTTGGGCAAGCCAGCGTTCCAGGCCGCGGTCGAGCATTGCCTGATACAGCGGGCGATGATGCGCCGGCAGGCTCATACGGGCTCCTTGAAGGCGATCATCGAGGCGAAATTGAGATACTGGAACCAGGTCAGCGAGCGCGGGAAACCGACTCGGGCCAGACGCTGGTGATGTGCGTCCAGGCTGTCGGGTATCAGCACGTTTTCCAGCGCTGTGCGTTTCTGGCTGATTTCCATGTCGCTGTAGCCGTTGGCACGCTTGAAGTCATGGTAGCGCTCCACCAGCCAGGCGTTGTCCTGCTCGTCGCTGGCCACGATTTTCTCTGACAGCACCAGCACACCGCCCGGAGAGAGGGCGTCAAAGGCCTGACCGAGCACTTGGTCGCGCTCACCTGGGTCGAGAAATTGCAGCGTGAAATTGACAACAATCATATCCGCCGGCGGGTACTCCCGTTGGCGTAGATCACCCTGCTCAACGCGCATGTCGTGGTCAGGATATTCCTCACTCAGGGTGTGCCGGGCGCGCTCCACCATGGCCGGTGACAGGTCGATGCCCAGATAGCGAAACGCATCCGCAGGCAGTTGACTAGCCAGTGCCAGGCCGCTGGCACCCAGCGAGCAGCCTAGGTCCAGCACCAGGCCGCCGTGGCGCAGGTGGCGGCGTGCCAGCGGGCCGAGCATGGCCAGAATCTGCCCGTAGCCGGGTACCGAGCGGCGGATCATGTCCGGAAAACAGGCGACCACGCGTTCGTCAAAGGAGAAACGCGCCACTTTATCCAAGGGTGTCGAAAAGATAGCGTCGCGGTAAGATGCATCACTCATGGGCTAGCCAGGTGGGTTGAGCATAAAGGCCGGCATTATACGCCCCGTGGGAATTTGCTGCACGGTCGGGTAAACAGCAGCGTGCCGGCCAGAGCTTTTGATCCCGGTCCGAGATCGGATCGCTAATCGAATTTCAGGAGACACCATGACGCAAGCCACCGTTGATCAGCCAAGCAGTCAGGCGGTTAACCTTAAGCCTGCCTGGCGTGAGCTGACGGCGCATGCCAAACACATGGGAAAACGCCATCTGCGCGACCTGTTTGCCGAAGACGAGCAGCGCTTCGCACGCTTTTCCCGCCAGGCCTGCGGGCTGACGCTAGACCTTTCCAAGCAGCGCTGGAGTGAAGAAACCCTTGGGCTGCTGTTGGCGCTGGCCGAGGAAGCCGGTGTCGCCACGGCTGTTCAGGGGCTGCTGGACGGCGAGGCGGTCAATCGCAGCGAGCAGCGCCCAGCCCTGCACACCGCGCTGCGTCTGCCCAGCGAGGCCAGCTTGATAGTAGAGGGCAAGGAGCTGGTGCCGTCGGTGCATGCCACTCTTGAGCGTATGGATGACATGGTCACGCGCTTTCATTCCGGGCAGTGGCGGGGTGCGACAGGCAAGCCGATCAGCGATGTGGTCAACCTTGGTGTTGGTGGTTCTGACCTGGGCCCCTTGATGACCACCCGGGCCCTGTCAGACTTTCGTCCGGAGGGTGTGCGCCGTATCAGTGTGCACTTCGCCTCAACCATGGACGGCTCGCAGCTGGCTGATTATCTGGTGCAGCTCGACCCTGAAACCACGCTCTTTGTGGTGTCGTCAAAATCGTTCACCACCATCGATACCTTGTCCAACGCACGCACCGCGCTTGAATGGCTGGTGTCGCGGCTTAAACGCCGTTCTGCCCAGCTGGATGAGCACAATGATGCTCGGGCCGAAGAGTCGCTGATTCTGCGGCAGCACTTTATCGGCGTGTCGTCCCAGCCCGACAAGATGAACAAATGGGGCATAGCCCCGGCGCATCAGCTGGAGTTCTGGGAGTGGGTCGGCGGACGCTATTCGTTATGGGGTGCTATCGGCCTGCCCGTGGCGCTGGTGGTCGGCATGGAGAACTTCCGCGCTATGCTGGCCGGAGCCCATGCCATGGACTGCCATTTCAACGAGATGCCGCTCAAGGATAATCTGCCGGTCCTGCTGGCGCTGGCCGGCATCTGGAACGTCAACTTCCTGGATATCCGCGCCCATTCCATCCTGCCCTACGACGGTCGGCTGGAATATTTTGCGGCTTACCTGGAGCAGCTGGAAATGGAGTCCAACGGCAAGTCGGTCACCCACGACGGCGAAAGTGTGGGCTATTCCACCTGCCCGGTTCTCTGGGGCCAGCTTGGGCCAAATGCCCAGCACGCTTTTTATCAGCTGCTGCACCAGGGCACCCAGCCAGTGGTGTGCGACTTTATTGCTCCGCGGGTACGCTACGATGACGTGGCTGACTCGGGCACACGCCGGCACCTGATGGCACAGCACCGCCTGACACTTGCCAACTGCTTTGCCCAGTCGCGAGCGCTGATGCTGGGCGATGCGGCACTGGGTGGGATGACGCAGGACGGGAGTGGGCAGCAAGCTGCCGAAGCAGGCTCTGGTCAAGAACTGCCACTGCAGCACAAACAGTACGCGGGAAACCAGCCGTCGAGCACTATTCTTCTGGATCGGCTGACGCCGTTCAGCCTGGGCACGTTGATTGCCCTCTACGAACACAAGGTCTTTGTCCAGGCCACGATCTGGAATATCAATCCCTTTGATCAGTGGGGCGTGGAGTTAGGCAAGGTAATGGCTGGCGAAACCCAGCGCATGCTGGAAAAGCATCAGTCGCTTGATAGCACCGATGCCTCAACGCGCGGCCTGATAGAAGCGGTATGGGCTGGCGAAGCCGAGCGCAACGCCTGAGTGCCAGCGATGGCGTCTGGCGCTGCCAGCTGGTCATTTGTACAGCCTTTGTGTACAGTGCTTAGCCTAGGATTACGACGATGTTGAACTCTTCTGTGTACCCAGCCGCTTCCTGCCGCCCTGCCAGCGGCGTGCTATATCTGCATGGCTTTAACAGCGGCAGCGCTTCCTGGAAGGCGGGGTTGGTGCGTGAGGCTTGTGCCGTGCTTGGCCTGCCCTGCGAGACACCCAACCTGCCTCCCGACCCCGAGCAGGCCATTGCCCTGGCCGAGGAGCGGCGACAGCGGCTTGGCCCTTTCCCGCTGGTGGTTGGCAGTTCCATGGGCGGTTTCATGGCCACGCTGCTTGCCGAGCGCCATGGGCTGCGAGCAGTGTTGATCAACCCGGCTGTCGCACCGGCACGATTGGTGGCCGAGTGGTTGGATGAGACCTTCACTAACCCCTACAGCGGTGAGCAATTCAGAGTCACGGCAAGCCAGGGCGAGTACCTTGGTAAGGTGACGCCGGTGCGGGTTGATCCAGCGCACTATCGCCTGCTGTTATGCACGGCTGATGAGCGCCTGGACAGCCAGGACGCCTTTGATCTGTATCGCGGCGCAAGTACTATCCTGCATCCTGGGGGCGATCATAATTTCTCGATGCTGCATCGCTACTTGCCGGCAATTCTGGCCTGGGGAGGGCATCAGCTGGCTGCCGATGCAGTAGCGCCGCCGCCGCCGCCCTCAATAACAGCATTGTCAGAATCACCATCTTCATCCTCGCCGTAACGGTGTTCGCCATGACGGTGTTCGCCATGACGCTGTTCGCTATGGCAGTGTTTGCCACGATTACGAAGGAGTGACACCCCATGACCCATACCATTTCGGGTGACGCATGAATCAATACAGTGCCAGTTCCATCGAGGTGCTTTCGGGGCTTGAGCCCGTGCGCAAGCGCCCCGGCATGTATACCGATACGTCCCGGCCCAACCACCTGGTGCAGGAGATCATCGACAACAGCGTCGATGAGGCCTTGGCAGGCTTCGCCAAGCGTATTAGCGTCACATTGCTTGAGGACGGCGGGGTAGAGGTCAGCGACGACGGGCGCGGCATGCCGATCGATATCCACCCCGAGCACGGCGTGTCGGGGATCGAGCTGATCATGACGCGGCTGCACGCCGGCGGAAAATTCTCGTCATCGAGCTATCGCTTCTCTGGTGGCCTGCACGGCGTAGGTGTGTCGGTGGTCAACGCGCTGTCGCAGCGTCTTGATGTCGAGGTCGTTAAAGACGGCATTCGCCACTCCATGAGCTTTGAGCACGGCGAACCGGTATCACCGCTGCAAGAGATAGGTACTGCGCCCAAGCGGGCCACCGGCACCCTGGTGCGATTCTGGCCCGAAACCAGCTACTTTGATTCACCCAAGATCTCAGTGGTGCGGCTTAAGCATCTGCTCCGGGCCAAGGCGGTGCTGTGCCCGGGGCTAGAAGTGGTGCTGACAGAGGCCGATGGCAGCGAAAGCCGCTGGCAATATGAAGATGGTCTGCGTGATTACCTGGCCCAGGCTACCGACGGCTTCGAGGTGCTGCCGGCGTCGCCCTTCGTGGGGCACTTTGCTGATGACGAACAAGCCGTGGACTGGGCGATCCAGTGGCTGCCGGAAGGTGGTGAACCGCTGCTGGAGAGTTACGTCAACCTGATTCCCACCTCCCAGGGCGGTACCCATGTGAACGGCCTGCGTGCCGGCCTGCTGGAGGCGCTGCGTGAGTTTTGTGAGTACCGCAGCCTGCTGCCCCGCGGCGTCAAACTCAGTGCCGAAGACCTGTGGGAGCGGGTGTCTTTCGTGCTGTCAGTCAAGATGCTGGACCCGCAGTTTTCCGGCCAGACCAAGGAGCGCCTGTCATCACGGGTGGTGGCCGGGTTTGTCTCTGGCGTGGTCAAGGACGCCTTTTCGCTGTGGCTAAACCATCATGTGGACCAGGCCGAGGTGTTGGCCGAGCTGGTGATCAGCGCCGCCCAGCGGCGTCAAAAAAGTGCCAAGAAAGTGGCGCGGAAGAAGGTCACCTCTGGCCCCGCGCTGCCCGGCAAACTGGCCGACTGTAGCGGCCAGGACCCAGCGGCCAGTGAGCTGTTCCTGGTCGAGGGCGACAGCGCCGGCGGCAGTGCCAAGCAAGCACGTAACCGAGAGACTCAGGCGATCCTGCCGCTACGCGGCAAGATTCTCAACACCTGGGAAGTCGAATCCCACGACATCTACGGCTCCCAGGAAGTGCACGATATCGCCGTGGCAATCGGCATGGACCCGGGCAGCGACGACCTCACCCAGCTGCGCTATCACCGTATCTGTATCCTGGCCGACGCCGACTCTGACGGGCTGCATATCGCCACTCTGTTGTGTGCACTCTTCGTGCGCCATTTTCCTGCACTGGTCGATGCCGGTCATGTGTACGTGGCCATGCCGCCGTTGTATCGCATCGACCTGGGCAAGGAAGTGCACTACGCCCTGGATGAGAGTGAGAAGGCCGCGATACTGCGTAAGCTGGAAAGCAAGCGCGGCACGCCGAACCTGCAGCGCTTCAAGGGCTTAGGCGAAATGAGCCCCTTGCAGCTGCGTGAAACCACCATGGCAACCGAAACGCGCCGGCTGGTGCAGCTGGTCCGCGAGGCCGGTGATGGCACCATGGAAATGATGGACATGCTGCTGGCTAAAAAGCGTGCCGCCGACCGTAAAAGCTGGCTGGAAGACTACGGCAACCTGGCGGAAATAGAGATTTAAGTATTTCGTAACCTCTATCAGCGATCTCTTTCAGCGAATTTATAGGGCTTGAAACCCATGACCATGGATATCCAGGTCGCAGAGGGTGACGTCGAACGTCTGTCCCTGCGCGAATATACCGAGAAAGCTTACCTCGATTACTCGATGTACGTCATTCTCGACCGTGCTTTGCCGCATATCGGCGACGGCTTGAAGCCGGTTCAGCGGCGGATTATTTACGCCATGCGCGAGCTGGCCCTTGGCGCCAGCGCCAAGTACAAGAAGTCGGCGCGTACCGTCGGCGACGTGCTGGGGAAATTTCATCCCCATGGCGACAGCGCCTGCTACGAAGCCATGGTGCTGATGGCCCAGCCGTTTTCTTACCGTTATCCGCTGGTCGACGGCCAAGGCAACTGGGGCAGCCCGGATGACCCCAAGTCGTTTGCCGCGATGCGCTACACCGAGTCACGGCTGTCGAAGTTCTCTGAAGTGCTGTTGTCTGAGCTTGGCCTGGGCACCGTGGACTGGACGCCCAACTTCGATGGCACTATGCAGGAGCCGGTGGTGTTACCGGCGCGTTTGCCTCACGTGCTGCTCAACGGCGGCTCCGGCATTGCCGTGGGCATGGCCACGGATATACCTCCGCACAATGTGCATGAAGTGGTGTCGGCCACCTGCCATTTGCTGCGTCATCCCGAGGCCACTACGGCCGATCTGGTCAAGTTCGTTCCGGCGCCAGATTTTCCTACTGATGCCGAAATTATCACCCCCAGGGCCGACCTGAAGAAGATCTATGAGAGCGGTCGCGGCTCGGTCAAGATGCGCGCCTGTTACCTCATGGAGGACGGCAACGTAGTGGTCACTGCGGTGCCGTATCAGGTCAGCGGTGCCAAGGTGCTGGAGCAGATCGCCGCGCAGATGCAGGCTAAGAAGCTGCCCATGGTGGCCGACCTGCGTGATGAATCGACCCATGAAGAGCCGACGCGGCTGGTGATCGAGCCGCGCTCCAACCGGGTAGATATCGAAGCGCTGATGGCCCACCTGTTTGCCACCACGGATTTGGAGAAGAACGCCCGGGTTAACATGAACGTGATTGGGCTGGACGGCCGGCCACGGGTGATGTCGCTGCCGGTGATGCTGACTGAATGGCTGGCGTTCCGGCGTACCACCGTGCGTCGACGGCTCGAGCATCGGCTGGGCAAAGTGCGGGATCGTCTGCATATTCTTGAAGGGCTGCTGGCGGCTTTCCTGAATATCGACGAGGTGATCCGCATCATCCGCGAAGAGGATGAGGCCAAGCCAGCGCTGATACAGGCCTTCGCGCTCAGTGAGCGTCAGGCCGAGGCCATTCTTGAGCTGCGCCTGCGTCACCTGGCCAAGCTTGAGGAAATGAAGATTCGTGGCGAGCAAGCGGAGCTTGCCGCCGAGCGCGACCGGCTCGAAGCGCTGCTGGGCAGTGAGGCGGCGCTGACTGATCTGCTGGAAGAAGAGCTCAAGGCTGCCGCCGAGGAACACGGTGACGCCCGCCGTTCGCCACTGGTGGAGCGTGAAGATGCCCGGGCGCTGTCCGAGGTTGAGCTTGTCGGTGCCGACCCGATCACCGTGGTGCTTTCCGAGAAAGGCTGGATTCGCGCTGCCAAGGGTCACGAGATCGACCCGGAAGGGCTGTCCTTCAAGTCCGGCGACCGCTTTTCGTTGTTTGCCCGAGGCAAGACCAACCAGCCGCTGGTGTTGCTCGATGATACCGGTCGTGCCTACACCCTGGCTGCCCACAATCTGCCCAGCGCCCGCAGTCAGGGCGAGCCGGTGACAGGGCGTGCCAACGTGGCCGCCGGGGCGCTGATGACCGGACTGATGTTGGCGCCGCCAAGCACTCGCTATCTGCTGGCCTCAGATGGCGGCTATGGCTTTGTGGCCCAGCTCGAGTCACTTGTCGGTCGCAGCAAATCCGGCAAGACAGCGCTCAGCGTGCCCAAGGGCTGTAGTGTGATGTCTCCATTGGTCGTGCCTGAGGGCGACGGGATCAGCGTGGCTGCTGTCTCCAACGAAGGGCGCCTGCTGGTGTTTCCACTCGACCAGCTGCCTGAAATGGCTCGTGGCAAGGGTAACAAGATGATTGATATTCCTTCGGCGCGTGCTGCCCGTCGTGAAGAGTTCGTGCGCGGGCTGGTGCTGCTGGCGCCGGGGCAAGGGCTGGTGGTGTATTCCGGGAAGCGCAAGTTGACGCTCAAGACGGCCGATCTCGAGTACTATCGGGGGGATCGTGGTCGACGCGGCAGCAAGCTGCCCCGTGGCCTGCAGCGTGTCGACCGACTGACCGTGGATGGAGAACCAGGATGACACAGAAATCAAGCGACCAAGCAAGCGGCGTGGCTGTAACAACGGAGCAGCCGCGCTTGATCATGAGCCTGTTGGCGGAGTCTCTACCAGTAGGCATTCTGGCAGATGTTGGCAGGCTCGCCGCCGATTTCGGGCTAACCATCGAACAGACCCAGCAGCTTTCGGGTGAGAAACGTCAGGGTGGTGTTGCTGTTCCGCATGGTGTCTGCATGGAATATTGGCTGCGCGGGGATGAGGTTGAACTGGAAGGGCTGCGCAAAAAAGCCTTGGTGCTTGGCGATGCTCATGGCATTGACATCGCCGTGCAGGAAGACTCGGTTTGGCGTGGGCAGCGTCAACTGGTGTGCTTCGATATGGACTCAACATTGATTCAGGCCGAGGTGATTGATGAGCTGGCGCGTCGTCACGGTGTGTACGACGAAGTCTCCGCAATCACTGAACGGGCCATGCGCGGTGAGCTGGACTTCAAGCAGAGCTTTCGCGAACGCATGAGCAAGCTCAAAGGGCTTGATGAATCAGTGCTGATCGAGATCGCTGAAACACTGCCGCTGATGGATGGCTTGGAACGGCTGATGCACCACCTCAAGCGGCTGGGTTATCGCACCGCGATCTTATCCGGCGGCTTTACCTATTTTGCGAATTACCTGCAGCAGCGGCTGGGCTTCGATGAAGTGCACGCCAACGAGCTGGTGGTCGAAAATGGCAAGGTCACAGGCGAGGTGCGTGAGCCGATTGTCGACGCCGACCGCAAGGCGTTGCTGCTGCGTGAAATCGCCGAACGCGAAGGGCTCAGCATGGAGCAGACCATCGCTGTGGGTGACGGCGCCAACGACCTGAAAATGCTCGCCGCAGCGGGCCTGGGTATTGCTTTTCGAGCTAAGCCCAAGGTGCGTGAAGAAGCACGTCACTCCATCTCGATCCTTGGGCTGGATGCGGTGCTTTATCTGATCGGCTATCGTGATGAGGACTTGGACGGCTGAATCTCAGTCGTCGCTATTGAGCCTGCGCTACGAATTTGCTGGCTCCGGGCGTGGACTCGCGGTAGCGTCAAGGAAGTTGTTACGCCACAGCTGTTACGACATAACCAAGGAGCGCAATATGACCCAGCCACGCTTTACCCCTGAATTGTTCGCCGAGCTCAAGGTACTTGCCTTGTTCAACCCGGCGTCTCAGCAGGAGGGTATCAAGGTGCACTCTGATGCCGACCAGGAACTGATCGAAGCTGCTGGCAGGCTGAATGGCAAGGGCTTGGTTACTCAGCCGGACGGTGGTTATCTCACCACACTTGGCCAGGAAGCCGCAGAGCATGCCCGGGACCTGGCGCGGCTACTGGACGGAAGCGAGCTGACCACCTAGCCGGTGGCACGCCTAGAAACGACCAACAGTCCTGGGGCAGTTGACAAGCTTGGAAACTCCTGATTATCTAGAGCAATGAACATGACAACCTACAACCTCGTTCTCGACCTACGACTATCGGCGCGACTATAAGCGCGCCGGGCAACGTGGTATTGCCACTGCCCCTGTTTTTCCAGTCGAATTCGAGGTTGTTTCATGTTTATCACTGCTTGCCGCAGCACCAGATTTCCTTTTTATACCGCCAGTCGTATTGCGCCTCATGCCGCGATTCGTATGGCTGACGATGACCTGATCCAGCACGCCCCGTCTGCTACGAGCAGCCGGGGCGTGCGCATTTTTGTCCATTGTTTATTACACCAACACTTTCACGACCAGAGCCTGGGAGAATGCCGCCATGATGCTTGATAACCCCGCGACCAAATACCGTCCGTTTGTTGCCGTTGATCTGCCGGACCGGCAATGGCCGAGCCGTCGCATTGAGACCCCGCCGCTGTGGTGCAGCGTCGACCTGCGCGATGGCAACCAGTCACTGATCGACCCCATGGATCAGGAGCGTAAGCAGCGCTTCTTCGACATGCTGGTCGAGATCGGCTTCAAGCAGATCGAGGTGGGCTTTCCGTCGGCCTCCCAGACAGATTTTGACTTCGTGCGCGCCCTGGTTGAACAGGACAAGGTGCCCGATGACGTGACCATCCAGGTGCTGACCCAAGCTCGCCCGCACCTGATCGACCGCACCTTTGAAGCCCTCAAGGGGGCAAAAAATGCCATTGTCCACGTCTACAACGCCACTGATCCGGTATTCCGCCGCGTGGTGTTCAACGTCAACAAGCAGGAGTGCGTCCAGATCGCTGTCGATGCGACGCGGCGCATTCGTGAACACATGGAAGCGGCTCCAGAAACCAACTGGCTGTTCCAATATTCGCCAGAGCTGTTCACCACCACTGAGATGGATTTTGCCGTCGAGATCGTCAACGCCGTGCGTGCCGAGGCCGGTGCGACCGCCAGCAAGCCGATGATCGTCAATCTGCCGGCCACCGTGGAAGCTGCTTCGCCCAATAACTATGCCGACCAGGTCGAGTGGTTCTGCCGCAACGTTGAGCAGCGCGATGCGCTGATTGTCAGTGTGCACCCGCACAACGACCGCGGCACTGGCGTTGCTGCGGCCGAGCTGACGGTGATGGCCGGTGCTGACCGCGTTGAAGGCACGCTGTTCGGTAACGGCGAGCGTACCGGTAACGTGGACCTGGTCACCATGGCCATGAATCTCTACACCCAGGGCGTGCATCCGGGCCTGGACTTTTCCAATATCACACCGATCATGCGTGAGGTGGAGTACTGCAACCAGCTGCCGGTGCACCCGCGTCATCCCTATGTGGGCGACCTGGTGTTCACCGCGTTTTCCGGCTCGCATCAGGACGCCATCAAGAAGGGCATTGCTGTACGCCGCGAAAACCCCGACAGCATCTGGGAAGTGCCGTACCTGCCCATCGACCCGCTGGACGTGGGACGCAGCTACGAGGCCGTAATCCGTGTCAACAGCCAGTCCGGCAAGGGCGGTGTATCTTATCTGCTGGAGCAGGAATACGGCGTGCAGCTGCCGCGTCGGCTGTCCATCGAATTCAGCCAGGTGGTGCAAGAAGTGGCCGAACGCCTGAACAAGGAAGTCACCTCGCAGATGATCTATCAGGCTTTTGAGGACGAATATCTGAGCAAGGTCTCGCCCTTTGCGCTGATCAACCATCGCATTTCATCGGAGTCGGACAGCAATCAGGTCAATCTTGAAGCGACCATCGAAGAAAACGGCCAGCGCCGAGAGATCAAGGGGCAGGGTAATGGCCCGCTGGCGGCCTTCATCAATGCGCTGGGCCGCGAAGGGAACACAGTCGAGATCATCGACTACCACGAGCATGCCCGCGGCCAGGGTGCAGACGCCGAAGCGATCGCTTATGTGCAGGTGCGCATCGGCGGCGACTCAGTGTTTGGTGTTGGCACCGATGAAAGTATCACCAGCGCCTCTATCAAGGGCGTGATGAGTGCCATCAACCGCAAGCTTTCCAGCGAAGCCGCAGCCCCCAACGTCACCGCTGAAACCTTGGCCTGATTATTTAGGCACCGTTCAGGTTTTCGTGCTGGGTCAGCTACGCTATCTGCCATGGATGCCACCCGCGAGAACCGGCTGATTGGCACCGTTCAGGTTTTCGTGGGAGCTGTCTTTAGACAGCGAAAGGCGCCGCGAGGCGCCTGGGTGACTCCCCTCGTATTTGCCACAGGCAACTACAGCGGTGTTTTGCTGGCTTCACCAGGAATCTCTCGCACCAAGGTCGGCATCAGAAACCCTGACAGCCGGGTGCGAAGCGCCGCCACCAGGTCACGGGCCTGGTCATCGGGTACGTTGAAGTGGGCGGCGCCGGCCACCGGGTCCAGTACGTGCAGGTAGTAGGGCAGGATGCCGGCCTCAAACAGTCGCTCAGACAGCGCCGCCAGCGTGCCGACGCTGTCGTTGACGCCACGCAGCAGCACGCTCTGGTTGAGCAGCGTAACGCCAGCATCGCGCAGCCGCTGGCAGGCATTGATTACTGCATCGTCGATCTCGTTGGCGTGATTGATGTGCAGCACCATCACTTTTTGTAAGTGGCTTTTCCCCAGCCAGCCCAACAGGGCGTCATCAACCCGGTCGGGAATCACCACCGGCAGCCGGGTGTGAATGCGCAGTCGCTTGAGATGCGAGATACCTTCCAGCCGTTCTACCAGCCAGGCTAGCTGTCGGTCGCTGGCGGCCAGCGGGTCGCCACCGGACAGAATCGCCTCGTGAATCGAAGAATCAGCACGCAAATAGTCAAGGCTGTCGTCCCACTCGGCCCGCGACGGCGCGTTGTCCTGGTAGGGAAAATGGCGGCGAAAACAGTAACGGCAATTTACCGCGCAGGCCGGGCTTACGATCAGCAGCACACGTCCGGCGTACTTATGAATCAGCCCCTGACGCGGCCCATGCTCTGCTTCGTGCAGCGGATCGACGACATAGCCAGGCTGCTCATCGCCCTCTGCCGATAGCGGCAGCACCTGGCGCAGTAAAGGATCGTCGGGGTCGCCGGGACGAATGCGCGCCAGATACGCCTCAGGCACCCGCACCTCGAACAGGCGGTGGCCGAGTTGGGCACCGGAAAGCCACGTCGGATCAAGGCTCAGCCGCTGGCACAGTTCCAGCGGGTCGCGAATGGCACCGCTGAGCTGCTGTTGCCAGTGACGCGGTGTTGACGCGATGGTCTGACGCTGCAAAGCGGCGGGGCTTCGGGTTATCATGCAGGCACCAATCGAAGAAAAATCAGCAAGGCGAGGGACGGTCTTTCGGGGTGTCACTCGGCGAATATCATACTTTGCGCGCGCAATGCATCAAAAAATCCAGCGTCGCGCTCGAACATGGATAAGGCAATAATGGCGAACTATTCTACCAATGAATTCAAGGGCGGTCTGAAGGTCATGCTGGACGGCGATCCCTGTTCCATCGTCGAGAACGAGCTGGTCAAGCCGGGCAAGGGGCAGGCCTTCAACCGGGTCAAGCTGCGCAACCTGATGACTGGCCGAGTGTGGGAGCGCACCTTCAAGTCTGGCGAGTCCCTGGAAGGTGCTGACGTCATGGACCTGGATATGGAATACCTCTACACCGACGGTGACATGTGGTACTTCATGAAAACTGACGGCTCCTTCGAGCAGTATGCGGTGGAGAAAAAAGCCTTGGGCGATACTCTCAAGTGGCTCAAGGAGCAGGTGCCCTACACCGTAACCCTGTGGAACGACAACGCTATCAGTATTGTTCCGCCCAACTTTATCGAGCTGGAAGTCACCGAAACCGACCCTGGCCTCAAGGGCGACACCGCTCAGGGCGGCTCCAAGCCGGCCACGTTGTCGTCGGGTGCCGTGGTGCGCGTGCCGCTGTTTATCAACGAGGGTGAAGTCCTCAAGATTGACACCCGCAGCGGTGAATATGTCTCCCGCGCCTGAGTGTGCTGACGACTGTGCTGATGAGTGCGCCAACAGCGATTGGCTGCCCACTGCCTCCATCGAGACGCTGCGCCAGCGGGCGCAGCTGATCGCCAGGGTTCGCGCTTTCTTTGCTGAGCGCGACGTGCTGGAGGTTGAAACGCCGGTGCTCGGCCACGGTGGCAGCACCGATGTATACCTTGCCTCACTGTCGGCGCTGGCCACCACGCCGGCAGGCCGCGAACGGCTATGGATGCAGACCTCGCCTGAGTTCCACATGAAGCGCCTGCTCGCCGCCGGCAGCGGGCCGATTTTCCAGCTGGCGCGCAGCTTTCGCGATGGTGAAGTCGGGCGGCGCCATAACATCGAGTTCAGCATGCTGGAGTGGTACCGCCCCGGCTTTTCACTTGATGCGCTGATTGAAGAAACCGCAGCGCTGACTCGTCACGTCTACCCGGAGGTGCCAGGCGGGAGGGCACAGACGGCCAAGCGGCGCCGCTATCGCCAGCTGTTTCGTGACGCGCTAGCCGTTGACCCTTTCACCAGCGAGCTGGCTGAACTGCGCCAACTGGCGGCAGAGCGGGGCGGGCTCGACATGAGCGAAAGCGACCGCGATGGCTGCCTTGACCTGCTGATGGGCCTGGTCATCGAACCGACGCTAGGGCGAGACGGGCTGGATGTGGTAGTCGACTATCCGGCAAGCCAGGCGGCGCTGGCACGACGCCACCGCGATCCGGAAGACGGCCAGTGGGTGGCCTCACGCTTTGAGCTGTATCTGCACGGAGTGGAGCTGGCCAACGGCTACGACGAGCTCACCGATGCCGCCGAGCAGGCCGCACGCTTCGCCGAAGATAACAGCAGGCGTCGCGAACTCGAGCTGCCTGAAGTCGACGTTGACCATCGCTTGGTCGCCGCCCTTGAACACGGCCTGCCCGAAGGCAGCGGTGTGGCACTTGGGCTCGACCGGCTGATTCAGCTGTCGCTGAATAAAAAAAGCGTCGCGGAGGTCATGGCCTTCGCGACGCCGGTGGCGTAAGGGGCGTAATCATGCCCTGCGGGACTCAATAATCGTGTGTTCCGGCGACAGTCCAGTCTCCATCGATCTTGAGCAGGTTAATCGCGGTCAGGAAGAAGTCATTTTCGTCCGCTGCATTGGTGGGTGTGATGCGGGCGATAACCATCGCTTCGTCTCCAACCTCTGCGCTACTAAGAATGTCGACTACTGGCTCTACTCCAGCAGCCGTGTTGATGATGCGAGTTACTGCCGATTCAATGGAAGGAGCAGCAATGCTGCCGAATCCATCACTGCCCACTCCAGTAAAGTGCCCCTCGTTCGGCTCGCTCACCTTCCACGCGTTACCTGAGCGCTCCATGGTGACGGCTACCCAGATGGGCTCGCTTTCCGGCCTGCTGGCTTTTCGGCCCCTCACCGTGACCACAGCGCTGTCACCAGCGACGGCTTCAGCGAGGATTTCAGGGTCAGCCAACAGGAAGCGATCCTGTAAGCCCGCCAGAGTGGACTGCCTCTGCGCGTCTGGCATCGCGCTTAATTTAGCGATGGCTGCGTCCTCTTCAGCCTCGGGGACCGGTACATACGGTATAAGCGACCACAGCGATGTCGCGCTTTCCAGGTCCTGGTAGTAGAGCGTCACCACCTGGCTTGGCGTGGCACCTTCCAGGTTTCTGAGAGTGGCTCCGTCCTGCTTGGCGCACTCCTCGATACTGTGACAGGGCTCTTCCTGCGCGTTGGCGATGCTGATGCTGAAAAGAGACATGCATATGGCGAGGTAAGTAAATACTGAGCGCATCATTATTCTCCATTATTATGCCCACCGGCAGCATAGTCTCCGCTAAGATGGGCGACAAGCAGATGTTGTCTTCTCTGAGCTAGTGGATTGAAAAAGCGCTCATACTCTTACCAAACCTTCCCCCATCTGCACCTTGCGATGGTGTTCGCTGTTGCTGAACTCGACTGGCTGGGCGAATGCCATCACCACGGTGGAGCCAAGTTTGAAGCGACCCATTTCTTCGCCTTTTTCAAGGCGGATCGGTTGGTCAAAGCGGATGCGTTGCACCTCACCTGAGAGTGGGGTGACTTGCCCGGCCCAGACGGTTTCGATGGCGGCGACGATCATCGCGCCCACCAGCACCAGTGCCATGGGGCCGTGCTCGGTATCGAAGTGGCACACCAGCCGCTCGTTGCGGGCGAAGAGGTTGGGTACGTGCCGGGTGGTGGCGGCATTGACCGAGAACAGCCGGCCCGGTACGTAGATCATTTCGGTCAGAGTACCGGTCAGAGGCATGTGCACGCGGTGGTAGTCGCGCGGTGACAGGTACACCGTGGCGAAGCTACCGCCCTGGAACCGCTTGGCGGCCTCGGCGTCACCGCCCAGCAGTGCCATGGCCGAGAAGTGATGCCCTTTGGCCTGGATCAGCTGGCCGGCTTCAATGGCACCAAACTCTGACAGTGTTCCGTCGGCGGGGCTGACCAGCCCCTCGCTGATGGGGCGCGCGTCAGCTTTCAGCTCGCGGGTGAAAAAGTCGTTGAAGTTGACGTAGGCGGTGGGATCAGGCTCTAGCGCCTCGCTCATATCGACCTTGAAGCGTTTGATGAAGGCGCGAGTCAGCAGGTTCTTCAACCACGGCTGACGACACTCTGCAAGCCGCCCCACCAGCCGCGACAGCAGGTGATGGGGGATGGGGTACTGAATCAGCGCAAACAGTCGGGATAGTGACAAGGTGGCGAGTCCGTTAGAGGTTCTTAAAAAGGCCGCGGGGTGTGTCGTGGAGCGTGACGCCTTGGCGCATTATTTTTCAATTGGGGTGTCGTCGCGGTTTCCCCACTCGTTCCACGAGCCTGCATAGCCGCGCATCTTCTTGAAGCCCAGGGCACGTCCGACCAGCCAGGTGAAACCGCTGCGATGGTGGCTTTGGCAGTAGGTAACGACTTCCATGTTAGGAGTCAGGCCGGTGGCTTCGAGTTCGTTGATCAGCTCGGCGTAGCCACGAATGCGCAGGTGGTTGTCCTGGTCCATGGCGTCGGTCCAGTTCATGTTGACGGCGCCGGGGATATGGCCGAGGTGCTTGCTGGCCCCTTTTTCACCATCGTATTCGGCCTGGGAGCGCGAATCCCACACCGCAAAACCGGGATCGCACAGACGCTGCTTGAGCTCGACGCGATCGATGTTGGTTTCAGGGTTGAGAATGTCGGCCCGGTAGTCGCTGGGCTTGGGGGCGTGGGGCTCGGTGGACTGCGGCAGGTTTTCGCCGCGCCAGGCATGAATGCCGCCGTTGAGGTAGGAATAGCGCTGATGGCCGATCAGCTCCAGTGTCCATAGCAGGCGTCCGGCCCAGCCGCCGCCTTCGTCGTCGTAGGCCACCACGTGGGTGTCGCGAGTCAGACCCAGCGACGAAAACAGAGCTGAGAGGGCGTCGGCGTCTGGCACATCGTTGGGTACGTCACCCTCACCGCGTAACAGCCGACTGCGGTCGAGAAAGATGGCGCCTGGCACGTGGCCCTGGGTGTAGCTGTCAGCGTTCATCGGAACATCGATGATCAGCAGGTCCGGGCAGATGGGGTTCTCTCTCAAAAACTCGTCCAGATGCTCGGGCTCGACAATCAGCGGCAGCATATTGGCTTCAGAACTCATGTCGCTCTCCTGGCCCATGGGTTTTGGTGATGTTATCGATATCAGTATCAGTGTTTGTTGGTGTCTTCCAGACTATCGACGATACGCCGATAACTGGCAAAGCGCTGCTGGTGGATCTGTCCGCTTTCGACGGCGGCCAGCAGCGCGCAACCCGGCTCCTGGCGGTGGCGGCAGTCGCGGAAGCGGCACTGGCCCAGGTGTTGGCGAAACTCGATGAAGCCCTGGGCCACTTGCTGTTCGTCGAGGTGAATCAGGCCGAACTCGCGAATGCCGGGGGAGTCGATCAGCTCACCTTCGAGATCGCAGTCAGAGCCGAGTCCAGTGAAATGATAGAGCCGAGCGGTGGTCGTGGTGTGGCGGCCTTTGCGTGAGTCCTCTGACAGCGCGCCGACACGAAGGTCTTCGTGGGGCAGTAGACAGCCAATCAGTGACGACTTGCCGACGCCGCTCTGGCCGACAAACACCGAAGTGCGTTCAGCCAAACGGTGGTGCAGGGCGTCCAGGCCGTTGTCGGTGTTGATGCTGGTGGTGACGACTGGGTAGCCCAGCGCCTCGTAACGGGCCAGCAACTCACGCAGTACGCCACCCTGCTCGGGCAGCAGGTCGATCTTGTTCAATACTAGCACCGGGGCGATGCCAGTGGCTTCCGCGGCCACCAGGTAGCGGTCGATGAGGTTGGCATGGGGCTCTGGTTCCACGGCGAACACGATCAGGATCTGGTCGATGTTGGCGGCCACCGGCTTGAGCTGGCCGCGGGCATCGGGGCGCTCCAGCACGTTGTCGCGCTCACTGCGCGCTACCACCACGCCGCTGCCGTCCTGACCGTGACGCCAGATAACACGATCACCAGTGACCAGGCCATCGAGGTTGGCGCGCATGTGGCAGCGCACCGGGTCGTTAGCGCCGCTGCCAGGTGATCTTTGTGACGCTCTTTTCGGAAGAACGTCCAGGGTGCGGCCGAAGTGGGCGATGACCCGGCCTGGTTGCTCCGGGCCATATTCCCCGGCGGCCAGCTTCTCGCTGTCGCGGCTGTCGCGGTTCTCGGCGCGCTGTTCACGCTCAGCCTGAACTTTCTCGATACGCCAGCGTTGCTGACGGCTTAGTTTGCGTTTGCTCATGAGGCCCTGAAACTCGGTACAATCAATGTATTGTACTCATCAACGGTGGCGCCTGTCGTGCTGCCCGTTCGACTCCCGCTTTGAGGCTAAGGAACTGACCATGACAACAACCCCCAGCAACGATATAGCCAACGCTAAAAGTCAGCGCCTGGTGTGGATTGATCTTGAGATGACCGGGCTCGACCCGAACCGTGAACGCATTATCGAGGTGGCAACTATTGTTACCGATGCCGACCTGAATGTGATTGCTGAAGGGCCGGTGCTGGCGGTGCATCAGCCGGAGGCGCTGCTGGCAGGAATGGATGACTGGAACCGCCGCACTCATGGTGAGTCGGGGTTGGTCAAACGGGTCAGGCAGAGCACGACCGATACCGCCGAGGCCGAGCGGGCTACGCTTGAGTTTCTGCGTGAGCACGTGACGCCCGGCAGCTCGCCGATGTGCGGTAACAGCGTGCACCAGGACCGGCGTTTTCTTGAGCGTGAAATGCCTGCGCTGCTGGAATTCTTCCACTACCGCAACCTGGATGTGTCAACTGTGAAGGAGCTGGCTAAGCGCTGGAACCCGGGCGCGCTGGCTGGCTTCAGCAAGCGCAATGTGCATCTGGCCATGGACGATATCAAGGAGTCCATCGCTGAGCTGGCGCACTACCGTAATACGTTTTTGCGTATTGAGGATGACGGAGATGACGAAGAAGAGTGAGGTGCTGAGCCAGGGCCGGAAACGCTAGCTGACGGCGATCACGTTTCGGCGTTTTTCCTGCTGGCGATCCAGTGCCCAGCGCACGTGCTCGCGCACCAGCTCAGACGGATAGGGCAGTCGCGCCCAGAGCGCGGCTTCAACCTGCTCATTCCAAGGGGCATTGCCCAGCCCCACGGCCAGGTTGCGTAGCCAGCGTTCGTAGCCCAGTCGCCGGATGGGGCTGCCAGCAGTGCGCTCCAGAAACTCTTCTTCGCACCAACCAAATAGCCGGGTGAGGTCTGTGCGGTCAAGGTCGTGGCGCGGGGCAAAGTCCGGCTCTTGGCTGGCTCGGGTAAAGCGGGTGAAGGGGCAGACCAGCTGGCAGTCGTCGCAGCCGAACACGCGGTTGCCCATGGCCTCGCGATATTGTTCTGGGATCGCGTCGTGAAGTTCGATGGTTAAGTACGAAATGCAGGCCCGCGCATCGACCACCTTGTCCTCGATGATGGCGCCGGTGGGACAGGCCGTGCGACAGGCGCTGCAGCTGCCGCAGTGGTCTTTTTCATAGGGCGGGTCGATGGGCAGTGGCAGGTCGGTGTACAGCTCGCCCAGAAAAAACAACGAGCCAGCCTTGGGGTTAAGCAGCATGGCGTTCTTGCCGAACCAGCCCAAGCCGGCCTTACGTGCCAGGCCGCGCTCCATGACTGGTGCGGAGTCCACGAAAGCGCGAAAGCCGAACGGTCCGACCACCTGCTGCATCTGTCTGGCCAGCTGAGCCAGACGCTTGCGCATCAGCTTGTGGTAGTCGCGGCCCAGCGCATAGCGCGACACATAGGCTTTTTCGGGCCGCGCCAGCATGCGGGTGGTTTCTACCTCGGGCGATAGGTAGTCGAGCCGTACGCTGATCACACGAATGGTGCCGGGTTCCAGTTCGTCGGGCCGGGTGCGCTTGGTGCCGTGCTTGGCCATGAAGCCCATTTCGCCATGGTGTCCGGCATCCAGCCAGCGCTGAAGGTGTGCTTCATCCTCGGCCAGATCCACGTCGGTGATACCGACCTGCTGAAAGCCGAGCTCGCGGCCCCAGACTTTTATCTGCTCGGCCAGCGCATGGTAATCAGGCGCGTCGGGGCTGTTCTTGACGCCGGGGGCGTTGTGCGAAGAGGAAGAGTGTGGCATCAGAGTTTCGGGGGGTACGGCTCGGCGTGCTGGCTGAAGGGCAAGGCGTTGGGTTGTAGCCTGTATGGTAAAGCATCACGAGGAGGGAAACAGCACATGACGCAAGCAGACGCCAGCGGAGACGCGCTGAAAAGCGGCCGACCGCTGTATCGCGCCGAGCAGGTGCGCGAGCTAGACCGGCGGACCATTGCGTCGGGCATTGCAGGGTTTGCGCTGATGCAACGCGCTGCGGCAGCCGCCTGGCAGCGGCTCAGGCAGACCTGGCCCGGGGTGCGTTCGATCAGCGTACTATGCGGCGGCGGCAATAATGGCGGTGATGGGCATGTGCTGGCGGCCATGGCGGCCGCAGAAGGCGTGATGGTGCAGCGCATACTGCTTACGCCGCTGGAGCGCTTGAGCGGTGACGCGCAGAAGGCCGCCGAGATGGCAACAGCGGCAGGCGTTGATAGCGTGGCTTGGTCCCGTGAGCTTGAGTTTTCCGGCGAGGTACTGGTGGATGCCATGCTCGGCACCGGTCTGGCCGGGCCCGTGCGCGGCGAGGTTGCCGAAGCCATTGAGGCGCTCAACCATAGTGCACGGCGGAACGCGCGCCCGGTCCTGGCGATTGATATTCCCTCGGGGCTGGCGGCGGACAGTGGGGCTGAACTGGGCTGTGCGGTACGCGCCACCCTGACCGTGACGTTTATTGGCGACAAGTTGGGCCTGCATACCGGCAAGGGGCCAGCCCGCACTGGCAAACTGTATTTTCACCCGCTTGATGCAGCGCCTGAGCTGGCACCCGAGCTGGCCCATGGCATGCTGCCGGCAGCGTGGCTGCTGAATCACTCGCTGATTGGTGAAGTACTGCCGCCCCGGGAGCGTGATGCCCATAAGGGCGATATGGGGCATGTGCTGATTGTCGGTGGCGCGCCGGGATTTGGTGGCGCGGCGCTGTTAGCCGCCGAGAGTTGTGCGCGGCTGGGCGCAGGACGTATCAGTCTAGCCACTGCGCCTGAGCATGTGACGGCCAGCCTGGTGCGCTGCCCCGAAGTTATGGTGCATGGCGTTACAAGTCCGGCGCAGATCGAGGCACTGATGCAACAGGCCGATGTGCTGGTTGTCGGTCCGGGCCTGGGGCAGGGCAGCTGGGGGCAGGCCATGCTGCAACGGGTGCTGGCGTTCTCTGGTCCGCTGGTGTTGGATGCCGACGGCTTGAACCTGCTGGCCGGGCGTTTCTCTGCCATGCGGCGCGACGGTTGGATACTCACCCCGCATCCTGGTGAGGCCGCTCGGCTGTTGGATATCAGCGTGGCTGAGGTTGAGACTGACCGGCCCGGGGCTGCCCAGGCGCTGCGTCAGCGTTTTGGTGGCGTCGCTGTGCTCAAGGGAGCGGGGAGTTTGGTTGCTGGCCCAGCCGGGCTGGCGGTTTGTCCCTACGGCAACCCGGGAATGGCCAGTGGCGGCATGGGGGATGTGCTATCGGGCATGCTGGGTGCGCTGGTAAGTCAAGGGCTTGGTTTGGAACTTGCTGCCCGGGCTGCGGTCATGGTGCATGCACAGGCTGCAGATAGTGCCGCATCACAAGCCGGAGAGCGTGGCTTGCTGGCCAGTGATCTGGCATCCTGTGCGCGAATTCTGATCAACCCGACACTGTCCACAACTGTTCATAACTGCTCTTAAGAGCAGGCGCGAAAGTAGGCATGAAAAAAGTAGGCATGAAAGATGATGCAGCGGCAACTGGAAAATGAAGACCAGCAGGTAGCCTTTGGCAAATGCCTGGGGCAGGCGCTGGCAGGGCGAGGAAGGCTGCATCTTGAAGGTGAGCTGGGGGCTGGAAAAACCACCCTGGCTCGCGGGATCCTGCGTGCCTATGGGCATCTGGGCGCGGTTAAAAGCCCGACCTATACGCTGGTGGAGCCCTACGAGCTCGATGGCGTTCGCGTATATCACTTCGACTTGTATCGCATTAGCGATCCTGAAGAGCTGGAGTTCATTGGCGGGCGCGATCTGCTGACGGACGACAGCCTGAGCATCATCGAATGGCCGGCCCGCGGTGATGGCTGGCTGCCTGAGCCTGATCTCGTGGCGCTCCTGGAGCACTGCGACCGGGGGCGCCGTATTACCTTGAGCGCGCTCAGCGATCATGGTCGGCAGGTGCTGGCAAGGCTTGAAACCGACTGCGCCGGGCCCGCCACTCATTCCATAGACACTACGGGAGCCTGTGCACCATGAAGCGAGTGTCGCGCTGCGGGCGCCTGAGGGTTGGCGTGCTGGCACTGGCGGTGCTGGTGTTGGCTGCTTCGAGCATGGTGCTGGCGGGAAACGTCGAAAACATCAGGCTATGGGCGGCTCCTGACCACTCCCGGCTGGTGTTTGATCTCACCTCGCCGACCTCGGCTGAGGTGTTCAGGTTGGATAACCCCAGCAGAATGGTCATTGACCTGGGTAACTCCAGCATGGAGGCCGATCCGGGCAAACTCGACCTGAGCGGCAGTGCTATTTCGGCGCTGCGTTCAGGTGTGCGTCAAGGTACTGACCTGCGTGTGGTATTGGAACTGTCGCGGGAGGTCAGGCCGCGCCACTTCATCTTGCCGCCTAACGAGCAATACGGGCATCGGTTGGTGGTTGACTTAGAGTACCCGGGCGAAAGTGCGGTGACAGACCCTATCGACCCGATTGAAGCGCTGGTTCGAGAGCAAGAGATTGCTGCGGTGCGGGCGCAGGCAGAAGCTAGTATTGAAGGGAGCAGCTCAACGCCGACCGTTCAAGCGACCAAGGCCGCTAAGCCGCATCCGCGCCGTGACATTATCATTGCTATTGATGCAGGGCACGGTGGCGAAGACCCTGGCGCAATTGGTCCCAGTGGTACGTATGAAAAAGATGTTGTACTGCAGATGGCCAAGCATCTGCAGCGTCTAGTGGATGGAACTCAGGGCTTCAAGGCGGTAATGATCCGCGATAGCGACTATTACGTCGGGTTGCGTCAACGTACCCATATTGCCCGGGACCAGAAGGCCGACTTCTTCATCTCGATTCATGCCGATGCCTTTGACAGCCCGCGGCCTCATGGCAGCTCGGTGTATGCCCTGTCGCAGCGTGGCGCGACCTCGGAAACCGCCCAGTGGCTGGCTGCCTCGGAAAACCGCTCTGACTTGATCGGCGGTGTGGATGGTAACCTGTCTCTGCGCGATAAGGACGAGGTGTTACGCGGCGTACTGCTTGACCTGACCATGACCGCCACTCTTAATGACTCACTGACCATCGGTGGACAGGTGCTGGAGCGCATGGGGCGGGTCAACGACCTACACAAGCCGCGGGTTGAGCAGGCCGGCTTTGTGGTGCTCAAGTCGCCGGACATTCCTTCGTTGCTGGTAGAGACTGGGTTCATTTCCAACCCGCAGGAAGAGCGTCAGCTGCGCGATGGCAACTATCAGCAGCGCATGATGGCCGCGGTATTTGATGGCGTACGTGCGCATTTTCAGCGTAATCCACCGCCGTCGAGCCTGCTGGCCTGGCAGCGTGATCAGGGCCGTGGTACCGGTTCGGGAGAATACCGAATTCAGCCAGGCGATACGCTGTCAGAAATTGCCGCCCGCCATTCAGTCTCGGTATCGCAGATCCGCCAAGCCAATGAACTCAATGGCGATGTGATTCGCGTCGGCCAGGTGTTGCGGATACCGGGTTCTTAAGCGAGCAGCTTTCAGCTCACGTGGAGTGACATGACGGACAGTCGGCATATACATACCCTTGCCCCGCGCCTGGCCAACCAGATTGCTGCGGGTGAAGTGGTCGAACGGCCTTCGGCGGTGGTCAAGGAGCTGCTCGAGAACGCCATCGACGCCGGTGCGACGCGCATCGAGGTTGAGCTTGAGTCGGGTGGCGCTCGCCTGATTCGGGTGCGCGACAACGGCAGCGGCATCATCCAGCAAGATCTGCCGCTGGCGCTGGCCCGTCATGCTACCAGCAAGATTGCTTCACTTGACGATCTTGAAGGTGTGGCGAGCCTGGGGTTTCGCGGTGAGGCGCTGGCCTCAATCAGCTCGGTATCACGTCTGGAGCTGGTCTCCAACACCAGTGAGGATCCCGCCCAGGGCTGGCGTGTAGTGGTGGAAGGGCGCCAGATGGAACCCCGGGTTTCGCCATCACCACATCCCCGCGGTACCTCGGTGCTGGTGCGTGA
This sequence comes from Halomonas sp., assembly GCF_052095765.1. Classification (GTDB taxonomy): domain Bacteria; phylum Pseudomonadota; class Gammaproteobacteria; order Pseudomonadales; family Halomonadaceae; genus Halomonas. The sequence goes on from NZ_JBQDJZ010000004.1 coordinate 49,130, forward strand.
CCTGTTTTTCAACACCCCGGCACGGCGCAAGTTTCTGCGCACAGAAAAGACTGAATACAGCCATGCGGAAGAGGCTTTTCGCCGCCAAGCGTTGTCGCGTCCAGATATTGGCTGGGCGCTGCGGCACAATCAGAAAGTTGTCCACCAGCTGCGTGCCAGTGACGACCAGCTGGGCCATGAGCAGCGGCTGCAAGCACTGCTGGGTAAGACCTTTCTGGAAAACGCCCTGCATTTGGACCTGGAAGCTGGTGGGCTGAGACTGTGGGGCTGGGTCGGACTGCCTACCCATTCCCGCGCCCAGGCCGACCAGCAGTATTTTTTCGTCAATGGTCGGGTGGTGCGTGACCGACTGGTGGCCCATGCCATTCGCCAGGCCTATCGCGATGTGCTGTTTGGTGGCCGCCATCCAGTGTTTGTGCTGCATCTGGACGTCGATCCGCTGGTGGTGGATGTCAACGTGCACCCTACCAAGCACGAGGTGCGCTTCCGCGATGGACGACTGGTGCATGACTTCCTGTTTTCCAGCTTGCATCGCGCGCTGGCCCAGGCGCGCCCGGGCGATGGCTCTAGCTATGGGGCAGAGCAGGCCATCGAAGACACCAGCGCACACCCTGGCCAGCCTGATGCTGGGTCGCAAGCGGCGGGTGGCAACGTAGCCGAGCGCCCCATGGGCCTGAACTGGCAGCAGCAGGCTATGGCGCTGCATCAGCGTGACGATCAGCGTGAGCGCGTGACGCCTGACCGCGTGCGCGCCTTCATGGACGGTTATCGGCAGCTGCATCCCGATCACGAAGAGAGCCTGCTCACCCCTCAGCCCGGTGCGCCAGGCGCTGGCGGTGCGGCGGCCGGGGTTGCGCGGGCTGAGCGTAATCCGCCAACGACGTTTACACAGCGTCCACCATTGCCCGAAGACGACGCCACCCGGGCGCCGCCACTGGGTTATGCGATTGCTCAACTGCACGGTGTTTTCATTCTGTCCCAGACCGAGCGCGGTCTGGTGGTGGTAGACATGCACGCCGCCCATGAGCGCATTGTCTATGAGCGCATGAAACAGCAGGTGCACAGCGGTGAGCTGGATGCCCAGCCGCTGCTGGTGCCGGTTTCTATGGCGGCCAGTGCCGCCGAGGTGGCCACTGCTGAGGCTGAACGCGAGGCATTTTCGCGCCTGGGTGTTGAAATTGACGTCGCCGGCCCCGAGACACTGTTAGTAAGACAGCTTCCGGTGCTGCTGGCCGATGCCGACGTAGAGCCGCTGATTCGCGACATGCTGGGTGATCTGGAGCGTTATGGCCGCTCTGATCGCCTTGAGGCGCACATCAACGAACTGCTTGGGAACATGGCCTGTCACGGTAGTGTGCGCGCCAATCGCCAGCTCAGCATTGGTGAGATGAACGCCCTGTTGCGTGACATGGAGCGCACCGAGCGTAGCGGACAGTGTAACCACGGTCGCCCGACCTGGACCGAAATGAGCATGAAAGAGCTGGATCGACTGTTTTTACGTGGACAATAGCCAAGAGTGCATGGCTAAAAAGGCAACAGCTGCGCGGCCAGTTCGGCAGACAGCAAGAGGGCAGTCAGCGATCAATTACCTATGGCGTGCCAATGAGTGACTCTCGCCCGGCGGCGATTTTTTTGATGGGCCCAACGGCAGCCGGTAAGACCGGTCTGGCCATTGCGCTGCATGAGCTGCTGGGTGCCGATTTGATCAGTGTTGATTCGGCGATGGTCTATCGCGGCATGGATATCGGTAGTGCCAAGCCCAGTGCCGATGAGTTGGCCCGGGCACCGCACCGGCTGGTCGATATTCGCGATCCGGCCGAGCCATATTCGGCCGCCGAGTTTCGTCAGGATGCGCGGCGCGAAATGTGCGCGATCAGTGAAGCAGGTAGCTTGCCGCTGCTGGTGGGCGGCACCATGTTGTATTTCAACCGCCTGCAGCAGGGCGTGGCCAATCTGCCCGAGGCCCAGCCTGAGCTGCGCGCTGAGCTTGAGGCTCAGGCTGAACAGCATGGTCTGACGGTGCTGCATGAAGAGCTTGCCCGCGTCGACCCAGTATCTGCGCAGCGCATTCACCCCAACGATCCCCAGCGGCTGATGAGGGCGTTGGAGGTCTACCGACATAGCGGTCGTACCTTGACGGAGCTTTGGCAGGAGCAGCAGGCAGAAAAATTTCCCTGGCGGGTGTTGGTCATCGGCCTTGCCCCGGCAGACCGTGGGTTGCTGCACCGGCGGATTGCCCAGCGCTTCGACAGCATGCTGGAGGCCGGGTTGCTGGAGGAGGTGGCTGCGCTGAAAGGTCGCAGCGATCTGCACTCGGGCCTGCCCTCTATGAAAAGCGTCGGTTACCGGCAGGCGTGGCAGTATCTGGATGGAGATACCGACAAGGACACGTTTCGTCAGCGCACCTTAGCGGCCACGCGACAGCTGGCCAAACGCCAGTTGACCTGGATGAGAAGCTGGCCAAACCTGGTCTGGGTTGATCCCACCGGGGCCGACCCCCGGCAGCAGGTGGCGAAACTTGTGCGCAAGCACAGCAGTTAGCGTAAAATGCCGGATTTGACGCGGCATATGATTTGCCCTGATGGACAGTTGTGTCTTGCAGGGCCAGCATTGGCAACTTAATTAACCCAGAGCCTCTCAGGGAGAGAACAATGTCAAAAGGGCAGTCCCTTCAAGACCCGTACCTGAACATCCTGCGTAAGGAACGTATTCCGGTATCCATTTTTCTGGTTAATGGCATCAAACTTCAGGGCCAGATCGAGTCGTTTGACCAGTTCGTCATCCTGTTGCGTAATACGGTCAGCCAGATGGTTTATAAGCACGCCATCTCTACCGTGGTGCCGTCGCGCAATGTGCGCCTGCCGGCGCCTGATGCACCAGGGCAGGACGACTAAGCGTGAGGTACTGATTGTTTTTTGAGCGACCCGACGCCGGGGAAACGGCAGTTCTCGTCCATATCGACTTTCAGGACGAGAATGAACGTGAAGACTCTCATGAGTTTCTGGAGCTGGTGCGCTCGGCAGGAGCCGAGCCGGCTACTCTGTTGACCGGAAGCCGGAACCGCCCGGATTCGCGCTTTTTTATTGGTACCGGAAAGCTTGAGGAGCTTCGCGAGGCACTGCAGGTGCATGAGGCTGAGCTGGTGATTTTTAACCACGCTCTGAGCCCGTCCCAGGAGCGCAACGTGGAGAAGTCACTCAAGTGCCGGGTGCTTGATCGCACAGGGCTGATTCTTGATATCTTCGCCCAGCGGGCGCGTACCCATGAGGGCAAGCTGCAGGTTGAGCTGGCCCAGCTGGAGTACATGTCCACACGGCTGATTCGTGGCTGGACCCACTTGGAACGTCAGGCAGGTGGTATTGGCCTGCGCGGCCCGGGCGAGACCCAGCTCGAAACAGACCGCCGGCTACTGCGTGCCCGGATCAAGGCGATTCATAAGCGGTTGGATAAGGTGCGCCGTCAGCGCGATCAGAACCGGCGTGCCCGTGAGCGGGCTGAGGTGCCCAGCGTGTCTCTGGTAGGCTATACCAACGCGGGAAAGTCGACGCTGTTCAACGCCGTTACCGAATCGGATGTGTACACTGCCGACCAGCTGTTCGCGACCCTTGATCCGACCCTTAGGCGGCTTGAGGTCGAGGATGTGGGGGCGGTGGTGCTGGCCGATACGGTGGGGTTTATCCGCCATTTGCCGCACAAGTTGGTTGAGGCGTTTCGGGCCACTTTGCAGGAGGCTGCCGAAGCCAGCTTGCTGGTGCATGTAATTGACGCTGCTGACCCTGATCGCGACCTCAATATTGAGCAGGTCGATAATGTGCTGGCAGAAATCGGTGCTGACAAGGTGCCGGTGCTTCAGGTGATGAACAAGATCGACCTGCTGGACAGCTCGCCGCGTATTGAGCGGGATGACCAGGGCATACCGACTGCCGTCTGGCTGTCGGCTCAGGATGGCCGCGGGATTGATCTCTTCCATGAGGCGCTGAGGGACTGCCTGGCGGAAGATATCATCGACATGGTGATGACCCTGGCGCCCGAGCAGGGACGGCTACGGGCCGGTCTGCATGAGCTGGGGGCAGTGCGCGAAGAGACCTTTGATGATGAAGGCAAGACCCGGCTTCAGGTACGCTTGCCGCGGCGGGAGTTCAATCAGTTGATGGCGCGACTTGATGAACGTGCCAGGGACTACCTGCCTGAATCATTGGATGACAGCGAAGACTGGGAAGAATGACGCTCCCGGACAGCATGGTTTGGCAGAGTTGTTTGACAGAATTGTTTGACAGTGTTTTTTGACAGCCCTGTGGGATTGCGCTCTGGTAGGGGCTCAGGCTGTGAAAGATCATGCAATAATTGCAATTGACACCTGCTCACGGTCATGGCAGTGGGCAGAATGAAACATCTAGCGGAGAAGGATTTATGGCCTGGAATGAGCCGGGAGGCGGCAACCAGCACGACCCATGGGGTGGTGGCGGACGCCGCGGTGGCAGTGGCGGTGGTGGAGACAAGAATAACCAGGGGCCGCCAGACCTCGACGAAGCCCTGAAGAAATTTCAGGACAAGCTCAACAGCATGCTGGGCGGTCGTAAAAAGGGCAGTGGCAATAAAGGCGGCGGTAACGGCGACAATAATAAAGGTGGCGGTGGCGGCGGTAAGTTGTCGCGTAGCCCCTTTACCCTACCGGGACTGCTGCTCATTGTGGCGCTCGCTGTCTGGGCCGCATCGGGCTTCTACCTGGTGGACCAGGCGGAGCGTGGCGTGGTGCTGCGTTTTGGCAAGTTCCAGGAAGTTGTCACCCCAGGCCTGCACTGGAACCCGCCGCTGATCGACGAAGTACGCATGGTCAACGTGACCCGCGTACGTTCGCTGCAGCAGACCCAGGCGATGCTGACCCAGGACGAAAATATTGTGTCGGTGGAAATCTCCGCTCAGTATCAGGTCGCCAATCCCAAGGACTTCGTACTTAATGTGCGGGATCCGGCACTATCGATGGAAAATGCGCTGGATTCGGCGCTGCGCCATGTGGTTGGTGGTACCGATATGATCGATATCCTGACTTCTGGCCGTGAAATCCTCGGTAGCGCGGTCTTCAGCCGGTTGCAGTCCTATCTGGACAGCTATGGTGCCGGTATTCGCCTGCAGACGATCAACGTCGAGTCGACATCGCCGCCGGATGCTGTGCGCGATGCCTTTGATGACGTTATTCGTGCTCGCGAGGATCGCCAGCGCACGATCAACCAAGCGATGGCCTATGCCAACGCCATTATTCCCAAGGCCCAGGGCCAGGCCCAGCGTCTGATCGAGCAGGGGCAGGGGTATCGTGAGTCAGTGGTTGCCGAGTCGCGTGGTCAGGCCAACCGCTTTGGCGCGCTGCTGGCTGAGTACCAGTTGGCGCCTGAGATCCTGCGCCAGCGTCTGTATCTCGATACGCTGTCAGAGGTGTATGGCAACAATGCTAAGATGCTGATCGATGTCAGTGAGCAGAGTCCATTGATGGTGCTGCCGCTGGAACGGCTGACATCCACGTTGGGTGGAGGCAGGGCTGGCAGTGAGGGCAGTCTGTCCAGCCAGGGTGACGCAGCAGCGGATCCGGGCATGAGCAGCTCACCCAATAGTTCATCCAGCAGCGACAGCAGCTCTGGCAATAACAGAAACAGCGCTACCAGCGGTATTCGCCGGGAGGGTCGTTAACGATGATCAATAACCGTTCCTTGCTGATCGTCGGCGGCATCGCCGCGATAGCCTGGGTGGCCAGCAATTCGCTGTATGTCGTTGATGCCACCGAGCGCGCTGTCAAACTGCGCTTTGGTGAGGTTATCGAAGAGGATATCCAGCCAGGGTTGCACGCCAAAGTGCCGATTACCCAGACTATCCGCAAGTTTGATACTCGGGTTCTGACGCTGGATACCCAGGCCAGTCGCTATCTGACCCTGGAGCAAAAAGCCGTGGTGGTCGACTCCTACGTACAGTGGCAGGTCATCAACCCGACCCGTTACTACGAAGCGACCGCAGGCGATGAGCTGCAGGCGGTGCGCTTGATCGAGCCGCGTGTCGATGAAAGCCTGCGTAACGAGTTTGGCCGACTGAACCTGCAGCAGATCATTTCTGAAAGGCGCGATGATCTGATGACCGGGCCCACCGAAGAGCTCAACCGGCTGATGCGCGAAGAGCTGGGTGTGGCAATTCTTGATATCCGCGTCAAGCGGATCGATCTGCCTGAAGACGTGTCCAGCGCGGTGTATGACCGGATGCGCTCCGAGCGTGAGCGGGAGGCTCGTGAATGGCGCGCCCAGGGTCAGGAAGAATCCGAGCGTATCCAGGCCAACGCCGATCGTCGCCGCCAGGTGCTGTTGGCACAGGCCACCGAGCGGGCTGAAACCCTGCGTGGTGAAGGGGATGCTGAGGCGGCAAGTATCTATGCCGAGGCCTATGGCCAGGATGAGGAGTTCTATACCTTCTGGCGCAGCATGGAAGCCTATCGCCAGAGTTTCACCGGTGATAGCGACCTGCTGGTGCTGGACCCGTCCAGTGACTTCTTCCAGTTCCTGAAGCAGCCCACTGGTAGGCAGTAAGCGTCGGCAGTAAAACGCTTCCGGGCCGAGTGATCCGTCGCCGGTCCGGAAGCTTCAACGCTCGGTCAGATATGATAGACTTGGCGTGAATCACACCGGGCGCGCCCGGTTTTTTTGTGGCCACCTTTGTGATCCTGGCGGCGCGTCCGTGCTTGCAGCGTTTTTGGCATTCCGGTCCGCTCATTGCGCCATGTTGCATCAGACGTTGTGTCACAGGCCATTCAACTGTCTTGCAGGAAGAATCACATGACCATCGCTGACCGCTGGCTGCTGCCCGACGGCATCGACGAAGTGCTGCCGCCTCAGGCCGGGCGCATGGAGAAGCTACGGCGTAACTTGCTTGATCTGTATGACCGCTGGGGCTATGACCAGGTCATGCCGCCCTCGGTGGAGTTTCTTGACTCCTTGCTAACCGGCCCCGGCAGTGAGCTGGATTTGCAGACCATCAAGCTGACCGACCAGCTGACCGGCCGGATGATGGGTGCTAGCGCCGACGTTACCCCCCAGGTAGCGCGTATGGATGCCCATTCGCTCAAGCGCCAGGGGCCGGCGCGGCTGTGCTACTGTACCAATGTGCTGCGCGCCAAGCCGGATCACCCCCAGGGTAGCCGCAGTCCGGTTCAGGTCGGTCTGGAACTATTCGGTCATGCCGGCATTGATGCTGACCTGGAAATTCTGCGTCTGGCCCTTGCCAGTCTTGATGTTGCCGGTGCTGACGAGATTCACCTGGCCATCGGCCATATCGGTATCTATCGCAGCCTGGTCGCCAGTGCTGAGCTGAGTGTCGACGATGAACAGGCGATCTTCAGGGCGCTGCGTCTCAAGTCGCCCGGTGAGCTGGCTAGCCAGGTTAAAGCCGCGGTAGAGGATCCGGGGCTTGCCGCCATGTTCCGCGCCCTGGGCGAGCTCAACGGTGGTCCTGAAGTGCTGGATGAAGCCCGCGAGGTATTCTCCGAGGCTCCCCAGGCTGTTGGGGCCGCGCTGGATCAGCTGCAGGCGTTGCATCGCGGTGTCAAAGCTGAGTTTCCTGAGGTTGCGCTATTCTTCGACATGGCGGAGCTGCGCGGCTTCAAATATCACACTGGCATGATGTTTGCGGCCTATGTGCCGGGCTACGGCCAGGCGCTGGTCAAGGGCGGGCGCTATGATGACACTGGTCGGGCTTTTGGGCGCGCGCGTCCGGCCACGGGTTTCTCGATGGATCTCAAGCATCTGGCGGGACTGTCCAGCGAGACGCCGGTCAGTGATGCCATCTGGGCACCGGCCAGCGGTGATGGATTGGCTGACGCGGTCAGCCGCTTGCGCGGGCAGGGCGAACGTGTCGTTCAGGCGTTGCCTGGGCAGCGTACCGGCCCTGCTGAACATGGTTGCCGTCGCCAGCTGGAAATGGCTGATAGCGGCTGGAAAATAGCAGCTCTTGAGCCTATCGCCGATCAGACTTGAGCGTCTGACCACAACATCCGACGCGCCGGCTACAGCCGGGCGCAGCAATGAGAGACGAAAGCAATGGGCAAGAATGTAGTCGTACTGGGTACCCAGTGGGGTGACGAAGGCAAGGGCAAGGTCGTTGATCTGCTGACCGAGTCTGCTGATACCGTCGTGCGCTTTCAGGGCGGGCACAACGCCGGCCATACGCTGGTGATCGACGGTGAAAAAACCGTTTTGCATCTGATTCCATCGGGCATTCTGTGGCCGGGCAAGACCTGCGTGATCGGCAATGGCGTGGTGTTGTCGCCCGAGGCGTTGCTTGAAGAAATTCATAAGCTTGAGGCGCGTGGCGTGCAGGTGCGTGAGCGTTTGCGTCTGTCACCGGCCTGTACGCTGATTCTGCCTTACCACGCTTATCTCGATCAGGCGCGTGAGAAAGATCGCGGTGAGGCCAAAATCGGTACCACCGGGCGCGGCATCGGCCCGGCCTATGAAGATAAAGTAGCGCGTCGTGGCTTGCGTCTTGGCGACATGCTGTATCCCGAGCGTTTTGCCGCCAAGCTCAAGGAAGTGCTGGAATACCATAACTTTGTTCTCACCGAGTACCATAAGGTTGAGCCGGTAGACTTCCAGCAGGTGCTGGACGACGCCATGCGAATGGCCGACGAGCTGCGCGATTTGGTGTGTGACACTGTCAGCCTGGTACATGATGTGCGCAAGGCCGGCAAGAACATCCTGTTTGAAGGTGCCCAGGGCTCGTTGCTGGATATCGACCACGGTACTTATCCCTTCGTGACCAGCTCCAACACCACCGCTGGTGGAACTGCCACCGGTTCTGGCGTTGGGCCGCTGTATCTCGACTATGTGCTGGGTATCACTAAGGCCTACACCACGCGCGTCGGTGCAGGGCCGTTCCCTACCGAGCTATTTGATGACAATGGCCGTCACCTGGCTGAGAAGGGCCATGAGTTTGGCGCTACTACCGGCAGGGCGCGTCGCTGCGGCTGGTTTGATGTGGTGGTACTGCGCCATGCCGTTCAGATCAACTCGATTTCCGGCATCTGCCTGACCAAGCTGGATGTGCTTGACGGCATGGATGCCATCCAGGTCTGCGTGGGCTATCGCTGCAAGGACGGCAAGGTACTGGAAACACCGGTAGATGCTGAAGGCTATGGCGAGGTTGAGCCGGTCTACCACGAGATGCCCGGCTGGAGTGAGTCAACGCTTGGCGCCCGCAGCCTCGATGAGCTGCCGGAAAACGCCAGAGCCTATATCGCATTCCTGGAAGAGCAGATCGGTACGCCGATCGATATCGTGTCCACTGGACCGGATCGCAACGAGACCATCGTGCTGCGTAATCCTTTCACAGACTGATTGTCTGGAGTTAAAAAACCCCGCCATGATTATTCATGGCGGGGTTTTTCGTTAGCGTCGGCTTTTCATCCGCGCTCAGTGTGAGCGTCAGACGCTTCTTGGTTCACTCATCAGACCCTTGATCAGTGAGTAGCAACCCACCAGCAGGACCAGGGTGAAGGGCAGACCAGTTGACACTGATGCTGCCTGCAGCGCCGTCAGACCACCACCGATCAGCAAGGCAATCGCGATGCCGCCCTCGATCAGCGCCCAGAAGACTCGCTGGGGCTTGGGGGCATCAACCTTGCCGCCCGCAGTGATGGAGTCGATCACCAGCGAGCCGGAGTCCGACGAGGTGATGAAAAACACCATGACCAGGATGATACCCACAAAGGAAGTAATAGAAGACAGCGGTAGCTCACCCAGCATGGCGAATAGTTTCAGGTCCAGGGCGGCCTCTTTGGTGCCCATGAAACCGTCACTGATCAACTGGTCGATAGCCGTGCCGCCAAAAGCGGTCATCCACAGCACGGAGACCAGTGTAGGTACCAGCAGTACGGCAATCAGGAACTCGCGTACGCTGCGGCCGCGGCTGACCCGGGCGATAAACATGCCGACAAAGGGTGACCAGGAGATCCACCAGGCCCAGTAGAAGGCTGTCCAGCCCTGCACGAAGTTAGCATCTTCACGCCCAAATGGATTGGCCAGTGCCGGCAGGTGGGTGACATAGCTGCCCAGGTTAGAGAAAAACCCGGTGGCAATAGCCAGCGTCGGACCGACCGCAATGACGAAGAACAGCAGCAGGAAGGCCAGCGCCATGTTGACCTGGGACAGCCGCTGTACGCCCTTGTCTACCCCCGCAACGACAGACAGCAGCGCTATGAGGGTGATGCCCAGTATCAGCAGCACCATGGTCGCGTCGGTATTGGGTATGCCAAAGAGTTCATTCAGGCCGGAGGCCGCCTGAGTGGCACCCAGCCCCAGCGAGGTGGCCAGGCCGAACAGGGTAGCAAACACCGCTAGCACATCGATGACATGCCCCGGCCAGCCCCAAATGCGCTCACCCAGCACCGGGTAGAAGATTGAGCGCATGGTCAGCGGCAGACCTTTGTTGAAGGCAAAGATGGCCAGTGACAGCCCTACGATGGCGTAGGCACCCCAGGGATGCAGGCCCCAGTGGAATATGGTTGCCGCCATGCCCAGCGCCTGTGCACCTTGCTGATTGCCCTCGGCCCCGCCCAGCGGTGCCCAGTCGGTGCGTATGCCGTCTTCTCCGACGCTGATTCCGCCCATGGCTGCATCAAAGTGCGACATGGGTTCGGCTACGCCGTAGAACATGAGGCCAATGCCCATACCCGCTGCGAATAGCATGGCAAACCAGCCGGTGTAGCTGAAGTCCGGCGTTGCCTCGGCACCGCCGATACGCACTTTGCCTAGTGGTGACAGCACGATACCCAGTGCTACTAAGACAAAGATGTTACCGCCGAACAGGAATACCCAGCTGAGGTTGCCGGTGAGGTAGTTGAACACGTTGTTGAACAGCGGTTCGACTTCGGTCTGTAGTGCAAGCGTGAGAATCACGAATACCAGAACAACCAGTGACGATACGCTGAATACCACGCTATGCAGGTCAACCGGCACACCAAATTTACTGGTCGCGATATTGTCCTGGCCAATCACGTAGTCCGTATCGATCAGGTTTGCCGCCCCTTCCGGGGCGGGAATGCCCTCAGAGCCTTCGTTTGGCGGCCTGGGTTCATTATTGTGAGGGGTGTTAGTCACAATGTTTTCTCCCTGTAGATGAAAAGCAAGCTAGAAGTTCCTTGTGTTCAGTTGCTGTTTGGTGCGCTTATTGCCGTGGGCGCACCAGGAATACCGAGGCATTCGTCTTGGCGGCGAGCTGGCTACCGTTGGCTGGCATCACGATATCCAGATTTCGGGGCGCATGAGTTGGCATCACGATCAGGTCGGCGCTGATGGTATCGATCGCCTCGACCAGGGTGTCGACCAGGTCAGCGGAAGGGTCGACCCGCTGGATCGTCTTGCTACTGACCGGTTGGCCATGGATCTTGCCACGCTCCTGAGCAAATACCTCAAGTTTTTTCGCATACTCTTCAGGCGTGCGCGCCACGCTGCCAGGAGTAACCGCCGTTACGCCGACGTAGCAGACCTCGGCTTGATAGAAGCCAGCCATGTCAGCAGCTGCCTGAAGTGACGGCTCGATTACGCTGAGATGCGACAAGTCAACGGGTACCATGATCTTCTTGAACATCACTGCACTCCTTAGCGTCAGTTTTAGGCGTCGTTTTTTTAAGCGCTTTATTTTTCTCCATCAGACGCCAATTCACGAAACTATTGGTATATCAGATGCGGCTTGCTGGAAGTGGGCTAGGAATCAGCGCCCCCAAGAATGCGATGAATAATCCATTTTAATCATAACGGGTAGGATTTATAACCGCTTGTTGGCAAAAAGAGACACTTGTTGGGTGTTATCTGTCGTTCCACAGGCTGCTGCAGATGCCCGAAGCGCCAGAATCTTGATAAGGTTAGCTGCCATGGAAGGGGTGTTCAGTGCGGATTATTCCGGTGCTGTTCATTATGTTGTGCTCGGTGTCGGGCTCTTTACTCTAGGAAGTCAGATGGCAATTGTTGTTCTTCTTCATGGTCTGTTGGTGCTGGTCTTCACGATCCGAATTCTGCTGCGTGACGATCTTTCTCCTCCGGCGCGGCTGGCGTGGTTCATTGTTCTTAACGTGGTGCCCTATTTTGGCGTGGTGGTGTACTTCCTGTTTGGTGAGATTGACATCGGTAAGCGTGCGCAGAAACGCCACGATGAAGTCTTTGATGAAATTACTGACGGCGCCTGGAATTACATGGGGAGCAAAGGTGCCTCCAGAAAGCTAATTGAGCCGGCCTATCGCCAGGCGTTTCTCTACGCGTCGTCAATCAACGGTTTTCATACGGTGGCTGGAAACGCCGCCGAGCTGATGGCAGACGGTAGCGCTAGCATTAAGCGTATCGTCGAGGATATCGATGCCGCCACCGACCATGTGCATGTGCTCTATTACATCTGGCTTGAAGACAACACCGGCAGAACCCTGGCAGAAGCTCTGATCCGGGCCGCCCAGCGGGGGGTTACCTGTCGTGCCATGGCAGACGGCTTGGGGTCGCGTGCGCTGATCAAGTCGGCGCTGTGGCGCCGCATGCGTGATGCAGGCGTACAGGTGGCGGTGGCGCTGCCGCTAAAAAGACCACTTTGGGTGATCCTGACGAGCCGGATTGACCTGCGCAACCACCGCAAGATCACAGTGATTGACGGGCGCATCACCTACTGCGGCAGCCGCAACTCGGCTGACCCTGAGTTTCTGCCCAAGGCAAAATATGCGCCCTGGGTAGACATCATGATGCGTTTTACCGGGCCGGTAGTAGCGCAGAACCAGCTGCTGTTCGCTAGTGACTGGATGCAGGCGACTGGTGAACGGCTAGACCGTTTCAAGCTGGTCTTTGAGCCGGAAACCGGTGGTTTTCCGGCTCAGGTCATGGGAGTCGGGCCCACCGAGCGTCGGGGTGCCACGCCGCAGTTGTTTTCCAACCTGATAGCCAGTGCCCAGCAAGAGCTGATCCTGTCCACACCGTATTTCGTGCCTGATGCTACTGTTTTGGAAGCGCTGTGCGCCGCTGCCCATCGCGGCGTCACCGTGACTCTGATCTATCCGCGCAGAAATGACAGTTGGATCGTAGCTGCCGTTAGTCATAGCTATTATCACCGTCTGCTTGGGGCGGGCTGCTTCATTCATGAGTACAGGGATGGCCTCTTGCATGCCAAGACTCTGACTATTGATGGAAAAGTAAGCCTGATCGGCTCCACGAATCTGGATCTGCGTAGCTTTGACCTTAACTACGAGAACAACATTTTGCTGTATGACGAGGCCACAACACAGTCCATTGTTATGCGCCAGCTGGAGTATCTTGAACGCTCTAATAACGTCACACTATCCAGTGTGTTGGCCTGGCCGTTCTATCGGAACGTCTGGAACAACGTGATCGCAACCTTTGGCCCAGTGTTATAAGTATGGACCTCAAAATGTTGATTGATATGAAAGTGTGGCTTTCCGGCTTCGTCAGTCGTGCGCTTTTTGACGTTAGTTACGCAGAATACTTCGTTGTCGGCGGAGGGCTGTTTTCGCTGTTGCTGGTGTTTTTGCCTCAGCCGTTTTTGCAGCGCGTGCTGAGAGACTAGGCTCACTGGGAGAACCATGAGCAGATCGTACTGAACCACCGAGCCGTCAGGGTTATTGCGTTTGAATGGCCTGACAAAGTCTCACATAGTCAACAGGTATTGAGTTTACTGGGCAGGAAGGGGCACAGTACTGCGATCCTGTCATTTACCAGATCATCAGGAGAATTCATGAGCCAGTTTTTTCAGATCCACTCGGAAACCCCCCAAAAGCGCCTGATTGACCAGGCTATCCAGATCATCACCAATGGTGGCGTCATTGCCTACCCTACCGATTCCGGCTATGCGCTGGGTTGTCGGCTGGGTGAGAAAAAGGCAGTCGACCGCATCAAGCGGCTGCGTGCGCTGGATGACAAACACAACTTTACCCTGGTGTGCTCTGATCTCTCCGAGATCGGCACCTACGCCAAGCTGGATAACACCGACTTTCGCCTGCTAAAAGCTCACACGCCGGGTGCTTACACCTTCATACTGCACGCTACCAACGAGGTGCCCCGGCTGCTGCTGCATCCCAAGCGCCGTTCCATCGGTGTGCGTGTGCCAGATCATGCCATCACCCGCGCACTGCTGGATGCTCTGGGCGAGCCGTTGATGAGTGTGACGCTGAT